>NZ_JAAIJR010000081.1 GCF_010915725.1 Thiorhodococcus mannitoliphagus
AACATGGTGATGCGATGCCTCGGCGCAGAAGAGGGAAAACTCAAGTTTAGCCCCTGCATCAGTTCTGGTCGCACCCGGGACCCTGAGTCACGAGATCATGGCGCGCGAGCAGCCCGTCAGCGCGGCCGAGCTGCGCGCCTGGCTCGCCGAGCGCGGCATTCGGCTCGCCGGGTCGATCGGCTTCCAGAACAACTATGCCCTGGGCATGGTCGAGGCGCGGGCGGCGGAGTTGGGTATCGCCAGCGTCTCGGATCTCAAGGCCCATCCGGAACTCAAATTCCGCTTGGGAAGCGAGTTCATGGATCGCGCCGACGGTTGGCCCGGTCTGCGCGATCGCTATGGGCTGCCGCAAGCGGACGTGCGGGGCGTTGAGCACGAGCTTGCCTATCGGGCGCTGGGCGCCGCCGAGGCGGACGTCACCGAGGTCTACACCACGGATGCCGAGATTGCCTACTATGATCTGCGCGCCCTGGAGGACGATCTCGGCTACTTCCCGCGGTATGACGCCGTGCTCATCTACCGCGACGACTTGCAGGCGCGAGCGCCAGAGGCATTGAAGGCGCTGCAGCGCGCGCTGGGCTTGATTGATGTCGAGCGCATGGTCGCGCTCAATGCGGCCGTCAAGCTCGACGGCCGATCGGAGGCGGAAGTGGCACGTCAGTTTCTGCGCGAGACCTTCGCGCTCGATCTGAAATCGAGTGCCGAGGGTTTCCTGGCGCGCTTGGCGCGTTACAGCCTCGAGCATGCCGCCCTGGTTGGCGTCTCTCTGGCGGCGGCGATCTGCGTCGCGGTTCCGCTCGGCGTCTTGGCGGCCTATCGGCGCCGTCTTGGTCAGGCCGTGCTCGCCGTCGTCGGGATTCTGCAGACCATTCCAGCCCTGGCGCTTTTGGTGGTCATGATCCCATTCTTCGGCATTGGGGCGGGTCCCGCGCTGGTTGCGCTCTTTCTCTACAGCCTGCTCCCAATCGTGCGCAACACCCATGCCGGCATCACGGGTATCCCGACGGCCTTGCGCGAGTCCGCCGAGGCCTTAGGGCTGCCGCCGGCCGCGCGGCTGAGACGGATCGAACTCCCGCTGGCGCTGCCGATGATGCTTGCGGGGATCAAGACAGCGGCGGTGATCAATGTGGGGGCGGCGACACTTGGCGCCTTAGTGGGTGCCGGTGGCTATGGTCAGCCGATTCTGACCGGCATTCGATTGGACGATACCGCGCTCATCCTCGAGGGCGCCGTCCCCTCGGCGCTCTTTGCGCTCGGCGTGCAGTGGCTCTTCGAGTGGGCCGAGCGGACGCTCGTGCCGCGTGGGATCAGGGCGCGGACGAAGTAGTCGAGGACCTTCCAGTCCGAGGAGGTTATGCCTGCTCTGCGGACAAAGCGGCGTTCGTCACCCTGCTGCGCTGCCCTCGACCTTGGGGCCTGCGCGATAGGCGAGTCCCAAGAGGAGCAGCCCGAATAGAATCATGGGAAGCGACAACAGCTGGCCCATGGTCACCCAGTCGAAGGCGAGATAGCCGATGTGCGCGTCTGGGAGCCTGACCAGCTCGACCAGGAAGCGAAAGCTGCCATAGCCGATCAAGAAGACCCCAGAGACCGCCATGGTTGGCCTCGGCTTGCTGGAGAAGATCCAGAGGATGACGAAGAGGACGAGGCCTTCGAGTGCGGCCTCGTAGAGTTGGGAGGCGTGCACGGGAGGGCTGTAGATTGCGCTCGACGCCTGGTCCAAGCACTGGCGCGGGAACTGATCGCAGGGCAGGCGGATCCCCCAGGGAAGCTCCGTGCGATGTCCCCAAAGCTCGCCGTTGATGAAGTTCCCGAGGCGTCCCGCGAGCAGGCCGGGCGGGACTAGCGGGGCAAGAAAGTCCGTGACCTGGAAGAAGCGCATGCCGTGCTTGCGCGCGAAAAAGAGCATCGCCGCCAGGACGCCGATCAGGCCGCCGTGGAAGGACATGCCGCCTTCCCAGACGCGCAGAATATTCAGCGGGTTGGCGATGATCTGATCGAAGCCGTAGAAGAGCATGTAGCCCAGGCGTCCGCCAACCACAGTGCCGATGACACCGTAGAAGATGATGTCGTCGACCATGTCCGCGTTCCAGCCGCCCGTGCGGCCGGCGCGCCAGCGGCCCAGGCCCCAGGCTAGGGCGAAGCCGATGAGATACATCAGCCCGTACCAGTGGACCTTAATGGGGCCAACGGCGAGGGCGATTGGGTCGATGTCTGGATAGGTCAGCATGGGCGCGAATGGTATCACGGCGGTGTGACGGCTTTGAACGCATGCGCGGCGCCAGCGAAGTCGAGATCAGGCAGCTTCGCGTAGAAGGTGCCTTTGAACTGGCTGGCCCAGCGCACGCCGGGCGGCAAGGTGTCCGTCATGAGGCCGCCGGGTCGCGGCTGGACGCCGGTCTCTGGATCGCCCTGAAAGGCGGCGACCCCGGTGTAGCCGAAGAGACCAAAGTAGGCCTCTGCGCCATAGCTGCCGGATTGATTCAGCAGGGACTGCTTCATGGACAATCCTGGCAGCGGGAGATTCGGGCTTGCCTTGTGCGGCTCGTCGAAGGCTTCGAAGAGATGCAGCTGCACGCCTGTGCGCCTTGACCAGTCGAGGGCTTCGTGGACGAAGGCGGTTGCCAAGGTGTCGTTGAAGTCGCGCTGAAAGATTCGAATCCCTTCCGGGGCAATGCGCGCCCGCTCAAGGTCGACCGTCGCCGCGATCTGAGCGAAGGCTGTTCCGGGTTTCGGCTCGATATTGTCCTTCCTGTACCCGGCCAGATTGAAGGAGATCCCATTCGTCGGGTGGCCAATCTCGCCGATCATGAGGTCGATGTCGCCACCGCCGGGTAGGGCGCGGATCGATGCCTCCAAAGCGCGCCACTGTTTGCTGAGTTCGCCGTTCATCGGGTCGAAATAGACCTTCCAGTGACCGGATTGTCTGGCCGATTCGACCGCCTCCGGGCTGGGATAGCGGTTCTCCATCAGGAAGTCCGCCACGGACACCAGCTTGGCGACATCCTGGGTGAATTGTCTTATTGCCGGGTCGCCCGTGGTGGGGGCTATCGCGACGAATTGATTGCCCCGCACACCCACTTTGATCTTTACGCCAGCGAAGTCACCCTCAGGTTCCATCTGCGCCTTGGCGAAGCGCACCATCTCGGTGGTCTGTTGAGTCGGCGTCGGCTGACCTGTGACCTCTGCCGAGACGATCCGCGCGTACTCGTTCGAGACGATCAGGTGGGTCACGGTGTTCGGAAAGCGCGCGTTTGCCAGCTGTGCCTGCGCCAGGGCGGAGAGGATTCCGAAGCGCATCCGATCGTTCACAAGGCTTCCCGCGACGGCCAGATTGTCGACGCCGAGCTTGATGCTGAGCAGGCGTTCGCCGGCCTGAGCATTGATCTCTGCGGCCGCCAGCGCGATCTGGGCGTTGGCGTCGCCGACGAAGAAGCCTGGGTTGAGCAGGGCGCCGGGCGTGCCTTTCTGAGACGGCGAGAAGAGCCTTTGATCCACGGCGCCCAGCTCCAGATCCCGGCCTGGCTGTCCGCGCGTCTCGACCCGGATCAGCGCTGGGTCGGGCCGGACGTAGGCCGAGGTCGGCGGGAAGTAAAACAGGATCTGCTCGATGCTCTGGGTCTGCGTCGAGTCAGCATCTCCCGGGTTTATGAAGGCCACCTCCTTCGCGGTCCAGATGGGAAAGACTGCGTACTCCAGACCTTCGAGAGTTTGCCAATAGCCCGCTTGGAAGCCTGTTCCATAGGTCGTCAAGGTCAAGGGGGCGCCACCTGCCTGCGACACCAGATAGCTGAGCTGACGAAACACCGAGCCTTGATGGTCGACTGGCTGCGCGGCTCCCGGTTGGCGTCCCTCAAAGCTGCGAAAATAGGTCCGGCTCCAAGCCTTGGCGCCAGCGTTGCGGAGTGCGTTCGGGTTGAAGTTCAGCGCCCCTTGGGCGGTGACGTCCGTGAGTCGCCCCTCTGTGTCAAAGGTGAGTCTGAGCTTCTGGCTGGCGGCGACAAGCGAGCCTTCTGGGTGTTTGGGGTCGATGCCGCCGGAATAGGTGTTGAACGCAGGGATGTAATAGTTCCCCGGCGCATAGGGATTGTCTGGCCGCTGGCTCCACTGCCCGACATAGGGTTGGTAGGCGAGACCCATGATCGGGCCTTCGGATGCCAAGGTGTTGGCCAGCCAGAGCCCGGCCGCGGCGACGCCGAGGGCGCGTGCCACCTGTCGCACCCTTGCCGATCCTCTGCTCTGTCTGTTCAGCGCTCTGCTCCTGCCCGCTTGGCCTTGTTGGGGTTGCGCAGCAGGACGTAGACGGCGCCCGTGCCGCCATCGCGACGGTTTGCCGAGCAAAACGCCAGGACTTGATCATAGAGTCTGAGCCAGTAGTTGATCTTCTGTTTGAGCACTGGCTGTCTTCCGGAGGAGCGGTGGCCCTTGCCATGAATGATGCGGGCGCAGCGCACGCGGCGGTGAGCGCACTCCGCTAGGAACTCGGCGAGAACGGCGCGTGCGTGCTCGGCATAGAGTCCGTGTAGGTCGACTTCCAGGCCGACTTCGATGGCGCCGCGCTGAAGGTCCGCAAGCAGGCGACGCTGGACTCCTGGGCGGGAGAAGAGCAGATAGTCGTGCGTTTCCACCTCGGCCTCTGAGAGCTTCTCGACCGCGTCCTCGGGCGCCTCGATCCGCTTTGGGCGCGGGATCGGGCGTGGCTTGACGCGGTAGGGATCCAACTGCTCCGAGCGTATTGGTTGCACGTCCTGAACCTGCTCGTGAAACAATTCAAGATCAGTTTCTTGGATTTGTTTCTTCATTTGCGATCTAGGTCCAGGTAGCGCCGCCACGGTCGGCAGATTATAACAGCGAGTGAGGTGCTTTCGGTCGGGGTGCCGATGCCTCGACCTTGGAGTATCATCGAATGCGTTCGCCGCGCTTGCGGCCGATGCTTGTGGCTCCGGCATCCTTCGGACGCGGTGGCGCTGGGATAGAAAGCAGGGTGCCGCTGTCCTGGTACCTCGCCCCTGGGTCGCCTCATCTGGCGTGTTCACCGCCCCACCCTAAGGGACAATGAAGAACCGATGAAGATCCTTGTCAGCAACGACGACGGGTACCGGTCGCCAGGCTTGATCACCCTCGTCGATGCGCTCCAGCGGTTGGGAGAGGTTTTCGTGGTTGCGCCGGAGCGTGATCGCAGCGGCGCGAGCAATTCCTTGACGCTCGATGTCCCGCTGCGCGCCGCGCGGATGGAGAACGGCTTCATTCGTGTCGACGGGACGCCGACGGACTGCGTTCACCTGGCGCTGACGGGGCTCTCGGACGTGGACCCGGACATTGTGGTCGCCGGGATCAATCATGGCCCCAATCTCGGTGACGACGTGCTCTATTCGGGCACGGTGGCCGCAGCGACGGAAGGCCGGTTCCTTGGGCTGCCGTCGATTGCGGTATCCATCGCGGCGCATGCGCCGCGGCATTTGGAGACGGCGGCCGAGATTGCCGTGCGGCTCGTCGCCAACCTGCGCCAGAGCCCGCTGGAGTCCGGTATCATCCTCAACGTGAATGTCCCGGATGTGCCGCTTGATCAGCTCCGCGGCCTTGCTGCGACTCGGCTCGGGCATCGCCACAAGGCCGAGCCTGTCATCCGCTCGAGCGATCCGCGCGGGCGGGTCATCTACTGGGTGGGCCCGGCTGGGCCTGAGCAGGATGCGGGGCCTGGGACAGACTTTGACGCGATCCGCAACGGCTTTGTCTCGATCACCCCGTTGCAGGTCGATCTAACGCGACACTCCGCATTGGAGACACTTGGTTGCTGGCTAGAAGCATGCAGTTGATGCGGGACGATTTCGACCCTGGAATCGGGATGACCTCGAAACGGACGCGCGAGCGTTTGGTCGCGCGTCTTCGCCAAGCAGGCATCGGCTCCCCGGACGTGCTCGCCGTGATCGGCGCGCTGCCGCGTCACCTGTTCGTCGACGAGGCCCTGGCGAGCCGGGCCTACGAAGACTCCGCGCTGCCGATCGGCTACGGGCAGACGATCTCTCAGCCCTATACGGTCGCGCGCATGACGGAGGCGCTGCTCGAGTCCGCGACGCCCGACACGGTGCTCGAGATTGGCTCCGGGTCCGGTTTCCAGACAGCAGTGTTGGCGTCCCTGGTGCGTCGTGTCTACAGCGTCGAGCGCTTGCAGGAGCTGCTTGCCTGCGCTCAGGAGCGGCTTCGCTTACTCAAGAAGCGCAATGTGCGCTTCATGCACGGTGACGGGGCATTGGGATGGCGTGAGTACGCACCCTATCAGGGCATCATGGTTACGGCCGCGCCCCGGGGCGTGCCCAGGGCGCTGGCCGAGCAGTTGGCTCCGGGCGGTGTCATGGTCCTCCCCATGGGCGAGGGGACGAAGCAGATGCTCGTGCGGGTGACGCGGACGCGCGGCGGATTCAAGCAGGAAGTTCTTGAGGCCGTCAGCTTCGTACCTCTACTGAGTGGCGTTTCATGAGTCGCCTTGGCCCGCGAGGACGGCGGGGCTTGTCTGCCTGTTGAAAGGAAAGACTCCAGGCCTGCGGTTTCACAATGACCTTGTTTCGAGACCCAAGGATCCCAACCCTAGTCTTAGGTAAGGGAGCTATATCAACGGTTGCGCTGATCGCTCTTGTCTCTGTGCTGATCATCTCCGGCTGCGCTTCACCTCGACCTGCACCCATTTACGGCTGGAACTGGGCTGGACCCGCTCCGGAGGGCTTCTATCTGGTTAAAAATGGTGACAGCTTGAGCGTGGTTTCGGAGCGCCTCGGTGTCAGTATGCGAAATCTCGTCAAGTGGAACCGCCTGAGGCAGCCGTACACGATCTATTCCGATACCTTGCTGCGGGTTGCGCCGCCGGATGGCAATCCACCGAAGCGCCTGGCGGCAGCGCCCTCTCGGTCGCAGCCGCAGACGAAGAGCGCGCCAAGGACGGAGCGCCCGCCCGCAAAGCGCGTTTCGCAGCCGAAGCAGCGGAAGCAGCCGACGCAAGCGAGCGCCCCCACCGCTGCGTCAGAGGCGCCAGGGAGTCGTCGCGAGCCCTCGTCCGTGGCTTGGCAGTGGCCCTTGGACGGCGAACTCGTACAGCGATTCCGGGCGGGGGATCCCACGCGGCAGGGAATCCGCATGAAGGGTCGGCCGGGTGAGCAGGTCCGTGCGGCGGCCGATGGCGTTGTGGTCTACAGCGGAAGTGGACTCAAGGGATACGGCAATCTCATCATCGTAAAACATAACGATAAGTATCTGAGCGCTTACGGATTTAACCGCAGATTGCTTGCGGCTGAGGGTGATTCCATCCGGGGCGGTCAAGCGATCGCTGAGATCGGACAGGGCGCGGACGGCGACTATCTCCTGCACTTCGAGGTGCGAAGGGGCGGTGCCGCTGTCGATCCAATCCTCTATCTGCCGGCCCGACGATAAGCTCCGAAACAGTGAACGGAGGACCAGGTGGATGCCACCCGCCAAAGAACGCGAGATCAATGACAGCCCGGCTGACGGCGACAGCGAATCGCTCGCGGGCGGCGACGACTCCGACGCCATCGATGCGCAAGCGTCGGAGGAGGTCGTCGAAGATGCGACAGAAGAGACGCTGCCATCCGCTGGCGACGCGGTCGAACGCTTCAGCTCCGGCGAAACCGATTTCGACGCAACGCGCCTCTATCTCAACGAAATTGGCGAATCCAAGCTGCTGACGGCGGAGGAAGAGGTTCAGCTCGCCCGGCGCGCCCAAGCTGGGGACAATGCCGCGCGGCAGCGCATGATTGTCAGCAATCTTCGGTTGGTCGTGAAGATCGCCCGCCGCTACCTCAACCGTGGTCTGCCGCTGTTGGATCTGATCGAAGAGGGTAACCTCGGTCTGATTCGTGCCGTCGAGAAGTTCGATCCCGAGCGCGGCTTTCGCTTCTCGACCTATGCGACTTGGTGGATCCGCCAGACCATCGAGCGCGCTATCATGAATCAAACGCGGACCGTGCGTCTGCCCATCCACGTCGTCAAAGAGATCAACGTCTATTTGAAGGCGTCCCGCAAGCTCGCCCAGCGCCTGGATCATGAGCCGACCAGCGAAGACATCGCCAATCTGCTCGAGAAGCCCATTGACGAGGTGAAGCGGATGCTCGGCCTGAACGAGCGTATCACCTCCGTGGATACGCCCTACAGCAAGGAAGCCGACAAGCCCATGGTCGACATGCTTCAGGATGAAGCGGCCGCTGACCCCGCTGACCGGATTCAAGACACCGATATCCGCACCAATCTCGATCATTGGCTCGGCAAGCTCAATGACAAGCAACGTGAGGTCGTCGAGCGCCGGTTCGGCCTTCATGGTTACGAGAACTCGACCCTCGAGAGCGTCGCGCAGGAGTTGGGTGTTACGCGTGAGCGTGTACGGCAGATCCAAATGGACGCATTGCGGCGGTTGCGCGATATCCTGGAAAAGGAAGGGTTTTCGATCGATTCCTTTTTTAAATAGGCCGATCAGTTTTGTGCGATCTGTCTTGTGCGATCTGTCTCGTGCGATCTGTCTTGTGCGATCTGTCTTGTGCGATCTGGCTGTTCGTCGACCGGCAGCCTCCCTCTCCATTGGTTCCTAAGTCGCTGATTGTGGCATGTGCCATAGTCAACTGTGTCATTTGCCCTAGTTTGTGTTGACTTTCTGCGCGCAATCCATTGATATGTCGTGTGCGGCGCCCAGGGATCGTGGCACTTCGTGCCTCAGGCTGGAATGCCTCATAACCTCTTGTGTTGTTTCCCGATTTGTATGGGAGGGTCTATGCAAGCCAGTCTGGAGCAGAAGTACAATTTAGAAATTGTACGCTGGTTCACGATCATGGCCGCGATCTACCTCGTGGTAGGGGCGGCTGTTGGGGTCTATATCGCTTCAGAATTGGCTTGGCCATTTCTGAATTTTGATACCCCTTACATTTCATTCGGTCGTTTGCGTCCGGTGCACACCAACGCTGTCATCTTCGCTTTTGGCGGCTGTACGCTTATGGCCACGGCCTTTTACACGGTGCAGCGTACCTGTGGTGTGAGGCTCTGGAGTGACAAGATGGCGCGTTTCACCTTCTGGGGGTGGAACGCCGTCATCGTGCTCGCCGTCCTGACGCTGCCATTCGGCATCACGCAGTCGAAGGAGTACGCTGAACTGGAGTGGCCCATCGACATCCTCATTGCAGTCGTTTGGCTCTCCTTTACCATCAATTTTCTCATGACGATCGCGACGCGCAAGACGTCGCATATCTACGTGTCGAACTGGTTCTTTCTCGGCATGATGGTCATGATCGTTTACCTGCATGTGGTCAATAGCTTGGCCATACCTGTCGGGCTCTTTAAATCTTATTCCATTTTCTCCGGTGTTCAGGACGCCATGATTCAATGGTGGTGGGGCCATAACGCCGTGGGCTTCTACCTGACCGCGGGCTTCTTGGGCATCATGTATTACTTCGTGCCCAAGCAGGCGGGCCGCCCCATTTATTCCTATCGCCTCTCCGTCATTCACTTTTGGGCCCTGATGTTCGGCTATGTCTGGCTGGGGGCGCATCATCTTCAGTACACAGCACTGCCTGATTGGACCGGCTCCCTGGGTGCCGCGGTGTCCATCGCCATGATCATTCCCTCTTGGGGTGGGGCGGTGAACGGCATGATGACCCTCTCGGGGGCTTGGGATCGTCTGCGTACGGACTACGTGCTGCGCTTCCTCATCATCGCGCTGGCCTTCTATGCCATGTCGACCTTCGAGGGTCCGGTCATGGCGCTCAAGACCGTGAATGCGCTGTCGCACTACACCGATTGGACCATTGGGCACGTCCATTCTGGCGCGCTTGGCTGGGTCGCCGGGATCTCCATTGGTGCCATCTACCACCTGATGACGCGGCTCTATCACACTGAGATGTTCTCTGAGCGCCTGATCAACTTCCATTTCTGGACCGCGACCATTGGTACCGTCATCTATATTGTCGCCATGTGGGTCTCCGGAATTATGCAGGGCCTGATGTGGCGTGCCTACGATGAGTACGGCACCCTGGCCTATACCTTCGTAGAGTCGGTCGACGCCATGCATCCCTACTACGCCATGCGTGCCGTGGGCGGCATGATTTTCCTGCTGGGCGCTGTGGTGATGCTGTTCAACGTACTGATGACGGTGCGCAAGTCGGTCGTGTCCGGAAGCCTGGACAAGGCCCGCGCTGTCCCGGCCGCGGCCTGAGGGGGAAAAGCGATGTCTGATAAGCGACCTAAGGTGAAGGCCAAGGGCTTTCAGGAATGGATGGAGATCAACATCTGGGGATTGTTGATCGTCCTCGGCTTGGTGCTCTCCGTTGGCGGATTGGTCGAGATCGTTCCGCTCTTCTTCATGAAGAATACGATGGAGCACAACAAGTTCCCCGAGATCGTCTGGGAGAAGGCGGGGCAGGATCCCATCGTTGCGGTTGGGGAGAACGGCAAGGAACAATGGAACTGGCAGCCGGGCGATGGCGTGCGGCCACTGACCGCAGTCGAGCTTGCCGGACGCGACATCTATCAGCGTGAGGGCTGTTATCTCTGCCACTCTCAGATGATCCGTCCCTTCCGCGATGAGAAGGAACGTTATGGCCACTACTCCTTGTCATCGGAGTCCATGTTCGACCATCCCTTCCAATGGGGATCGAAGCGCACGGGTCCGGACCTAGCCCGCGTCGGCGGCAAGTATTCGGACGAGTGGCAGCGTCAGCACCTGCACAATCCGCGCTCTGTCGTACCCGAGTCCGTTATGCCGAGCTATCCGTGGCTCGAAGAGTCCTATATCAACGGGAAGAAGCTGAGGCGTCACATGGGAGGCCTGCGATTGGTCGGTGTCCCCTACTCGGATGCCGACATCGCAGCCGCGCCGGCCTTGGCGGAAGGCAAGACCGAGATGGATGCCTTGGTTGCCTACCTCCAGGTGCTGGGCACCATGGTCAAGCTCGATGAGTCCAAGGCCTATCGTGAATAGCTTGGTCGAGTATTTCGAGACCGACTGGCAGGCGATGACGATCAACGATTGGGTTGGAACCATTCTCACGATCGTCATCTTCCTGCTCATGGTCGTGGCGTATTTCCAGGTCTTCCGTCCCAAGAACCGGGAGCGGCTCGAAGCCAAGAAGCACATCCCGTTCGACGAGGACAACGAGTAACTACGGAGACTCCCATGGCGGAACACAATCCATTCCCCGGTGAGAACAACACCGGTCATGTCTGGGACGACAACCTACGTGAGCTGAAGAATCCTCCTCCACGCTGGTGGATGTTGGGATTCTGGGCCTCCCTCTTGTGGGTGGTCGGCTATTCATTGCTCTATCCGACCTGGCCGGTCGGCCAGGAGCCGACTCAGGGTCTCCTCGGCTGGAGCCAAATGAAGGAATATGAGGCGGGTATGGCGCAGGTCGAGGCCAAGCGTGCCAAGTTCGAGGATCAGATCAAGGGCATGTCGGCCGACGAGATCCTCGCCGATCCCGGATTGAAGCAATATACCTTGGCCTCCGCGAAGGTGCTCTTCGGTGATAACTGCTCTGCCTGCCATGGCAGCGGTGGTCAGGGTAATCCCGGCTATCCGGTGCTGGCCGATGACGATTGGCTCTATGGCGGCAAGACGGCGAAGATTACAGAGTCCATCACCATCGGTCGTCAAGGCGCCATGACGCCCCATAAGGACATTCTGACCGCTGCCGAGATCGACACCCTGGCCAAGTGGGTCGTGCAGATGGCCGAAACCAATGGCGCGGGTGGCAGTGAGGAAGGCTGGAATCTATTCAAGACGAAGGGCTGTACGGCCTGTCACGGGCAGAGCGGAAATGGGATCCTGGTGGAGCTGCCCAACGGTGACATCGTCACGGTCGGCGCGGCGAATCTGACCGATGGCATCTGGCGCTTCAAGCCGGGCGGCTACGAGAGCGCGAAACACACCATCACCTATGGTGTCAATCAGGCGACGGTGCCCGAGTCCCGCAATGCGGTCATGCCGGCATTCGGGGCGACAGGCCAGCTCAGCGATCAAGAGATCAAGAAACTGGTTGTTTATGTCCACCAGCTTGGTGGAGGTCAGTAGGTCTACGCGAGAGGGTCGCTTGACGCCTCGGCCCGCAAGTGGCTCTCGTCGCGAGTGGGTCAAGGCTGACTCCAAAGACTGATGTCGGAGGCGGCCGTCCTGCCCTTGACCTTCACCGCAATAGCCTTGGGAGCGAGCCTCTATGGGGGGATTCTTTCTGACCTGGGATGTGGTGACGTTAACCTCGATCGCGATGGTAGTGATCGCGATCGGTATCGTCGTCTTCCTCGGATTCAAAGTCGTGGAGCTGATGAAGCGGGACGCGGAGGCCAACAAGGGCGGGGCTTCCGAGTAACCCTGCCGGGCCTTGAGGTGTCCATGGAGTTGCCGCGGAACAGCAGCGCAGCCGCTCGATTTGGTGGGAGCGGCGCCCCGCCGCGACGAGTTTGCAGCCAGGCGCGGCCTCTGTTCCATGCTCCCCTCAGAGACCGTGAGCGTATTTCCGCGTTGGTCGGGTTAGCGTAGCCTAACCCGACGATAGGTGTCGGGTTAGGGTGCGCGCCAAGCAATTGAACATCAAGCAACCACCCCTGCCGCGCACACCTAATCCGACCTGGGCCTTGGTCATCAGTTGGGCCGGTGGACGAGCGAGCGCGAAGTCCACCGAATCCCGCGTCGGCGTTGGTGGACTGCGCTGCGCTTGTTCACCCTAGGGAAGACGACTGGCCGAAACGATGATCGACGCCCCCGACCTGCTACCTGTGCTCGAAATGGCATCCATAGCGCGCCTCCGACGCCTACTTTCACTGCCTCTCAGCCTAGGAGCAAGCGCAATGGGGCAAAGCGCTCGCTTGTCGTGAAGCCTGATGAGACGGCTGGCTCAGGCTCCGAGTCTTGCTGGATGGCTGCGAATCAGGGTTCTGTCGGCCGTCAGTTGATTGCGGGCCGCGCAACCCGTCAAAGCATAAGAAGAACGAGGGAGGAGGTGATTTGCGCGCATCGGCGCGAGTGGATGCGCTTGGATCCTGATTGACCTTGCAGTGGAGATGGTCAAGTTGACAACGAACGAAGCAGCAAAGACGCCGTCGGTCGTGGACGACCTCTACGAGGAGGCCGACGATTGGCAGGTCAACACGGGCGGTGAGACCATCCACGCCAAGCGGATTCCAGGTCGCTGGCGGACCTTCAAATGGCTCATGTCCTCGGTCTGGCTCGTCTTCTTCTTGGGGCCCTATCTGCGTTGGGACGGCCATCAGGCGGTCCTCTTCGACATCCCGAATCGCCAATACCATATCTTCTCCACGACCATCCTGCCGCAGGACTTCTGGATGCTGTCGCTGCTGCTGCTCTTCTTTGCCATCCTCTTGGCCGTGCTGACGGCCCTTGCTGGGCGTGTCTGGTGCGGTTACTTCTGTTTTCAAACAGTCTGGACCGACGTCTTCACCCTGATCGAGGAGAAGCTCGAGGGACCGCCCGCCGCGCGACGCAAGCTCGACCAATCGCCGATGAGCGCCCGCAAGCTGCGGATCAAAGCGATCAAGCACCTCATCTGGATACTGATCGGCTTCTTCACCGGATTTAGCTTCGTCGCCTGGTTCACGGATGCACCACAGCTCTGGCTCAGTTTCGTGACGGGCACGGCCAATGGTGCGGCCTATACCACGGTGGCGCTCTTCACGGCCGGCACCTATGTCCTCGCCGGCTTCCTAAGGGAGCAAACCTGCTTCTGGCTTTGTCCTTACGCGCGCATCCAAGGCGTCATGCTGGACAAGACCACGGTCGTACCGACCTACGACGAGAAGCGTGGTGAGCCGCGCGGGCGGGTCAAGCGCGGTGGCGAAGAGGCTGGTCGCGCTAGCGGCGATTGTGTCGACTGCAATCAGTGTGTTGCGGTCTGTCCAACCGGCGTGGACATCCGTCGCGGGCAGCAGGAGGGCTGTATCACCTGCGCGCTCTGCCTCGACGCCTGCGACCAGGTCATGGACAAGGTCGGCCGGCCGCGCGGCCTGATCCGCTACGCCTCATTGGACGAGATGGAAGGGCACCCGACGAGGCCCATGCTGCTGCGTCCGCGGGTTTGGGTCTATTCGACCATTCTGATCCTGGCGTTGGCGGGTATCCTCTATGGTCTCACCTCGCTCGCGCCCGTTGAACTCAAAGTGCTCCATGAGCGCGCGCCGCTCTTCGTGCTGCAGAGCGATGGCTCGATCCAGAACAGATACACCCTCAAGATCCTCAACAAGACTCCCGACCTGGTGTCCTTCAGCATCAGCGCCTCGGGTCACCATGACTTGGTCTTAACGGGCGCCGATGAGGCCGTCGCGGCCGAGCCTGGCGGGGTCACGGGCACAACGGTGTTCGTGAGGATCCCCGAGCGGGCGCTTGAGTCCGAGCAGCAGCCCATTACCTTTCATATCGAGGGGACGCGCGCTTCTGGCGCACCGCTGAAGGCCGAGCGTGAGAGTGTCTTCATCGGTCCTCGACCCTGAGTACTGCGAAATGGTGGATCTATGCCCATGACTCTTATCGAAAGAATCCCACACAACTCGGCCTTCCGCAGCCCCTGGGTGCTTGGCTGGATCGGCTTGGTCGTGACCGTCCTCGGCGTCAATATCACCATGGTGTATCTGGCTTTCACCACCAGTCCAGGGCTGGTCAACGTGGACTATTACGAGCGCGGTCAGCACTACGAGCAGACACTCTTGTCGCGCAAGGCGCGGGCGCCGCAATGGATCATTGAGGCGGATATCCCCGCCGCTCTCATGGTCGACAAGCCTGAGTGGATCCGGGTCTTCCTGGTGGATCAGGCCGGTCAGCCGGTCGACCCGGACGCTGTAACCCTCTACGCCTATCGGCCATCGGATGCCGGGCGCGACTTTTCCGTCGCCATGACGCGGGAGGATCGCGGCCGCTATGTCGCCAAAGCCAGCTTCCCCCTCGTCGGCGTCTGGGACACCTTGATCGCGGTGAATTCCGGCGAGGACGAGTACAGCATCGGCGAGCGGGTGAGTGTCAGCCGCTACTGAGCCGGCTGGGAGGTCCGGGTCGCTACAGGGTGGAGCGCCAGGCTCGAACCCCGCGCGCGCGACTGCCGCCAAGGCGACGCAGGAATGCTGTTTCCATTGCGGTCTGCCCGTTAGCCCTGATGCCCGCGAGACCGCCACCATTGAGGGCGCGGAGCGGGGCTTCTGCTGCACCGGCTGCAAGGCCGTCTGCGAGGCCATCTTCGCCGCCGGGCTCGAGGGCTTCTACCGACGCACGCCCGAGGGGGAGGTCTTGGGGCCTCCGCCCGAGCCGCCTAAGGACCTCGCGCTCTTCGATCTTGACGTCGTCCAGGAGGAGTTCACCGACGTTGCCTGCGCGGGACGTGAGATCAATCTGTTGGTCGAGGGCATCCACTGCGCCGCCTGCGTCTGGCTGATCGAAAAGGGTCTGGAATCCTTGCCTGGCGTGGAGGAGGCGCGGGTCAATCTGACCGGTAGACGTCTGCGGGTGCGCTGGGACAATGGCCGTCTCAAGCTGTCTCGGATCCTCCGGCGCCTTGCCGATATTGGCTACGCGGCCACACCCTTTGATCCGCATTCCGCGGAGCTTGCGATCGGGCTCGAGAACCGTGCCCTCTTGTTCCGCATGGCCTGGGCCGGCTTCGCGATGATGAACCTGCTCTGGGTCTCCATCGCGCTCTACAGCGGTGCGGATCAGGGCGAGCACCGCGACTTCTTCCACTGGATCGGCTTTGTGCTGGCCACGCCGACGCTCTTGTATTCGGGTGCCCCTTTTTACAGGGGCGCTTGGTCCGGCCTGAGATCCGGCTATCTCAGCATGGACTTGCCGATCGCCATCGGGGTGACGACGACCTACGGCTATTCGCTCTACGTTACCGTGGGCGGCTCCGAGGTCGGTGCGGTCTACTGGGACACGGTGGTCAACTTCCTCTTCGTCATCCTCGTCGGTCGCTACCTGGAGGCGATCTCGCGCCGCCGTGCCGTCGCCTCGACCCAACGACTGCTGGATCTCCAGCCCAAGGTCGCGACCCGTGTTCAAGGGGGGCGAGGGGAGGTCGTGCCCATCCGCTCGCTTCAGGTCGGGGAGCGCGTGCTGGTGCGCCCGGGCGAGCGCATTCCCGTCGACGGCGATGTCGCCGAGGGTGAGAGCGGTGTCGACGAGTCCATGCTGACCGGCGAGTCGCGCAAGGTCGCCAAGGTGGTTGGCGATCGCGTCGCTGCCGGGACCATCAATGGTGCTGGTGTCCTCCAGGTGCGAATCTCTGGCGTGCTGCGCGAGACCGCGCTGGGTCGCATCATCGCCCTGGTGGAGGCGGCGCAGTCCAGTCGAGCTCCCATCCAGCGCCTGGCCGATCGCGTCGTGCCCTGGTTTGTCGCCGCGACCCTGGGGCTTGCGGCGCTGACCTTCTTCATCTGGCTGCGGACGGATGTCGAGGTTGCCCTCATGGCGGCCACCTCAGTGCTCATCATCACCTGTCCTTGCGCCTTTGGGTTGGCGACGCCCATGGCGGTGGCCGTCGCCTCCGGTCTGGGCGCCTCCCGCGGCATCCTGGTCAAGAATGGCGCTGTCCTCGAGCGTCTTTCAGCGATTCGGCATCTCGTCTTCGATAAGACCGGGACCCTGACCGAGGGCCGGCCGCAAGTGATGGCGCTACGTGATTCACACGGCGAGTGGCAAGCGAGTCCAGTCGACGCGATCGATGGTGGCACCACGCTCGATCTCACCGACGTGCAGCGGGCTCAGCTGCGGCGCCTGGGCGCGCTCGAGCGCCTTTCCGAGCATCCGGTGGCACGCGCCATCCTCGATCTCTGCGAGCGATCGCAGTTGAGCACTGCGGGTCTGAGCGTGACGGCGACGCAGGTGGCCCCAGGACTCGGCATATGCGGTCGCGTCGAGGGTCAGGCAGTGGTCATCGGCACGGCGGACTGGCTTGAGCGCAACGGCGTGGCCGAGCGACTGCCGGTGGATGCCGCCGCGCAATCCATGGCGGAGGCGGGCGGACTGGTGCATTGCGCCATCGATGGCCGCGAGGTCATGCAACTGCGCGTCGCCGACCGCTTGCGACCAGGGGCAGCGCACCTTGTCGCGCTGATGCGGGCTGGCGGGATCCGGGTCACCATGCTGACTGGAGACCGTCGCGAGGTTGCCGAGCAGATCGCCGCTCAGCTCGGCGATATCGAGGTGATCGCCGAGGTGCTGCCGGACGAGAAAGACGCTGTCATCGACCGCTTGCAGCGTGATGGTACCCCAGTCGCCATGGTGGGTGACGGCGTCAACGACGCGCCCGCGCTCACCCGCGCCGACGTCGGGATCGCCATGGGCAGCGGGACGGATGTGTCCATCGCCAGTGCAGACATCGTCCTCATCTCCAGCGAGCTGGGGCGTGTCATCGAGGCCGCCGAACTCTCGCGCCGAACGCTGCGGGCGATCCGCCAGAACATCGGCATCTCGATTCTCTACAATCTCATCATGGTTCCTCTGGCGATGGGCGGGGTGATCACCCCCTTGATCGCCGCCGTCTCGATGCCCCTGAGTTCACTGGCCGTGATCGGCAACTCCGCGCGCATCCGCACCTTCGTCAAGGCACTTTGAGCCAGTTCACAATCCCGGATACTCTGATGTCGAAGATGTTGCTCGACTGGTGGAGAATATTGGTATGGATGTCATCTATGGCCTAATCCCAGGTATGTTGGTCTTGGGGCTGGTAGCGGTGGCCGTGCTATTCTGGGCGGCTCGCAGCGGACAGTTCGACGACCTTGACGGGGATGGTCGGCGTATCCTGCTCGACGAAGACGAGATCGACCCCAGGCGCCTGCCGGATGCTGACGCGGACGACGATCGCAACGAGCGAACCCACTAAGGGGCGCGCCGATGCCACGGCTGTCAGATCTCGGGCTGGCCGCGAACCGGATTAGCGCATGCTGAGCGGGATGGAAGGCGGCATGATCGGCGGTTGCCTTCGCGTTGCAACCAGACAATTGATAACCAAGGAGTTCGAGCATGCTACTCGACGACGAACGGCGCGATTTCAAACGGATGATCGCTGAGACCCAGATCGAGGTGACGCGGCTGTCGAGCGGTGAAGTGGTCACTGCCAAGCTTTACAACCTGAGCGCGTCCGGGTGCGCCTTCATCTCGGATCTGACCATCGAGCTGGACGAGGAGCTGGACATCCTGATTCGAAGCCCCAGCGAGCGCCTGGAGCCGCTGCATCGCTCGGGCCGTGTCGCGCGCGTCACCCAAGTGGAAGAGGGGCGACTGATCGGGGTCCATTTCACCGGCGGCGCTTGAGCGCTCGGGCCTTGGCCGTGATGCGCGTGACGGCCGTGAGCGCCAAGCAGGGGTAGCCGCTAGGAAGTCTGTCATCAGGCGTTGCGCCATGCAGAGGTTCTACTTCAGTCTCAGCATCTCGGCCTCGGAATACCTCAAATACTACCGAGGCACGGCGGGTCGCGTGATCGTGCGCGCCTCGGATGGCCGCAGCCTCTCCATCCCGGCCGTGAATCTGCGCCCCTTCGTCACCCAAGAGGGCATTCGCGGCCACTTCTGCCTCACCGTCGATCAAGACCACAAGCTCGTCTCGATCGAGCGTCATCCTGCAGCCCAGCCACGTTCAGCATGAGCCAAGAGCCATCGGGCGCTCACTTCCCTTCCTGAAGTCGCTCTGCCGTCGTAAGCGTGTTTGGGCGGCGCCCCTTAGGCCGCGGTTGGCTCAGGCTTGCCGAGCAGCCGGGCGGATGCCCGCAGGGTGATCCGTCGGCGATGCTAAGAAAGCGCTCATCAATTGTTTCCCGATGCGAGCGATGCCGCCCGAAATCCCCCCTAGCCCCCCTTTGCGAAAGGGGGGAAGTTGTTGATGGACGCTTTCTAAGGTGATGTCCGGGAAACAACAGACCCGCAGTTCCAATCCCGTAGGATGGGCAAAGCCCTGGCGATGCGCTTCTTTCGGAGTGCCGAGGGTCGCGGGGCGTGCCCATCATCCCAGGTCAGCGCTTTGCAGGATGGGCACGTCCGCCTAGCGCCGAGGTGACGCTCAAGCCCCGAGTGCGGACTTTGCCCATCCTACCGCCTTAGGCTTGCCGAGCAGCCGGGCGGACGCCCGCAGGGCGATTCGCCAGCGATGCCTAAAGGCTGCGCCGCTTCTGCCGTTAATTGGGTTACGCACAGCCCTTCTTGGAGCAGATCCTAATGGCGATCCAAAGCTACGCCTCCTTCGTCTCAAACAGCTACACGCTCAAGTCTTTCAGCCAGACCATGAGTCAGGGGCCCAAGATCGGGAATCAGCCGGCAGACGCCCTGTCCAGTCTCCAGAACAAGGCATTTGAATCACTGGCGCGCGAGATTCCCGGGATGGAGTCGAAAGATTTGAAGGCCCTGGATGCGGCGGAATACACGCCCGAGAAGGTGGCCGCACGCATCGGTAAGTTCGTCGCGGCCGGGCTGGAGAGCGCCAAGGCACGGGGGCGTTCGGAAGAGGAGGTCCAGGCACTCTACGACAGCGCCATGAAGGGCGTGAAACAGGGGTTCGAGGAGGCCAAGGACATCCTCAAGAACCTCGATATGCTCAATGGCAACGTCAAGGACCAAGTGGAGGCCACGGAGAAGGCAACCTTCGACACCCTGGCCGAGCTGGCGCCGAATCGGAAGGCGCAGAGTGCCGGCGGGACCAAGGCCATGGCGGCGGCGGTGCGTTACGAGCGCGCGGACGACTTCGAGCTGACGCTGCAGACGCGCGACGGTGACACTGTGCGGGTCAGCTTCAGTCAGGATTTGAACGCCCAAGGCAGCTTTGCCTACGCGCAGGACGATCAAGGCAATCGCGCCGCCGTGATGGACCTGAGCCGCAGTGAGCAGAGCGGCTACAGCTTCAGCGTTGAAGGCGATCTCAGCGTCGAAGAGATCGACGCCATCCAGGCGCTGGTTCAGGACGTTGGCGAAGTTGCCAATGACTTCTTCGCCGGCGATGTCCAGAAGGCCTTCGAGCAGGTATCGGACGTTTCCTTCGACAGCTCGCAGCTGAGTTCAATGAATCTGCACATGAGTCGGAGCGAGCAATATAGCGCCGCACAGGCCTATCAGGAGACGCAGCAGATCGACAATCCGGAGCACACGCGGCATGGCCGTCGGCTGGGTCACTTGATGCGCGACTTCAGCGACAGCTTCCAGAAACCTGGGCTCGACTTCCTCAGTCAGGTGGACAAGATCGCCAGTCGCATCATGGAGGGGCTGGTCGAGCAGGATACGCGGTTTAAGGATGTTGACGCGGATCAGCAGGGTGCCTATAAGGACAACTTGGAGCGGATGCTGAGTTCCTTCGAAAGTGTGGACTGAGTCTAGACTTTGCGGCGACGTCAGACGTCTAATGGAGATTAGGCACAAGGCGTGGCTGACCCTTCAGTCGGTCACGCGTTGAGCCTCAGCGCCAAGAACGTCCGCCTAGAAGGAGGGCGCGGCGGCTGAGGAAATTCGGTGATGCATGGATTACAGCGATGGATAGCTCAGGGAGCCCTATGAAGATGACTTGAGGGATGATCCGAGACGCCGGTTTCTGGAGGCCACAGACAGCATCGTGGCCATCTGGATTGCAGTAGCAAACCGGGATTGGAATAACAGGGGCCGCTTTGGCGGCGCCAAAATTCTCGGAACCGAGCGAGAACCCTTGCGAGTCCTCATCCTCTCAGAGGCGGATCTGAGCACTCGCGAGTCGGTACGCTCTTATGCAAGGCTTCGCTTGTTGAGGTGTCTTACAGGCGGGGTGAGGAGGTAGGCTTGGCCAATTCGCTCTCCCGGTTGTTCTCGCGCGCGTCGCAATGGCCCTTTAAGACCGCGCTCCTGGGAGTCGCCGCAGGCAGCATGTTGATTAGCATGCGTCCGTCTTCGATGACCACCTGGCTTCTCGGCTTACTCCTACTCTGTGTCGCCATTGTCGTCGAACTCCTGCATCGCAAGGCGCTGACGCTGAGCGCCGAAGCTGCGCGTGATGAGATCCAGCAGACTCGCGACGAGGGCAAACGCCAGCTTGAGGCTTGGGAGCATGCGCTCGAGCGTCTGGCGATCGAACTCTTTCCCATCTTCGTCCGCCATATCCAACATTCTCGTGATCTGACCGAAGAGAGCGTCGTCCACCTCTCTCAAACCTTCAGCGGCCTGGTTGGGGATCTGGAGCAGGTCATCCAGGCCGCCCGCTCGGGCGATGCCGAGGAACAGGAGATCCTTGCGCAGTTCCAAGAAAGCCAGACGACCCTAACGGGGTTGATCACTGCCTTCGAGCAGATCCTGCACCGCGAGGCCGATGTCGCCGAGCATGTGGTGCAGCTTGCCGGATTCGGCGGCGAGATGCAGCGCATGGCCCAAGACGTGCGCTCGGTTGCCGAGCAGATCAATCTCCTCGCCCTCAACGCCGCCATCGAGGCCGCCCGCGCCGGCGAACAGGGTCGCGGATTCGCCGTGGTCGCGGAGGAAGTCCGCAAGTTGGCTGGATCCTCGGCCGCAACGGGATCGCGGATCAGCGCCAAGGTTGACGAACTGGCCCGTTCGCTCGAACAGACGCGCCAGATGGTGCAGTCCTCCCTCCAAGATGCCGACAGCCTGGTCAAGAGTTCCGAGGATAAGGTCGAGACCGTGCTCAACGCCTTGCGCGGGACCACCGACTCATTGAGTCAGGACGCACAGAGCCTGCGGCAGCTGGGCGAGACCATCCGCGAGCAAATCGCGAGTTCACTGGTGGATCTCCAATTCCAAGACCGCACCAGTCAAGTCCTCGTCCACGTCTGTGGCGGTCTCGACCGCTTGAGCGAGCGTTTGCGCGCCACCTCATTGCATGATTCCCAGCAACAGGCACGCGACATCCTGGAGATCGACTCGCTCCTCGCGGATATGCTCGCCTCCTACAGCACCATTGAGGAGCAGAACCTCCATCACGGTCAGGCTGGGACGTCCGATCAATCAGCGGAATCAGAGCTGACTTTTTTCTAGTTTTTCTAATCAATGGGACTTCTAATCGACGGAGCTTGGTATGGCGAAGACCATTATGGTGATTGACGACTCTGCGTCCCTGCGCAGTGTCGTCGGAATCGCACTCAAAGGGGCGGGTTACGACGTTATCGAGGCGTGCGATGGCCGCGATGCGCTTAACAAGCTGACGGGGCAGAAGGTCCACCTCATCGTCAGCGACGTGAACATGCCGAACATGGACGGCATCACCTTCGTCAAGGAGGCGAAGAAACTGCCTAACTACAAGTTCACGCCCATCATGATGCTGACGACGGAGAGTCAGCCGGAGAAGAAGGCGGCGGCCCGCGAGGCGGGCGCTAAGGCCTGGCTGGTCAAGCCCTTCCAGCCCCCGATGCTGTTGGACGCCGTCTCCAAGCTAGTGCTTCCCTGATAACGAGCCAGAGGCTAGAGCCATGACCACGGGCGCTGCTCAATCCAGCTCGGACGACCGCATTGTCCTCGAGGGTGAGTTGACCATCTATACCGCTGCTGAGACCTTCGCTCGACTGCGCGGAGCCTTGCAGGATCGGGACCTTTGCGATCTGGACCTCTCCGCCATCTCCGAAATGGACAGCGCCGGGCTGCAGCTCCTGCTCTGGCTCAAACAGACCTGTGAGGCGCAGGGGACGCGCTTTCGGTTGGTTGCGCACAGTGAAGCGGTTGCCGCGGTGCTGGAACTGCTGCAGCTTGCGCCGCGCTTGGGCATTGTGTCCGATCCCTTGACGGAGGAGCAGCCGGCATGAGTCTGGACAGCGCGCGTCAGGCCTTTCTCAGTGAGGTCGCGGAACTCCTCCAGTCCATGGAGGACGCCCTGCTGACCTTGGAGGACCAGCCCGGAGACCCCGAGTCCCTGAACGAGGTCTTCCGTGCCATGCACACCATCAAGGGAACGGGTGGTGTTTTTGGCTACGACCCCGTGGTCGACTTCACCCATAGGGTCGAGACCCTTATGGATGATGTGCGCTCCGGCAAGACTTCGCTGACCAAGCCGCTGATCGCGACGCTGTTCGCCTGCCGCGACCACACCGCCCGACTGGTCGACGCCATTGCGGACGCCCCCGAAGGTGAAAGTGGATTGGACGCCGAACTCGCGCAGGCTGGGGCCGAGCTGCTCGAGCGACTGGGACAGGCCGAGCCAAGTTCCAGGTCGGCCGAGGTACTGAACACTGTGGCCGATGCCGAGGCGCCCAAGCACCTCCCCGCCACCACGGATGTCTGGACCATTACACTGCGCTTCCACCGGGATGCCTTCCGCAACGGCATGGACCCGCTTTCCTTCCTGCGCTATCTCGGCTCGCTTGGTGAGATGGTGCATGTGGAGACGCTCTTCGACGTCTGCGATGAGCACGAGGATCCCTTCGATCCCGAAGGCTGCTATCTCTGCTTCGGCATCGCCTTTCGCAGCGATGCCAGCAAGGAGACCATTGCCGGGGTCTTCGATTTCGCCGACGAGGACTGCGACATCCGCATCCTTGAGCCGGACTCGGCGCATGCAAAGTACCTCGAGCTGCTCAGCTCGGTTCCGGACGAGCGGGTCGGCTGCATCGGCGAACTCCTGGTCGGCGTGGGTGCCCTGACCCAGCATGAACTCGACCGGGCGCTTGCCTTGCAGGCGCAAGAGTCCTCAAGCGCCGAGCCGGCGTCCGATGTCGCCAGCCCCAAGCGCCGCCTAGGCGAGATCCTTGTCGAGCAGGGCTCAGTCAAGCCTGGTATGGTCGAGCAGGCCGCCAAGACCCAGGAGGGCGCACGCGCGCGCCGTCAAGAAGAGACGCGCTTGATCCGCGTCGACGCCCTGCGGCTCGGCCACCTCATCGACCTGGTCGGCGAGCTGGTGACCAGCAGTGCGGCCATCCGCGTCATGGCCGACCGCGCCCAGATGGAGGACATGACCGAGGTGGTCGACAGCGTCGACTACCTGGTCTCCGAGATCCGCGACAACGCCTTGCAACTGCGCATGGTGCCCATCGGCGACAGCCTCTCGCGTTTCCGCCGTGTGGTGCGCGACGCCAGCCAGGCGTTGGGCAAGGAGATCGATCTGGTCATCACCGGCGGCGAGACCGAGTTGGACAAGACGGTCGTCGAGAAGATGACCGACCCGCTGACCCATCTGATCCGCAACGCCGTCGATCACGGGATCGAGACACCCGAGGTGCGCGCTGGGACGGGCAAGTCCCTCAACGGAACCATTCATATCAATGCCTTTCACGACTCCGGGCACATCGTGATCGAGATTGCGGACGATGGCGCCGGGCTGGACGCAGCGCGCATCCGCGCCAAGGCCGAGGAGCGCGGTCTGGTGTCGGCCGAGGACAGCCTCACGCAGGAAGAGACGCTGCGGCTCATTTTCGCGCCCGGACTCTCGACCAAGGCGGAGGCGACCAATCTGTCCGGACGCGGCGTCGGCATGGACGTAGTCAAACGCAACATCGAGGCCCTGCGCGGCTCGGTCGAGCTGGAGAGTGAGTTGGGCAATGGCACCAAGATCACCATCGTCCTGCCGCTCACGCTCGCCATCATCGATGGCTTCCTCGTTAGTGCAGGGACCGATCAATACGTGATCCCGCTGTCTCAGGTCGTCGAGTGCGTCGAGATCGACGCCGCCCAGACCATGAAGCAGCACGATCAGCACTACATCAATCTGCGCGGCGAGGTGTTGCCTTTCATCCGACTCACCGAGCTGTTCGAGAGTCAGCCGCAGGGCAGCGACAGCAGGCGCCGTGAGAGCCTAGTCGTCGTGCGTTTCGGTCATCACAAGATGGGTCTGGTGGTGGATAGACTCCTGGGCGAGCTGCAAACCGTCATCAAGCCTTTGGGCAAGGTTTTCGAGCGTCTGCGTGGCGTGGCGGGTGCGACCATCCTGGGGACGGGTGACATCGCCCTGATCCTGGATGCGTCCGAGCTGGCCGCCATCGCCAATACCACCGGTGATCACGGCAGAAAGCGTCAGTCGAGAAGTTGAAGTCGCATTGGGCTCAAGGGCTCAAGGGCTCAAGGGCTCAAGGGCTCAAGGCTAGTCAAAGGTTTGATGAGGAGAGTGTCATGTTTCGGTCAATGACGATGGCCAAAAAGCTGGTTCTAGGATTCGGTATCGTGCTGGTGCTGCTCGTTGTCGTTGCAGGGGTAGCCTTCTTCACCATCAACGGGGCCTCGACGGGCTTCGGGGACTACCGCAACATGGCCATTCGCGCTAACGCCATGGGCGAGGTGCAGGCCAACATGCTCATGGCGCGGATTCAGGTCAAGGACTACCTGACGACGCATAGCGAGAAGGACAAAAAGGAGTTCAGCGACTATTTGACTGCCGGTGAGAAGTTGCTGAGCGAGACCGCTGCGCTCATCAAGAGCCCAGAGCGGCAGGCCAAGATCAAATCCGCCGACGCGGCGATCGAAACCTATGCGGCGACCTTCGAGAAAGTCGTCGCACACACCGATGAGATCGACAGGCTGGACCGTGAGGTCTTGGCGATCGCGGGTAAGACGCTGGAGCAGCAACTGACGCAGATCTTGGAGACGGCGAATCGCGACGCTGACTCCGAAGCCGTGCTCAAGGCGAGCCGCAGTCTGCGCAATCTGCTGCTGGCACGCGTCTATGTCATGAAGTTCATCGACACGAACGCCCAGGATGCTGCGGACCGCGTGGACTCCGAGTGGCAGTCGCTCGAGACGAATCTCGCCGAGCTGGATGCCGCGCTTCAGGACGTCCAGCGTCGCCGCTGGCTCGAGGAGACGCTGCGGCTCAAGGTCGAGTACAAGAACGCCTTCGATCGCCTGGTCCAGGCGACCAAGGAGCGCAACACCCTGGTGACCGATACGCTCGATGCCATTGGCCCCAAGTTTGCCGCGGACATCGAGGACGTCAAGCTCTCCTACAAGGCCGAACAAGACGAGCTGGGTCCGCAGCTGCAGGCCTCCAATGCGCGCGCGGTGGTCATCATCAGTGCGCTCTCTGCCATCGCCCTCGCGGTTGGCATCTTCATCGCATGGTGGATCATCCGTGTGGTGATGGCGCAGCTCGGCAAGGATCCGGCGGAGATTGCCGAGATCACGCGTCAGATCGCCAAGGGCGATCTCGCCATCAGCTTCGACCAGACCAAGATGCTTGGGGTCT
>NZ_JAAIJR010000082.1 GCF_010915725.1 Thiorhodococcus mannitoliphagus
CGTATTTATTTATCGATTCAAGCCAGAATTATAACACCATTTCAGCGAGTTAATGGGCGTATGTCAGGAGTTCTGCAATGGCCAGCCCGTGTCTTCCGCAATCCCGTCCGCGACCCCGGCATGAGGTGCAAAGACGACCGCTCGCGCGGGTGGTGCCGACGCGGTCTCACGCGCGAAGGCCGCGCACCGCGCCTCCACCTCGTCGGCGGAACCGGCCATATCGAGGTGCGTAACCCGGCCTCCGCCGGCCTCGATTCGGCGCCACAGCATGGCCTCGACGCCGCTGGCGTCATCGCTGCCGAAGAAGAGCCAGTCAACCGGCTCGGGTGCTTGTGCCACGGGTGTCGAGTGCTCCCTTTGCTCGGCGCGGTTGAGGCCCAACAGCAGCGAAGCCGGGGGGTGGCCATGCTCAACGCCAGCCGACCAGCGGGTCACATGCGCCAAGCCTGCCGACTCCAGCAGCGCTGGCCAGTCCGCGCCAGGCAGCAGCGCATGATCGGGTCGGTCCTCGGTGTCCGTGAAGGACCAGGCACCCGGCAGCAGCCCGAAGACAAAGTCGAAGTAGGCGTTGCGCTCGGGCTCGATCAGGGCGAGCAACCCGTTCTCGCGCAACAGCGGTCGCATCGCGGCGAGGCTCTGCCGCAGGCTCGGCATCCGGTGGAGCGCATGGGCGCAGACCAGGATGTCGAAGGGTCCACCAAGCTCGGCTGCGTCGGGGTTGGTCAAGAGGTCGAGTGTTCGGGTCTGGAAGTTGGGCGTGCTCCCAAAACGGCGTTCCGCGCTCGCCAATGCAGCGTCCGTAGCGTCGGTGAAGACGTATTCGACACGCGAGGCGTCGATGGAGCGGAGCAGTCCGGCCGTGGCGCCTCCCAGACCCGCGCCAACCTCGAGCAGACGCAGCGGTCTGCCTGTTGGTAGCTGGCAAAGGTAGTTGGCGATCACGGCCGACAGCATGGCGTTGGCGTTACGTCGATAGAACCCTTGCTCCAAGACCTGCTCGAGCAACACACTGCCGGCCTGCGGGAATAACCGATCCTCCGGCGCCTGCCCGGCGACCAGGAGCGCCGGCAACTGCTGCCACACGCGGGCGGCCAGAAACAACTCGGCGTGATAGCCAGGGTAGCGTCGCGTGAGCGCCTGCCAGAGCATTTGAGGCCTTGGTGCCGGCTCCATCCGAAAGCGATCGCCCTCGGCCGTGGCGAAGCCGTGCGCGACGACGTTCGCGAGCAGGGCCTCGGCGTACCCCCAGCGGTGCTCGTCGAGATGGCCCGCGGTCACCAGATCCTGGAGCGAAAAGGCCATGCCCTCACTGATCCCGGCAAAGGTATCGGCCGCAAAGGCGGCGCAGAGTCGCTCGACAGCCGCGCCGAAGTCTGATCGGCGCAGCTCGGACGGGTCCGGGGCGTGGTCGGAGTCCGGGTCGGCGAGGGGGAGGCGCGGCGCCTTGGCCAGCAAGGCGTCCGGCGCCACCACTGGCAGGCGGTCGTCAAACAGGCGCAAGGGCTTGAGGCGATGCTGAAGCAAAAGCGCCGCTTTGCCCGAGCCGCTGCCAATCGCACGCACCTGCATGTCCTCCAGTTCGGCCAGCAGGCTGCCATCCGCAGCGATGATCCTGATGTCCGCGGTCAGAAAGAACCGATTGGCGCGCCGCGCGACGACATGGGCGTAGACGCTCTCATGGGTCTGCGTGGAACCGAGGACGGCCAACCGCCCGAGATGCACGGGGACGAACAGACGCTGGTCGTCCGCGCTGTCGATCAGGCCGATCATCGCCTGCAGGGCGCCGTCGATCTGGGTCGGGTCGAGCGTGAAGGCGCCGCACTCGCCGGCCTGGCGTTTCAGTTCGACCAGCACCTCGCCGTCGCCGAGGAATTGGGTCACGACCGTCTGGAAACTCGGGCCATAGTGCAGCCCGCGTGCTTCGCTCAGACGGTAATGCTCCTCTGGCGCGCGACGTCGTTTGCTCAGCGTGGCCTTCAACCCCTCGAGATCGATCGTTCGGGCCACCCGAGGACGGTGCTCGATGGTCGCGCGGACATGCTCGGTGAAGGGGGCTGGCTCCGTCTCCTCGCCGTCCTTGGCCACGGCAATCGGCCGGCTTTGGATGGAAAGGCTGTGGTCGGTCTGATCGAAGAAGGTCTGCAGCAGGATTTCGCGCGCGTCATCGAGCGGCAGCGGCTTTTCGATCCGCAGGTTGTGCAGCTCGACCTGTTCGGCCTTGCGATTTGCATCCTTGGCGGCATCGCTGGCGGCCTGGCCGGCGGCAACGGCCATCTCGATGAATCCGGCGGCTGGGAAGAGCACGGTGCCGCGGATGCGGTGATCGGCGATGAACGGGGTGCGCGACAGGGCCAGCTCATTGACCCAGGTGGGCTGCGCGAGCGAGACCTTGGCACCGAGCAGGGCGTGCATCTCACTGGCCTCGACCAGCGGCGCGCGCCGAGGTGGATGGTTGAAGGCCCGCTCGTACTGCCAGGGATAGCTTGGCAGTTCGAGCGGCGGCACCGGGTCCGGAAACACTCGCGCCAGATCGAGATGCGCACCGGCGACGGCCGCGCTGGCGATCGTCTTGCGTCGCTGCAGCGGTTCGTTCTCACCACGGCGCAGCGTCTCGATGGTCTGGCAACCGCGGTTGGCGCGACGGGCGACGCCCTTCACATAGCCCAGCAGGGCCGGATGCGGGCCGACCTCCACGAAGACACCATAGCCGTCGTCCAGCATCTGCGCGATGGCTGGGCGAAAGCGCACCGGCTCGCGCAGGTTCCGCCACCAGTAGTCGGCGTTCATGGCTTCGCCGTGGAGCGCGCTGCCGGTCACGGTTGAGTAGAAGGGACATTGGCCTGCCGCGCCTTGGACATCAGCGACCAAGGCCCGAAACGGGGTCTCGATGCGGTCCATCGCGGCGCTATGGAAGGCGTAGTTCAGGCGCAGCTTCTTGGCGACGGTCCCTTGGGCCGTGAGTGCCTCCACCAAGGCATCGATGCTGTCCTCGGGGCCGGCCACCGACACCGCGGCCGGCCCGTTGTCACCGGCCATCACCAGGCCCTCGAAGTCGCGTAGCCGCGCCTCCGCGTCATCAAGGCCCAGTCCGATCGCCGCCATGGCGCCATCGCCCGCGGTCTTGCCCTGCTCTTGGCTGCGGGCCGAGACGATCCGGAGAATGGTCTCGAGATCGAACAGCCCGGCACAATGGGCAGCGGCCAATTCGCCCGCGCTATGGCCGACCACGCCATCCGCCACCAGTCCATCCTCGGCCAGACAGCGCACCAGTCCCAGCTGCAGCGCGAACAGCGCCGGCTGGGCGATCTCGGTGCGCGCCATCACATTGTCGGATTTGCTGCGGTGCATCTCCTCGATCAGTTTCAGGTCGGAGATGCCGCGCAAGATGGCATCAACCTCGTCAAGCGTGGCGCGAAAGGTGCGCGAGGCGGCATACAATTCCCGCCCCATGCCCCACCATTGCGGTCCGTTGCCGGTGAACACGAACGCCGTGCGCGCACCTTGTATCGGGCTGCCGAGCACCGCCGTGTCGGGGAGGGCGTCGCGGGCGATGGTTTCCAATGCGGAGCGCATCGCCGCCAGGTCGTCGGCCCAGACGGCGGCGCGATGTGGATGCCAGGTGCGGCGGGTCAGCAGGGTGGCCGCGAGATCGGTCAGCGACAGCCGCTCGCCGCGCTGATCGATGAACTCCGCGACCTGTGCCGCGACGCGGCGCATGGCCTCGGGAGCGCGCGCGGACACCAGAATCCAGGGCCGCTCCATGGCCGTCGGCGACGGCGTACACGAATTCGTGACCGATTGTATGCTAGTCAGGATGCTCGGCTGAATGCGGGCCGGAGACGGTGCCTCGGAGATCACCACATGGGCGTTCGCCCCGCCGAAACCGAAGGAGTTCACTGCGGCCATCCGCGGGCCGGGCGTCGGCGGCAGTGGGGTCAGATCCTCGACCACCTTGAGCCGCAGCCCGTCGAAATCGATCGCCGGGTTCGGCGTCTCAAAGTGCAGCGACTTGGGCGCGGCGCCCTGGTTCAGGCAGAGGATTGCCTTGGCGAGCCCGGCGAGACCGGAGGCCGGCTCGAGATGCCCGATGTTCGTCTTGATGGAGCCGAGCAAGAGGGGCATGTCGCCAGGCCGCTGGGTCGCGATGGCACGGCCAATGGCGCCGGCCTCAATCGGGTCTCCGGCGGCGGTTCCGGTCCCGTGTGCCTCGAAATAAGCGATGTTGGCCGGGTCGATGGCGTTTTCCCGCAGCACCCGCTCGATCAGCGCCTGTTGCGCCTCGCCATTCGGCAACGACAGGCCAGCGGTGCGGCCGTCGTTGTTGGTGTCGCTGCCCTCGACGACGCACAGGATTGGATCGCGGTCATGCAGTGCGGCCTGAAGTGGCTTCAAGATGAAGGAGATCGCACCTTCCGCTCGCACGAAGCCCTGCCCATCGGCATCGAAGGCGCGACACTGGCCGACCGGTGACAGCATGGTGGCCTGCGCGAAGCCGACGAAGGGCTCGGCGCGGATCAGCGCATTCGCCGCCCCGACGATGGCCAGCTCGCAGGCGCCGAGGCGCAGGGAGCGTACTGCCGCGTCGAAGGCCGTCAGGCCCGAGGAGCAGGCGGTGTCAACGGCGAAGCTCGGTCCGCGCAGATCGAAGATGTAGGAGAGCCGATTGGCCGCGATGCTCAAGGCCCCGCCGGTATTGGTGTAGGCATTGCCACGGCGGACATCGTCGTTCATCGCCTGGATGTAGTCGTTCGACGAGATCCCGACGAAGACGCCGGTGCGCCCGCGGGCGAGCTTTTGCAGCGGCAATCCCGCCTGCTCGAGCGCCTCATAGGCGGTCTCGACCAGCAGACGCTGCTGGGGGTCGATCTGCAACGCCTCGCGCGGTGACACCCCCATGAATGACCGATCGATTCGCGCGAGATCCGACAGGTAGCCGCCGCGCCGGACATAGGTGCGGCCGGCGCGCGGCTGCGGGTCATAGAGATCATTGACCCAGCGGTTCTGCGGCAGATCGTCAATCGCATCCCCGCCAGCGACCAGAAAGCGCCACAGGGCATCCAGACTGTCGATGTCGCCGGGCAGGCGTAGGCCACAGCCCACCACAGCGATTTTGTCTGGCCTGCTGTCTGGCCTGCTGCCTGAACGGGCTTGGTCATTCATCGGCATCTTCCCAAAGCGGATCGAAGCTTGAGCGCGCGCCCTGGCATTGACGCGGCAGTGATGAATGAGCTTGCGGGTTTTGGATGGAGGCGGCAATTAGCCAAATGGCTATGGCTGACGGCTCGCGTACCACCTCCAAAATGCAGGTTAAACTCAGGGGTCAGTGAATCCAGGCACCAAGCCCGCCCCATCACCGCCGGAAGACACCACCATGCGCTTTTTCAACACCGAAGGCCCGGTACGCCCCGAGATGCACTATGTGCTGCCGCCGCTCCAGCGCTGGGACCTGGACGAAGTGCTGCGGATGATCGCGCAGCAAAAATACTTTCTGCTCCACGCCCCGCGCCAGACCGGCAAGACCTCTTGTCTGCTCGCGTTGATGGAACGGCTCAACCGCGAGGGGCAGTATCTGGCGGTCTATGCCAATCTCGAAACCGCGCAGGCGGCGCGCGAGAATATCCAACTGGCGATGACCGACATTGTGCAGACCATTGCCGCCGAGGCCCGTCTGGAGCATGGCGACACCGGCCTGTACGCACTCGCTGACGAGGTGCTGGCGCGCAATGCCCCCACCCGCGCGCTGCGCGAATTTCTCACCCAATGGTGCGAGCGCAGCGAACGCCCGCTGGTGCTCTTTCTTGATGAGGTCGATGCCCTGGTCGGCGATACCCTGATCTCACTGCTGCGCCAATTGCGCGGCGGCTATCGCCAGCGTCCCCGTTCCTTCCCCAACACCATCGTGCTCTGCGGGGTGCGCGATCTGCGCGACTATCGCATCCACGCCAGCTCTGAGGACGAACCCATCACCGGCGGCAGTGCCTTCAATATCAAGGCCAAATCCCTGCGCTTGGGCGATTTTAATGCCGAAGAGGTCAATACTCTGCTCTCCGAGCACACGCGGGAAACCGAGCAGGTCTTCACCCCCGAGGCGCTCGCGCGCGTCTGGACCCTGACCCAGGGTCAACCTTGGCTGGTCAATGCCCTGGCCTACGAATGCTGTTTCGAGCTGCCCGCCGGACGTGATCGTGCCCAGCCCATCGATGTTGCGCTGATCGATCAGGCCAAGGAAAACCTGATTCTGCGCCGGGTTACCCATCTCGATCAGCTCGCCGACAAACTGCGCGAGCCCCGGGTGCGGCGCATCATCGAGCCGATGCTGGCGGGTCTGTCGCTCGATGACGTGCCGGTGGAGAGTCTCGAATATCTGACCGATCTCGGCCTGTTGCGGCGCGTCAATGGCAGTATTGCCGTCGCCAACCCCATCTATCGCGAGGTGTTGCCGCGCATGCTGGCCTTCACGCCAGAGGCATCACTGCCGCAAATCCGCCCCACCTGGCTGACCGCAACAGGCGAACTCGATCCCGAGGCGCTGTTCGATGCTTTCCTCGCCTTCTGGCGTCAACATGGCGAGGCATTGCTCGGCAGCGCGCCCTATCACGAGATCGCCCCCCATCTGGTGCTCATGGCCTTCCTGCAGCGAGTCGTCAACGGCGGGGGAACCCTGGAGCGCGAGTACGCCATCGGGCGCGGGCGCATGGACCTGTGCCTGAGATACGGACACCTGACGCTGGGCATGGAGCTGAAGGTCTGGCGCCCCGGTGCGCCTGATCCGCTCGCCGAGGGATTGGCCCAACTCGACGACTATCTGGCTGGCCTGAACCTGAACAGCGGCTGGCTGGTGATTTTCGACCGCCGTCCAGGGATTCCCCCGCTGGCCGAGCGCCTGAGCAGTCAGGACACCCGAACGCCAAGCGGTCGCGCGGCGCGGGTGGTGCGGGCTTGAGGAGCGCCCAAGCGACCCAGCAGGCGAGCACGAAATTGTCGGTTCGAGGCGGTCACTCGCGCGCTTCAAAGACCGCCGCCAAGGCGTTCAGTCCGTTTTCAGCAACAACCGATGCAAGGCGCTGCGCAGACTGATGGGCGCCACCGGCTTGCTCAGCACCGGGTAGGGACTGGCTTGCAAGCGCCGCAGGACGTCGGGATCGACTTCGCCGGTGATGATGACGGCGGGATGGGCGCGGCCGGCCTGTTGATCGAGTGCGGCGATCACATCAAGTCCGGTATCGCCGCCGGGAAAGCGGTAATCGACCACCAGGATGTCGATGGCCTGTCCTTCGGCCAGTTTGAGCGCTTGGCTAGGATCGGCGGCGGTCAGGATCTGGCAGTGCCAGGCGCCCAACAGCTGGGCGGTCGCCTCGCGGACGCTGGCATCATCATCAATCAGCAGCACCCGTTTGCTGGCGAGATCATAGGCCCGGGCGGGGGATGACACCGCAGGCGACGCGCACGCCTCTTGTGGCTCGCCCCGCTTGACGCACAGGCGAAAGCGCGTCCCGCCACCGGGTACGGAGCTGAGCGAAATCGGGTGCTCGAGCAGCTGACCCAGTCGGCGCACGACCGACAGACCCAGCCCCATGCCCGGCGGTCGGCGTTGGCCGGCGGACTGGATCTGGACGAACTCGTCGAAAATCTGTGGCTGCTGCTCGAGCGGAATGCCGCGGCCGTCATCGCGCACCTCGATTACGACCTCCCGGCCAGACCAGCGGGTGCCGAGCAGGATCGACTTGGCTTCGGCGTGCTTGAGCGCGTTGTCGAGCAGATTGGCCAGCATGCGGTAGAGCAAGACCGGGTCGGAATCGACCCAGTAGCCGCCAGCGCGCAGGCGCAGGACCACACCCTGGCGCTCGGCCACCGGTCGCAGTTGGCTGCCGAGCCGCGCGAACAGCTCGCGCAACGCGAAAGACCGCCGGCGCGGCTTGAGCAGGCCGGAGTCGATCTTGGAGATATCGAGCAGGGCCGTGAGGGTCTCGTTCAGGGTGCCTTGCGCCTCGCGCACACTTTGTAAGGTACGGCGAGCCTCGTCATCCTGAATGCGCTCTTCGAGCAGCCCGATCTGCAGGCCCATGGCATGCAGGGGTTGGCGAAGGTCATGGCTGGCGGCGGCTAGAAAGCGGCTCTTGGTGCGGCTGAGATCCTCGAGGCGCGCATAGGCACTGGTGAGCTCCTGCTCCTTGGCCTGCAGGGCGGCGACTTTCTCCGTCAGCGCGCGGGTGCGCTCGGCGACTTGGGTCTGCAGATTTTTGGTCAGGCGCTTGATCTGCTGGAAGACGTCGATGTCGTACTGATCGAAGAGCACCACCAGCAGCAACAGCAAAATGCTCAGATTGAACACATAGCTTTGCGGACTGACGATAAAGCCTAGATTCCACAACAAATCCCGGGTGGCGGTCAGCGCCAGCACCAGGGTCGCGGCCAGCAGCCAGAGCGCGGTGGCATTCTCGGTGCGCACGGTGCGCCAACTGCAATAGACCAGCGCATAGACGACGACCAAGAAATAGGGCGTCATCACCATCAGCATCAGCTCGCTGTAGGCCAAGGGAGCAACCAGCGTCAGCGCGAGCAGTGCCAGATGCGGAATTAGCACCAGGCGCAACAGCCAGGGCGGATGCGTCCGCGGGTAAAGTCTATGAACGAGCAGCGTGATCAAAGGCCCCAGGCTAAAGACCGCGAGCATCAGCAGCCAGGTCAGCCGGGTTTGGTTGATCGTGAGCAGATCCGGCAGATAATTCGCGGCGAAGGCGAAGCGCTGCAAGGCGATATCGAACGACAAGAGCGCAATCCACAGATAACCGCTATAGCGCCGCCGGGTGATGAGCAGGATCAGGTATTTTAGCCCGAACACCAGACCCGCGCCGAGCGCCAGCAGGGTCATCAGGGTGCTCCAGTTCAGCGTGCGCTGCAGCGCTTCGCGGGTACCAAGCAGCATTGGCTGCGGCGCGGTGCCCAGCAGGCTGATGTAATTAGACGTCTCGATCAGCAGCTGGTAGCTGTCGGCCCCAGGCGGCAACGGAATGACGATTTCCCGATCGGGGGTGCGGCGCAGCCTAGGCTCGGCGCTGGGCTCGCCGGACTGACCAAGCCATTCGCCATTGACCCACACCCGGTAGGAGCGGCGCGGGCTGGGCAGGAAGATCGCCAGCGGTGGTGACTGCGCCGGCGGGATGATACGCAGCCGGTAGGTCGCGAACCCTTGACCGCCGATGCGCTCGCCGTCCACTCGGGTTCCCCACCAGGGGCCGTTCCAGGGCCGCAGGACGGTTCCAGGCAGCGGCGCCGAGCCTGCCTCCGGGGCGAGAAACCGCCCCCAGTCAAACAGCCACTCGCCGGTCACCGCCTGCCAGCCGTGCGCCGGCGGTGACCAGCCGCGCAGATCGAGCACGCCATCGACAGCGGAGAGCGGCTTGGCCTCGGCCGCGCCAGCGATGAGCAATTGCACTGCAAGCAGCCCAGCAGCGAGTCGCCACCCGATCAAGCACGCGCGCGCCGCGCCCGTGCGAGGCCGCCCGGTCACCCAAGGATTCCACCGCGACAGACCCCGACAAACCCCAGGTGATGACATGCTCAGCGTTCGATCAACCCGAGCCGGATGGCTTCGCGAACGGTATCCGTGCGGTTGGTGGTTTGCAGGCACTCCGACAGGCGCGCCAAATGGGCTTTCACCGTGTGCACAGAAATATCCAGGCGATTGGCAATCTCTTTGTTGGAACGGCCCTCGGCCAGGCAGCAGAGCACCTGATAGGAGCGCCGGGTCAAGCCGAGCGACTCGCACACCGGTGGCAACGCCCGATACTCCAGCGGACAGGGAGGGAGCCCTTCCGCCTCGGGCATGACTTGCGGCGGCAGGTAGATGTCGCCCATCAGCATGCGCTCGATGGCGCTGCGCACCTGCTCGGGCGTGTGGGACTTTGGGATGAAGCCGATGGCACCCGCGTCGACGCAGGCGCGGATGGCCTCCGGCTCTTCCTGGGAGGAAATGACGATGACCGGAATGGCCAGTTTGCGCTTCTCGATAACACGCAAGAAGCTCAGCCCATCTAGCCCCGGCAAGCCCAAGTCCAGCAGAATGAAGCCAATCTGGGGATCAGCCTCGAGATGCGCCAGTGCCTCGTCGATGGAATGGGCACTGCGCGGCTCGATGCCCTGCGGCATGCCGCGCAGAATGCCGATCAGCGCCGAGACGAAGACTGGATGATCGTCGATGACTAAGGCTTGCATGATCACAGAGGGGCTTATCTCACCACAAAATCAATCATCATCCGGGCAACGCATTCCATTGGTCTTAGGGCGTATGGATATTTGGCCAATCGCTTCCGCCGCCCTGAGCCGAGATGCGCGCGCGCCGGAAACCTGTTGCCATGCCGACAAGATGCTTGTTCGACCGTCCCTTGGCAATTAGCCAAATGGCTATCTGTCCTCAAAGCATCGATCTGGCGAGCCTCGATGTTCGCCTCATCCAAGCCCTCATCCGTGACTGTCGAGACCATCAAGCACGACGACGCCACCCGCACACCGACCACTGGGCACAGGTCACTATCCACGGCGTGGATGTTTTTCATCCCAACACGGGCGAGATTCACGCGTCCTCCGCGATGTGCCGCTGATCCGCGCGTGGCGCGAACACTTGGGACTGACGCAGGACGAGGTCGCATCCCGCGCCGAGATGAAACAGCCCGCGTTGGCGCGGCTGGAACGCAGCGAGATCGCCCCGCGTCCGGCGACGCTGAAGCGGCTGGCGGAAGCGATGGGCTTGACGGTGGCCCAGCTTGAGGAATGAGGGAATGGACTTCCGCATCGCCGACACCTTCACGGATAGCCTGGCGAGGGCATCACGCCGCATGAGATCGGCGTCTTCGTGCGTTCCGAGGCGGAGCTGGAGCGCGCCCGCGCCGTCGTGACGCAAAGCGGATGCCCGTGCAAATGGCTGGATGCGCATGTCGAGACCAGGCACGGGCATCTCTCCATCGGCACCATGCACCTGGCCAAGGGTCTTGAGTTTCGCGCCGTGGCGGTGATGGCCTGTGATGACGAAGTCATCCCGTCCCAGTCACGCATCGAGACCGTGACCGAGGATAGCGATCTGGAAGAGGTCTACAACACCGAACGCCACTTGCTGTACGTCGCCTGCACGCGCGCTCGGGATCACTTGATGGTCAGCGGGGTTGAGCCGGCGTCGGAATTCCTCGACGACCTTGAGCCCGTCCGGTAGAGATCCAGAGACGCAAGACCAGTCACCACCCACCCCCGCGAAATCCCCCCTAGCCCCGAAATCCCCCCTAGCCCCCCTTTGCGAAAGGGGGAAGTTGTCGATGGACACTTTACTAGGCGTCTGCAAGCGCCTCCGCCAAGAGCACCGCCAGGTGGCGTGGACGCTCATCGCCAAGCGCCTGCATCTGCTGACGGCAGGAGAAGCCATTGGCGACCACCCGGGCGCTGGGCTTGTCGCGCAGCGCGGGCATCAACCCTTGCTCCGCCATTGCACCGGCTAGAGCGGCATGCTCGGACTCGAGCCCGAAGGTGCCGGCCATGCCGCAGCAACCCGCGTCGATCATCGCGAAGTCGTGCTCTGGGATCAGCTTGAGGACGCGGCGCATGGACTTCATGGCGCCGACGGCCTTCTGATGGCAGTGGCCGTGCACGAGCGTCTCGCCCGCGCCGAGCGCCTTGAGCGGCAGCTTGAGACGACCGGCCATGGTCTCGCGCGCGAGAAACTCCTCGAAGAGCAGGATGTGACCGCCGACGCGCTCCATGGTCTCGCCAAGCCCGAGCGCCTGGGCGTCTTCGCGCAGACCGAGCACGCAGGAAGCCTCCAGCCCCACCAGCATCCGACCGGCCTCGATATGCGGGAGCACGGCATCGACCAGCCGCTTGGCCTCGGCGCGCGAGGCCTCGACCATGCCCTGGGCGAGATAGGTTCGGCCACAGCAGAGTGGCCGCTCGGGGTCCGGCGTGCTGGCGGATGGCTCGGCGACCTCGACCCGGTAACCGCCGGCCTCTAGGACGCGAATTGCCGCCTCGGCGATATCCGGCTCGAAATAGCGCGTAAAGGTATCGACCAAGAGGACCACCTCCGGCCGCTCTTCGCCTGCGTTCAGCGGCGCCGAGGCATGGGTCTGCGACGCGCGAAAGGGCTTGTCGACTGGCTCTGGGAGCGGCCGCTCCGCGCTCAGGCCCAGGACGCGCTCGCTCAGCCGCGCCAGCCATGGACGCCGATTACGCCAGCGGATGAGGGCGCGCAGCCAAGATGCGCGATGGAGCCATCGCGGTGCCTGGGCGAAGAGCCGGCCACGCAAGCTCGGGCCTGAGCGCGCGGTCCGCTGGGCCAGGTACTCGGCCTTGATGAGGGCCATGTCGACGTTGGCCTCGCACTCGCGCTTGCAGCCTTTACAGGCGACACAGAGATCCATGGCCTCGGCCAGGGTCGGGTCGGCCAGAGCCTCCTCGGCCAAGTCGCTGGAGAGCGCGGTCTTGAGCAAGCGTACGCGACCACCCGTCGAGAGATTGGGATTGCCGGTCACCTTGAAGCTCGGGCACATCACCTGCTTGCCCTGGGATTCGCATTGTCGGCTGTTGATACAGACTGCAACGGCCTTGGCGAAATCGCCTCCATGCTTGGGGATATCGGCGTAGGCGTCGCCCATGCCGGCGTCCTTGTAGGCCGACCAGTCGAGGTGAGTTTTCATTGGCTACAGCGTCCCTTGGATGACCCGCGCGCGGCGACACTCAAGCCTGCAACACATCCGGCTCGCCTGCAACACATCCGGCTCGATTGCCAGGCGCGGGGGCTGTTTCGGAGAGGGCGAATGGCAAGTGAAGCAACCCGGCAGCTGGCTTACCCAGGCAGATTCTCGCACACCTCAGCCCAGAGGCTTTGATAGGCAAGGGCTGCGGGACTCAAGGGTGCATAGGCGGGGAGCGGCATACGTTGCACACCCATGCGCTCGACATCCGATGCATAGGGGATGCTGGTCTTGAGGAACTGGGGCCAGCGCGTCGGCAACTCGGCCATCGACTCGAGATGCAGGCGCTTGCGCCGGTCGACCATCGAAAAGAAGGGCAGCACCTTGAGCCCGTCGAGCCGCGCCTGTCCTTCGAGGAACTCGAGCAATTGCTCGAGCGTGCGCGCGGACAGCGTGGTCGGGATCACCGGCACCAGGAGTGCGTTCGCCGCGCGAAACGCGCTCTCCGACACCAGAGAAATGCTCGGCGGACAGTCGAGAAAGACAAGATCGTAATCATCCTCGAGCGGCCGCAAGAGCTTGCGCAACTGCTTGGTCGAGCCCTTGGCGTCGTCCAGCATGAGGTCGAAATTGCGGAAGGAGAAGTCGGCCGGGACCAAGTCCAGTCCCGGGAAGTCGGTGCCTTTGATGACCTCATCCAGGGTGGTGCCCTTCTTGCCACCTCGGAGCAGGCCCTGCCCGCCGCCAGCGACCTTGGGCTCGACGCGAAAGTAGTAGGTCGCTGCCGCTTGCGGGTCCAAGTCCCACAGCAGGGTGCGCTCGCCGCGCTTTGCTGCCAGGTAGGCCAGATTGACCGCAGCCGCCGTCTTACCCACGCCACCCTTGATGTTGTAGGTCGCAAGGATCCTCATCGACTGCTCTTATCCGCCTCCAACGTCCAGAACAGGGCCCTATACTGCGCCCAATGCTCGGCATCATCAAAGGCGGCGAAGACCTCGGCGAAACCATCCCGCGCGGCTTGCTGGCGCTGGAGCATCCCGCCCACCAGGGCGCCCATGGCGAGCAGGGTCGCGGGCGTCGCCCTGCCCTCGGCCTGCATCTGCTCGGCCATGTCCTCGAGATGATGGGCCTGCACGGCAAGATCCTGATAGGCACCCAAGTGGTCCAGCAGCACCTTGAGCTGTTTGATCAGCGGCTTGATCTGCGCAGCCGGATAGAGACTGCGGAAGAACTCCATGAGATAGCGCAGATTCTTGCAGCGCTTGCGCAGCTCGTGAAGCTCCTCCGGGTGCGAGTCATCGCGGATCGCCCTGCCCTCGGCGCGCACCCGCTTGGCCATGCTGCGAATGCGCCCGTCCGCGACGGCCTTGATGGGCTGCATCGCGCTCGGAACGACGGAGGAACTCGGCACGGGCCTTTGCAAAAAGTCCCGCCACGACCCGAGCAGCGTCTTGAAAGACTCCGACTGGAGCGCCTCGGCCAGACGCGCCTGCTCCCGCTCATAGTGGGCCAGCAAGAAGTCTCGCAGCGGCTCCAGCTTGGACCGCAGCTCCGGCGGGAGACTGGCCTGGTAGTCGTCGAATGCGAGCAAATAGACATCGAGATCGCGCACCGGGCCGGTCACCTGCTGGACCCAGGCAAATTCCCCTTTGAAGCGGCCGACCACGTCCTCTGGGAAGACCGCTTTGATCTGGCTCAGCGCAGAGCGGGTGCGACGCGTCGCAACACGCAGGTCGTGGAGAAACTCGCTGTCCCAGTTCGCGATCGCGCCTTGGATGTTGGCCTCCAAGGTCACGAGCAGGGTGGAGAGGATCTGCTTGGTGACGACATCCGCGCGCTGCGCGCCGTCGAGCCGCAGGTCGAGCTTGGAGGAGTAGTCGCCCGGCACACGCCCGACCATCCTCAGGGCTTCGCCCAACAGCGGCCCTTCCGACTCGCCTAGCCCGAGCTTGCCCTCGATGAGGGCACGCAGCAGCTCGCGCTCCTTGTCATAACCGCGGACACCCTCAAGACGCAGACGTGCGGCGAGGCTCCCCGCGCGGCCGCTCAGCGGATCCTCGAAGGAATGGCTCTGCAGCAGCAGGCGCACAACCGTCTTCTCGTTCTCATCCAGCATCCGCAGCAGCCGTGTCTTGGTCTGGATGCGCATCATGGGCAGGAGACGACGGTTCTCGGCTCCAGACGGGAGACGCGCCCGCACGGGGCCAGCCGGCAGGTCACGCACCAGTTCTGGCTCCGCCTCGAGCTGCTGGGAGCAGGCGGTTCCATCTCGCCGCGATGTCCACCGCAGCATGTCACCTCGCTGGGTCAGGAAGCCCCCGTCGCTGTAGAGGGCCCAGTCAAAGGTGTCGTAGTAGATGATTTCGGAGTCGCCGGCGGACTCGACCCGGCAGAACAGGTGCTCTTGGATCTCTCTCTCGAGCGCCTCGGTAGCCAGCCCGTCCGGAATGAGATACTCCATCGCAGATACTCTTCTCGCAGCAAAAACCTGATGACAATAGCACCCCACAGAAGGGCTGCATTGTGACCCTTTGATGACGGAACACCCTGCATGTCGGGGCAACGCCAATGGTTTCGCCCTGCTAGAGAAACAGCAACCCAACGGGTTGACGGGCGCTCAAATCCGACTAGTTTTATCAAGCATAGGGCAAGCCGCTTTCGGTTCTCCGCTCGCCCTCATACACAGGCCCACCGATCAAAGGAGCGCACTGGAATGAGACAGACAGCGACACAGCTTCACGCCATTGCGGCGCGTCGAAACCTCCCTCTGGATCCGCAAGGATTTCTGGTCGACCCAGCCTTGTGGAACCGTGGGATGGCACGCTTCATCGCGAAACTGGACGGCACTTGGCCCCTGACCCCAGAGCACTGGTCGGTCATCTACTATCTGCGCGAGCACCACCTCAGCTACGGAGCCCTGCCGCCCACGTCGCAGATCTGCCGCACGCATGGCCTGGACCGCCACGCGGTTCAACGCCTCTTCGGGTCCTGTCGCGAGGCTTGGCGCATTGCAGGCCTGCCACACCCAGGCGATGAAGCCCTGGCGTATATGGTCTAGCCTCCCGCCCCCGCAGGCTGCCTGGCTCGAACCTCGACCAGGCAGGCGATCGGGCATCGGCTCCTCTGCAAGGGCGAGCCAGGAAGCGGGCACTGGTCGCTGCTGGTCTTGGTCCCGAGACTCAGGCGAACTCCGGAAATGACCCTACCCAAGAGGCGCGGCTCGGGAGGATGGGCAAAGTCCGCACTCGGGGCTTGAGCGTCACCTCGGCGCTGGACGGACGTGCCCATCCTGCAAAGCCCATCCTGCAAAGCCCATCCTGCAAAGCCCATCCTGCAAAGCCTGGAGCTGGAAGGATGGGCACGCCCCTCGACCCTCGGCACTCCAAATAAAGCGCATCGCCAGGGCTTTGCCCATCCGGGTCGGAACTGCGGGTCTGTTGTTTCGCGGAAATCACCTCAGTCCGAGATATCGAGCGCCACACCGCCGCGTCTCGGGTCCCCAGCCCCTCTGGCTCGCCCTTGGGCGTCGACCATGACAGTGTGCGCGCCGCCGAAGAAAATGCTTGGTTGACTCCACACCTTGACGTTGTCCCAACGGCGGGCGAGCTGCATGCAGATCTCTGCTTCGACGGGGGGCTCCAGATTCAGTAGACCCCCCTCGAAGTGGATGCGCGGCGCGGCAACGGCAGGCTCCAAGTCCAGGCCGAGATCGACCAGGTTGCTGATGACTTGCAGGATGGCGCTGCGAATCCGGTTCGAGCCCGACGAGCCTGTCACCACCCAGGTCCCGTCAGACAGCGCCACGAGCGTCGGCGCCATCATGGAACTGATGCGTCGGTCGGTCGGCCAGCGATGGAAGCCGTGCGGATTGACGTCTTCCTCGCCGAGCATGTTGTTGACCATGATGCCGGTGCCAGGCAGGACATAGCCGCAGCCTTCGCCGTTGGAGAGGGTGAGACTCGCCAAATTGCCCTCGGCGTCCGCAACGCTGATCTGGGTCGTCCCCCGGGTGAAACTGACAGCATCCTGCATCATCGTCCTGAATTGTTTCAGCGTCTCCGGCTCCAGCGCGGCCGCCCAATCGGCGTGATCGAAAGAGGCATCGCGACGCAGGCGTTGCGTCAGTTCCTGCGCACTGGCCAGCGCATGGATGTGTGCGGCACGGCCGCGCCCGAGTGCGCCTAGGTCGACCGCTTCCAGGAGTGCCAGGGTGAAGCCGATCAAACTGCCGCCCTGCGACGGCGGCGGATTGGTATAGACGTCCGCACCCCGGTAGCTGCACCACAGGGCCGGCCGACGCTCGACACGATAGGCCGCCAGGTCGTCGAGCCTGAGATGCCCACCACCCTCCGCACAGTCGCGCGTCATCCGATGCGCCCATTCGCCACGGTAGAAGATCTGCGGCCCTTCGGTGACCAGGGCATCCAGGGCGCTCGCCAGATCCGGCATCCGCATCTGCGCACCTGCGGGCGCGAGTCGATCTGGATGATCGGGATCGGCGAAGAGTGCCAGTGCTTCCGGGGTCGCACGGAGAATCGGCTCGATGATGCGATTGATCCCTTGCTGAAAGGGGGTCATGGAGACGCCTTGGCGGGCCATGTCGCTGGCGGGCGCCAAGAGTTCCGCAATCGGCAGGCGACACAGCTCGGAGTGGATCGCAAAGATGCCAGCGACCGCGCCAGGGGTCGCGATCGCGCCCAAGCCGATGTGAAACTCCTGCGAGGCATCGCCGAAGTCCGCCATGATGGGTCGGAAGTCGGTCTCTTCGACTGGCCGCCGGGTTCGGGGGGTCTGGGCGAAGAAATCGAAGACCTCGGGGGAGCGGTCTGCTTGTCGCGCCAACAGAAAACCGCCGCCTCCGAGTGAGGCCAGCACGGGCTCGGCCACGCAGGCCGCACAAAACGCGGCCACGACCGCGTCGAAGGCATTGCCGCCCGCACGCAGAACCTCCGCGGCAGCCTCAGCCGTCAAGGGATGACCAGCGGCGACACTCCCAGCAGTCATTGGCCTTGGGGTCGGGAGCATGATGATGGGCTGATGCGGAGCTGCGCGGCTGCCGCCCAGCGATCTAACGCAATACCTCGTCTCACTGGGAGCGCTCGCCTTGAAGCAGGGTTCGTCCGCACGGACGACAGGCCGGATGCCGGCCCCTGCCGCGCCCGAGGGCGTCGATCATCGTTGCGGCCGGTCGTCGTCCGGGTGGACAAGCGCAGCGCAGTCCACCAACGCCGACGCGGGATTCGGTGGACTTCGCTCTCGCTCGTCCACCCTACCGGCACTGCCGCCCAGCGATCGAAGGCAATAGCTCGTCTCATTGGGAGCGCTCGCCTTGCAGCAGGTTGGTCCGCAAGGACGAGAGGCCGTACGCCCGTCGCTGCTGTGCCCGGGCCGGCTCGACGCCCAGGCTCGGCACGTCCAAGGGAAGAGACTGCGCAATGGATGCTGAATGTACCTGAATCATGGTAGAGGGGCCAGATACCGCCGGATATTAACAGGGGATGCGCGCATCAGGGCGGATGATCGCCTTCATTCACGCCCTGCCTACGCCCGACCGTCAGCGGCGCGGCCCTTGATGCTCAAGAAGACACCGCCCAAGACGGCGAGCGATGCACCCACCAGGCGCAGATCGACGGACTCATCGAGCAAGAGCACGCCGGCCATGGCAGTCACAGGCGGCACCAAGAGTTGCAGCGTCGCCGCGGTGCTTGCCGCCATGAGCGGCAGGAGCGCATACCAAAGCGCGTAGCCTAGTCCAGACGCCAAGGCCCCGGAAGCCAGGGCCAGCAAAGCCCCGTTGAGCGAGAGCGTCACCTGTGGCAACAGCATCAGGAAGGCCAGGAGCGCCATCGGAAGGGTGCGCAGGAAGTTTTCCGCTGTCGCCACGAGCGGCTTGCTGACGGCGCGCCCTAGCAATGAGTAGAGACCCCAGCCCACGCCGGCCAAAAGCATGAGCGCGGCACTGCCTGGCGTCGGCGCACTGACGCCGGGTGCGACCAGCCAGATCAGTCCGGCGAAGGCGAGTCCAAAGCCAGCCCAGCCCAGGATGGAGAAACGCTCTCCCCCGCGCAGCGCGACTGTGAGCATGGTCAGCTGCACGCTGCCAAAGAGCAGCAGCGTCCCTGTCCCCGTCGCGAGTGACACATAGGCAAAGGAGAAGGCGATCATATAGAGAAAGAGCGCCGCGGCAGCCCGCCAGGTCCCCTGGCCAGAGGACGCAGACTGACGCGGCATCAAACGAAGGAGCAGACAGAGCGTCACGGCGCCGGCGGCGACGCGCAACAAGGTGAAAGTGGCGGCATCAAGCTCACCCGCGCCCAGCGCCGCTCGACACAAAAGGGGATTCGCGGCAAAGGCGATCAGCGTCGCCACGGCAAGCAGGACCACTCTCATCGCGCGTCCGTCAGCGGCATCCTGCCTCTCGATTCCACCCACAAGCCACCCGATACAAGGCGAGGCTCGAGCTGGCTGCCGGCATGCCCGCGCTGAGGTTCACCTGTCCTGAGCTTCATCTGTCCTGAAGGACCTCGAGCGACGTCGGATAAACCACGTCGACCTCGAAAGGCTCGGGCGCCCCAGGCTGAACGCTGATCCAGAGCCCGCCGACCCTCGGCGAGCCAGGCACCTCGGCGCGCTCGAAGCGGTCGATCAAGGCGCCGGTCTCCGGGTCCCTCAAGGGCCGATCATGTCTGAATCGGTGGGTGTCACCATGCACCAGCAGCACCTGACCTGAATACTTCGCCGACAAGGCGACGAGCGCATCCAGGGTAGCGGCGAATCCTTTGCTCGCCCGGCGGCGCTCAAACAAGGGGTCGGCATGAAAGAGAATGACCATGGCGCGCACGCCTCGCGCTTCCGCCTCCGCGGCGGCCCAATCGAGCATGGCCGCGTTGGCCTGATCGCGCCCGCGCAAGTCCGCCATGGCCTGAGCGTCTCGCTTGCGGTTGTTGTTGTCGCTCCCAACCACGTGAAGCGCAACGATCATCACGCCGTCGCGAACGAAGCTGTAGATCTCGGGATAGGTTTCCGCCAAGCCTTGGCCGAGCGGATGCACAGGCCCGAGGGAATCCAGCCGCAGGACACCGGGGTGGCGGAAGAACAGCTCGCGAACGCGCTCGAGACGCGCCAAGGGGTCCAAGCCGCCGGCACCTTTGCGATGACAATCGGTCCATTCATTGTCGCCTGGCGTGTAAAGGACCGGGACGCGCTGTGCTCGAAAGCGCTGGGCGATTGCCTCAAGATTGTCGTCCGTGCAGGGTGCGCTGCCGGATTTGATATCCCCAAGGTGCACGAGGAAGGGTGAGCCCTGCGCCACCGCGTTGTCGAGAAGCATGTCGAGCTGAGGCCCCTCGCTCGCCCGGTAGGGCAGATCGCCGACCACGAAGAAACGCAGTCCGTCCGCAGATGCCCCCATGGGCAGGCAGCAAAGCAGCCAGGAGAGAAGACAGCTTTGGGTCCATATCCGCTTCGGCATCATAGACATCTTTCGTAAGAGCAAGGTCAGGACGGGCATCATGCGCGACTCGGCGCACCATCGCCAGCCCGAAGGCTGCGCAAACACTTCCAAAGACCGATAAGATTCGGCTATGACGACCCCAAACCCAACCCCTTACGCAGATCTGACACCGGACCTGATTCTCGATGCGGTCGAAAGCATCGGACTCATCACTGACGGTCATCTGCTCGCCCTCAACAGCTACGAGAATCGCGTCTATCAGATCGGCATCGAGGACGCCAACCCAGTGATCGCCAAGTTCTATCGGCCTGGCCGCTGGAGCGACGCGGCCATCCTCGAAGAACATACCTTCACGCTCGAACTCGCCGAGCGTGAGATCCCGGCCGTTCCGCCCGCGATCATCGAGGGGCACAGCCTCCACGAGCATGAGGGCTATCGCTTCTCGATCACGCCCCGCCGTGGCGGACGCACCCCGGAACTCGAGGATTCGAGCGTCTTGGAATGGCTCGGCCGTTTCATCGGACGCATTCACGCCATGGGTGCCGTGAGACCCTTTCAGCACCGCCCGACCCTGAACATGGAGAGCTTCGGCATCGCCCCGCGCGACTTCTTGCTCGCCAACGACTGGATTCCCACCGAGCTGCTGCCGGCCTACAGCAGCGTGGTCGATCAAGCCTTGGAAGGTGTTCGCGCCTGCTATGCACGCGCCGGCCAAACAGAGGTCATCCGGCTGCACGGCGACTGCCATCTGGGCAATCTACTCTGGACGGATGCCGGCCCGCACTTCGTCGACTTCGACGATGCCCGCATGGGGCCAGCGATCCAAGACCTCTGGATGCTCCTCTCAGGCGACCGCCAGAGCATGAGCCGCCAGCTCGCCGAGGTGCTCGCCGGCTACGAGGACTTCCGCGAACTCGACCACCGTGAGCTGCATCTGGTCGAGGCGCTGCGCACCTTGCGCATCATCCATCATGCCGGCTGGCTGGCCCGTCGCTGGGAGGATCCCGCCTTCCCGGCCGCCTTCACCTGGTTCGAAGGTCAGCACTACTGGCAAGACCACATCCTTCAGCTGCGCGAGCAGATCGCGGCCATGGAGGAAGGCCCGCTCTGGTCTGCCTAGCAAGGGGAAAACAACATGAGCACGACACCCTGTCCATGCGGCTCGGGCAGCGGCTACGCGTCCTGCTGCGGGCGCTTCATCGAGGGCGATGAGCTGCCGGAAACGGCCGAGGCGCTGATGCGCTCCAGATACGTCGCCTATGCAATGAGTCGCACCCACTACCTGCGTGCAACCTGGCATGCGTCTACTCGCCCGGCCGACCTGTCCCCGGATGCCTCGATACGCTGGATCGGCCTCAAGATCCTGGAGACTGAGGCCGGAGGACCCGGCGACGCGGAGGGCTGGGTCGCCTTCGTCGCCCGCTACAAGCTTCACGGCCGAGCACACCGCATGCATGAGCGCAGCCATTTCCTGCACGAGCAAGGGCGCTGGCGCTATGTCAGCGGAGAGGTAACCTCAAGCTGATCCCGGGCCAGATGCACGCCAAGCTCACCCAAAACGACGGAAGCAGGTTAAACTAGCTGATTGGCTTCAGCCCCGATCTCCTGGATGTCATCTGAGGGACTCACCACATGAGAGACCATCGCGAAGAGGTCAGCGTCACAGGCTCGGCCTTGCTCGACAAAGTCAAAGAACTGCTCCGACAGGGCAACGTCCGGCGACTGATCGTGCGTCGCCCCAACGGCAAGATCCTGGCCGACATCCCGCTCACGGCCGGCGCGGGTGTTGCCGGCGTGCTTACGCTCCTCGCGCCCATGCTCGTCGCGCTCGGCGCCATTGCCGCCCTCGTCGCGCAGTTTCGGATCGAGATCGAGCGTGATCCCAGTGTCTATCGACATGACCCCTATGACGACTGAGGCGCCCAGCCCAGCGTCTTGAAGCTCCAACCTCCAATCATCAACGAGAAGCAGAATGCAGCAAATCAAGAAGACCGACGATCACATCATCTTCCAGAAAAGATCCGGACGTTATGCCGTCCAGGGCAAGAAGACGAAGCAATGGGTCAATGGCGAAGAGAAGCAGAGCATCCTGGTCGCCGAGGCGCTGATTAAGCTGCCCGACCCCAAGGCCGCACCCGCTGAGCCAGAGGCCGAAGCTGAAGCGGCTGCCGAATAGCGCCGCGCTGACTGCCCTTGCGCAAAGCGTCGCGAGCCCAAGGGCAGCCAATCTCTCAACCTAGCGAAAGCGCCTTTGCACCTGGTCGCGCTGATTTGGCGCTGGCCGTCTGCCTTCGTGAACGACCCTCCGAGCAGGGATGCGTGCGACCAATAAGGCGAACTCCTGAAATGACCTTACCCAAAAGGCGCGGGTCGGTAGGATGGGCAAAGTCCGCACTCGGGGCTTGAGCGTCACCTCGGCGCTGGACGGACGTGCCCATCTTGCAAAGCGCTGCGCTGGGATGATGGGCACGCCCCTCGACCCTAAGAAAGTGACCATCAACAACTTCCCACCTTTCGCAAAGGGGGGCCAGGGGGGATTTCGGGCGGGATCGCTCGCATCGGGAAACAATTGATGAGCGCTTCCTAAGCACTCCCAACGAAGCGCATCGCCAGGGCTTTGCCCATCCGGGATCGGAACTGTGGGTCTGTTGTTTCCCTGAAATCACCTAAGGCTGCCCGCCAGGCAGATCGACGTGATCGCCCTCCCCCACGTCATCGCAAGCCCTCACAAATCCACCGGGACGCTCTTGACCTCTCAGCAATCAGGGAGCGGCTGCGCAGCATCGGCATGGTCGAGCCGAAGTACCGGGGTGATGGAATCCAGCCCCTGACTCACCAATGCCTAGAAAGTGGCCATCAACAACTTCCCCCCTTTCGCAAAGGGGGGTCAGGGGGGATTTCGGGCGGGATCCTTCGCATCGGGAAACAATTGATGAGCGCTTTCCTAGGACGCGCGGCGGATCACGCCTGAGACGATGCCGAGAATCTGCAACTCTTCGTGCCGCAGATAGATGGACTCCATTTGCGGGTTCGCCGGCTGGAGCCGGATGCCGTCGGGCTCGACGAAGAAGCGCTTGAGTGTCACCTGCTCACCATTGATCATGGCGACCACGGATTCACCGTTCTCCGCTGTCTGGCGCTGCTCGACGACGATAATGTCGCCATCCTGGATTTGGTCGTCGATCATGGAGTGGCCCCGAACGCGCAGCGCATAGCTGTTCTTGCGCAGCATGTGACGCGGGACGGTGACACACTCCCGATGCTCGATGAGGTCGACCGGGTAGCCAGCCGTTACATATCCCAGCAGCGGGATTTCGACACCTGGCTCGCCTGCGATCTCGATCGGCTCTAGGATTGGATTCCAGACCGGGCGCTGGGCCTTGGGGAGAAGGAAAGCGACGTTGCTCGGCATCGGGTTTACCTCTGCAAACAGGCGGATGTTCTCTATTTGTTCTCCGCAAGACTAGCACAAAATCACCAGCCTTGAAGCCAGCAGTCACCATGCCCCTCACCCGCCGTCAGCACGAAATCCTGGAGTACCTGAAAGACAACACCGAGCACTTCGAGCAGGCTCCGACCCTGGACCAGCTCTGCGCCTGTCTTGGGCTGCGCTCGCGCGGGTCACTTCACAAGCACATCCAGGCGCTGATCGCCGAGGGCTATGTCGAACCCATCAAGGGTCGCCATGCCGGCGTGCGTCTCACGCCCGGACTCGGGTCAGCCGATGCCCTGCCCTATCTCGGCAAGATCGCCGCCGGCCGGCAGATCGCCGCCGTGCCGCAATCTGAGACCATGCTGGTGCCGGAGCATCTGCGCACGCAGAGGGATTGCTATGTCCTGCAGGTGAGTGGGGACTCCATGCGCGAGGCGGGAATCCTCGACGGGGACTATGCGGTCATCGAGCATCGCCAGACCGCCAGCAACGGGGAGATCGTGGTCGCCCTGGTCCGCGGTGAGGAGACCACCCTCAAGAGGATTCGGCAGGAGTCGGACCGCATCCTGCTGATCGCCGAGAACCCTGACATGGCGCCGCTGGTCTTCAGCCCGAGCGAGGTCGAAATCCAGGGCGTCCTCGTCGGCCTGATGCGCAACTACGGCTAAGCGCGCCGCGGTGAGCGGCTGATTGGGCACCGATGGAGGCTGGCTGGTCTATTGATGGCTGGTCTATTTAGGTTGACCGGTCGCTAGCTCGCAAAGCCGCGCCCAGTCGTCCTCAGCGACCGCGAGTTCATCACGCGCGGATTCGCAATCGTCCTGCATCTCGGGCGCATCCTGAGCCCCGTCACTGATGCTGGCCAAATAGGTGGAGAGCCTGGACAGGGCGATCAAGGCGCGTGTTGCGGGATCTTCGATCGCTACTAGATCTGCGACGTGATGGTGGTAGATCGCAAGCGCGAGATGGTCCGGCAAACGCCAGTTACCAGCGAGCAGAAAGCCAACGGTGACATGGTCGACGCCAAGCACACCGCGCTCGTACTCCAGCAGCGCCCGTGGTGCCGTGGGTGCGCGCAGGAGCCATTCGGAGCCATAGCCGTCCACCAGCTCAGCGAAGATAAGGCAGCCCACGTCCTGCATCATGGCGAGCAGATAGGCCTCGTCGGGGGCGACCGATTTGACGACCCCAGCCACGGCGGAAGCCATGCGTAACTGCTCCATAATGGCTTCGCTGACTACCCGCGAAGGCCCCTTGCCAGCATCCAGGATACGCTTGAGCGCCTCCGCGGTGACGAGATTGGCGAGCCGAGCCAAGCCCATCATCGAGACTGCGCGCTGAACGCTGCTGATCTTGGTCGGACAGTAGAAGAATGGCGAGTTGATGGTCTTGAGCACCTGTCCCGTCAGTGCCGGATCCTGCCCGATCAGGTCGCCCGCGCGCCTGAGGTCAGGTTCATCTCGCGCAAACTCATCCCGTAGCGCAAAGACCACATCCGGCATCTGCGGAACACGAGCCCCTCGAATGACCTGGAAGGCTCGCTCCAGGTCCGCTCTCGACGGGATAGGAGCACGCGGCTCACCCCTGGATGTGCTGCCGGACCTGTCGTTCACGGGAATCGCCCCTTGGTTCGTTCGGCCAACCCCCTAGCGGCAGGCCATGAAGTTTGTGTCGCTCGAATCCTGAGCGGCTGTCAAGATTGCAATCGCCGGCGTCGATCATCGTTTCGGCCAGTCGTCTTCCGTAGGGTGGACAAGCCCAGCGCAGTCCACCAACGCCGACGCGGGATTCGGTGGACTTCGCTCTCGCTCGTCCACCCTACCGGCCCAACTGATGACCAAGGCACAATCGCCCGAGCTGTAGGGGCGAATTCATTCGCCCAAAATCCCCGGATCGACGACGGGGCGAATGAATTCGCCCCTACAACGCCGAGCGACCGCCATGGCGAGCGCAAGGAGCTAATCCTTAGGGCCGCACACCGAGCAGCCAAGATGCCGGCGAACCCGGTAGATACTCTGTTCTGACGCAAGTCCGATTTGCCTCCTGTCCATCATTTTTTTCTATCGGCATCGTTGTCTCAGCG
>NZ_JAAIJR010000083.1 GCF_010915725.1 Thiorhodococcus mannitoliphagus
GTCTTGCCGTGGTCGACGTGACCGATGGTACCGACGTTGACGTGAGGCTTGCTACGCTCGAATTTTGCTTTGGACATGAACGGCTCCCCGCATGATTCAAACCGACCTGAATGCGCCGTAGCGCACGCGAATCCAAAAAACAATGGAGCCCATGACCGGAGTCGAACCGGTGACCTCACCCTTACCAAGGGTGTGCTCTACCAACTGAGCTACATGGGCCAAATCTATCTTTGCCACAACGTCGCAAGCGTGCGACTTGGAGCGGGTGATGGGAATCGAACCCACACCATCAGCTTGGAAGGCTGAGGTTCTACCATTGAACTACACCCGCAAGCTAACTGGTGCGACCGCACTTCGCGCAGTCGTACCGGATGCTGCCAACAGCACCGCATCTGACTTCAAGCACGGAGAGCCGAGATCGGATGCACATCCGTGATACTGGTGGAGGGGGGAGGATTCGAACCTCCGAAGGCTGAGCCGTCAGATTTACAGTCTGATCCCTTTGACCACTCGGGAACCCCTCCAAATGAGCGGCGCAGTATAGGAGGCTACCTGAAGCTAGTCAACCACTTCGTGCAGGTCGACCGACGCCAGCCGCTCCTTCACCATGATCAGTGCCGCCCAACGGCATGGAAGGCAGCCGAAACGCAACGCGCAACTGCTGGCCTTAACAGCTGTTATCATTATGGATTACCTAATAGTACCTAACAGAACCCTTGTACTCGGGGAGATTTTAACGCGATGGATGTGACGATTTTTGGCAGCGGCTATGTCGGACTGGTCACCGGGGTCTGTCTCGCGGAGGTTGGCAACAACGTCCTCTGCGTCGACGTGGACCCCAAGAAGATCGACTTACTCAACAGTGGCGGCGTCCCCATCTACGAACCCGGCCTCGACGAACTGGTCCAGAAGAACCGCGAAGCGGGGCGCCTCAACTTCACGACTGACGCCGAGGCAGGCGTCAAGCACGGCCTCTTCCAGTTTATTGCCGTCGGCACGCCCCCGGACGAGGACGGCTCGGCCGATCTGCAATACGTCCTCGCCGTCGCCCGATCCATCGCCGAGCACATGGACACCTATCGCATCTTGGTCGACAAATCGACAGTGCCCGTAGGGACGGCGGACAAGGTGGCCAATGAGGTTCGAGAGGTACTGAAGCGCCGCGGTACTGACCTCGAATTCGACGTCGTCTCCAACCCAGAGTTCCTCAAGGAAGGCGCCGCCATCGACGATTTCATGCGGCCGGACCGCATCATCGTCGGCACGGACAACCCCAGAACGGCCGAGTTGCTGCGGGCACTCTACGCGCCCTTCAACCGCAGCCACGACCGCCTCATCCACATGGATATTCGCTCGGCGGAACTGACGAAGTACGCCGCGAATGCCATGCTCGCCACCAAGATCAGCTTCATGAACGAACTCTCCAACATCGCCGAGACCGTCGGCGCCGACATTGAGAAGGTCCGCGTGGGGATCGGCTCGGATCCGCGCATCGGCTACCAATTCATCTACCCCGGCTGCGGATATGGCGGTTCTTGCTTCCCGAAGGATGTCCGCGCCCTCGAGCAGACGGCGCGCGCGCTGGGCTACGACCCCCAACTGTTGCATGCGGTCGAGGCCGTCAACTTCCGCCAGAAGACACTTATCTTCAACAAGATTCATCAGTGGTTCGACGGCGACCTGAAGGGGCGCGCTTTCGCCATCTGGGGCCTCTCCTTCAAGCCGAACACCGACGACATGCGCGAAGCCTCCAGTCGTGTGCTCATGGAATCCCTTTGGGACGCTGGAGCGAGCGTGAGGGCCTTCGACCCGGTCGCGATGGAGGAGACGCGGCGAATCTATGGAGAACGGCCCGACCTTGTCCTGACGACCGATGCCATGTCAGCCGTCGAAGGCGCCGACGGCCTGATCATCGTGACCGAATGGTCTGAGTTCCGCAGCCCCAGCTTCGAGGCAATCAAAAAGGCCCTCAGTTCACCAGTCATCTTCGACGGGCGCAATATTGTCGACGGAACGCTCGCACGCGCAGCTGGACTCAGCTATCTGTCCATCGGAAGGGCACCCTTAACGCCCGACGCCTAGCGCAGGCCCACCCCTCAACTCACGACGGGGCAGGGGCAGGGATGCCCCGAGTCTCCGCCAGTCGAAAGCGGACAACTGACACCCGCAGTTGACCTGCACCCACCCTTACCGGGCCTTCGCAAGAAGGGGCGCAAACCGCGCCCCCACGCCTGCTCCGGTTCTTGTCTGCGGCGAAACGACATCCATGTCGATGATCGGTCGCGACCTCAGAAGCGGTGATTCCAGCCCACAGTGATCTCGACCTGCTCCATGTAGAGACTGCCCGACTGTGTCTGCGTCAAGGCCGGACTGCTTCCGTTGAAGGTCTCCTCCGGCATATAGGCCAGCGAGAGCGCAAACTCATCCGTCTTGGTCGCCTGATAGGCCGCACCCAGGGTTAAATGCCAACGGACGGTCGCCGGAGCCAGAACATTGAAGATACCCTGGCTATCGGTCTTCAGGAAGTCCGTGTTGTAACTAACACCCGCCAACAGGCTCAGTCGCTCATTGGGATCGTATCTGACACCCAGCTTCAAGATGTCCATGCTGCTCCACCCGAACCCCACACCGCTGTCACCACCCAAGCAGTAGGAAGGCCTGAGGCTCGTCCCTTGACAAGCGGACAGGTCGACATCGTTGGAGTTCGCGATGGCACCGGTCTCATCGTAAAAGATATGCTGGTAGTCGAAGGCCAAGGTCAGGTTGGGCTGCGCCTTGTAGGCCAATCCCAAGTTGAACATCGCAGGGATATCGAAGGACCCGCCGTCGGCGAAGAGACCGGCATAGTCATCGAGCTTGGTCATCCAAATCGTGCTTCGGTAGGATGCGCCGAGGGCAAGCTGATCCGTGACCTGACCGTACCAGCCGAAGTGGAGGCCGGCTCCATAGCTGTAGTCCATGCCGTTATTGCTGACCTTATCCGGATGGACGGACATCTGCCTGAAGGGCTCTAGACCGGTCGCCTCGAAACGCTGAATGGCGAAGACGGGCGCAATACCGATCGACTGCGCACCGCCCCCAAGCTTCATCGTGTAGGGGATCTCGATGAAGAGCTGCTCGAGGTTGATTCCGGTCGGCGTCGTCGCCGTAAAGATACCATTGGGGTTGCCATTGACCGTCCCGTCGACCTCCGCCGTGACCGGCATGGGCGCCCCCGAGGAGAAGTCGAAATAGGGCCCGACACTCCCGTCCGGGTAGGGACCGACCCGCTGATTCGGATAAACGGCGAAATTCTCGAATACGGCGCGATCCTTGTACTTCGTGTTCATGCCGCCGTTACCGAACACCGAAATACCAATGGTGGTATTAGCCGTCAACTGTTGGTTGTAGCCGAAGCTTGGGATCAGAAACCAATCACCACTGCTATCGTACCGACCCGGCGTCACGAAACCGCCGGCTGGCAGGGTAAAGGTGCCATTCTCGCTCTGAACCTGCTGGGTCGCATAGTCGTTGTTGGCCTCGTAACCGCGCGGCGAGGGACTGAAGAATGAAACGCCAACATCGAAGCTGTTCCCGATAAAGGCCATCCCCGCCGGATTGGTCGCGCTCACCAAGGTATCCTGCGGAAGTGCCGTCGCCACGCCCGCCATCGCCTTAGAGCGCGTACCCCAGCCATGCGAGAAATAACCGTTGGTCGCGAAGACGCTGACCGGAATCGCGCTCGTGGCTGCAATCGCAACGACGAGCGAGCGCCGAATTCTTATGCTCATACGAATGAAAACCCCTCCTCAAAACATCTCTTACTAGGCGCATAGACCTAGCTTATTCATGGCCGACCCGATCAGGCCAAGCACTTAAGCGTCGCGTCTGTACAGATAGCAGTCAATGGTGGCAAACACCTAGTGCGACATCGATCTCTTGTCTTGCCCCATGCAACTCGACAACCAAGTTTTCGAGTCGCGAACTGAATCAAGCAACATGAGACTCTTGATTAAAGCCCCTAGTTACAACAAGGTTACAGCCGCAACTTCTCCTGATGTTCTGCCTCGAGAGCATCCCTGTCAAAGGAATTCGATTCACAGAAAATTCGAATTTAATTGTTTTCTAATGACTTCGAATCGAAAAGCTTCGGCGGGTCTGATCCCCGGAGCTGCTGCAAGACACCAAACATAGGCGGACGAGAACACCCTGAGCACAGACGCCAAACAGGGGATGCCGAGCAGGCAAATCGGACGGAGAGCGGAGAGCGGGAAGTCAGCTTGCGCCGCAAAATGACGAGATTATCGCTGACGATGAAGGCGGTTCATCGCCAACTGGAACTGCGCGGCCAGGAGGTCCGGCAGGCTGCGCTCGGCATCGTCGAGCGCATTGTGAATGAACCCCTCGTCTTCCTCGGAGGGGCGGCCGAGCACATAGCCGGTCACCAGGGTCTTATCGCCAGGATGCGCGATCCCAATGCGCAGCCGCCAAAAGTCTCGCGTACCGAGCGCTGCAATGGTGTCGCGCAGACCGTTGTGCCCGGCATGCCCGCCGCCCTGCTTCAGTCGCACGGCGCCGACGGGAAGATCGAGTTCGTCGTGGGCGAGCAGAATCTGCTCAGGAGGGATATCGAAATAGCGCGCGACCGCAGCAACGGCGAGGCCGCTGCGATTCATGTATGTCGAGGGCTTCAGGAGCCTCAGATCGGCGCCACCGATCGACACACGACAGAGATCGCCGTGCAATTTAGGCTCAGGCCGGAAGGACTCATGACAGTGGCCGGCGATCGCATCGACGAGCCAGAAACCAACGTTGTGGCGAGTCTGCTCGTATTGCGCGCCTGGGTTGCCCAGACCGACGACGAGGCGGATGCCAGCATCTGCCATGTTTGCCCCTTAGATTCCATAGAGAGCGGATTCAAAATCGAGAGCGGATTCAAAGGCGCGGGAGCGGCATCTCAAACAAGACACCACCCAGCCCGCACCTCCTTCATCCTCATTCCGGCGATTCAAACCGCGACAACACAAAGGACACGAATGAAAAAACCTGCCCTGCGCAGGCGCGCCACCCAGAGGGCCTCGATCATCTTCTGATCGAACCGCGCGGTCGGTTGGAGCGGCGCCCTCAGGTCGCTTTGCCCGAGGATGCGCAGTGCCTAGTCAACCAACTGGGCGGTTCGATAGTCAACGCCCTTAGAGGGTGAGCCTCAGCGCCGGGACACGCCATTGACATCCCTTGTGCGGGTTGCGGTTCAACTGAGCCTATGAGGCTCAGTCACCCTAGGATCAGCCATCAACCCTCGGACTCGCCGCCCTCTTCCGCCTCTTCATCGCCGCCACTGCGCGCACCATGAATGACGACCACAGGCTCGTCCGGATCTGGGGCATGAGCAAGCTCAACCCCTGCTGGGAGCTGAATCTCCGACAGATGCACGATGCCACCCACATCCAGCTCAGTCATGTCGATCGAGATGAACTCAGGCAGATCCTTGGGCAGACAGCTGATCTCGATTTCGGTCAGGTTATGGGAGATCACACCGCCCATCTTGACGCCAGCGCACTTCTCTTCATTCACGAAGTGCAGCGGGACGACCATCTTGAGCTTCTCGTCCTGAGACACGCGCATGAAATCGGCATGCAAAATAAAGGGCTTGGCAGGATGACGCTGCAAGTCTTTCAAGACAACCTTCGTGCCCGCGTCACCGATCTTGAGATCGAGGACGTGGGAGTAGAAGGCCTCGTGCTCGAGATGCTTGAGCAGCTCATTGTGCGAGACCGAAATGGCCTCCGGCTCCTTATGAGCCCCATAAACGATTGCAGGCACCAGCCCCTCGCGGCGCAGGCGGCGGCTCGCACCCTTCCCTGCAGCTGCGCGCGGCTGCGCGACGACTTCGAAATCCACGCTCATTGGCGTTCTCCACATTGAATTGAAGCGAAAATCGCATTGAAACGAAACACGCCGAAACCCCGCGACCAGGATTTCGGCGCTCTAGCTTGGACTGCCGATTGGGCCAGCCTTAACGCAGGGAGCGGAGCAAGGCCGCGACGCTAGGCGACCCATCCGCTCCGACGCGGATCAATCGACGAAGAGCGAGCTGACAGACTCTTCGTTGGAGACCCGACGCATGGTCTCGGCAAGTAGCTCGCCGATGCTCAATTGTCGGATCTTGCTACAGGCCGCAGCCTGAGGACTCAGCGGGATCGTATTGGTGACCACCAGTTCGTCGAGCTGAGAAGACGCAATGTTGTCCACAGCAGGCCCGGAAAGCACCGGATGAGTACAGTGCGCAGCCACTAGGCGAGCACCATTCTCCTTCAGGGCCTCGGCCGCGCGGCAGAGCGTGCCGGCCGTATCGACGAGGTCGTCGATGAGGACACAGGCGCGACCTCGCACATCGCCGATGATATTCATCACCTTGGCTTCATTGGCACGCGGGCGCCGTTTGTCGATGATGGCGAGATCCGCATCGTCAAGACGCTTCGCCAACGCCCGGGCCCGAACCACGCCACCCACGTCCGGCGAAACCACCATGAGGTCTTCATACCTCTGACGCCAGACGTCACCAAGAAGAATCGGAGAGGCGTAGACGTTATCGACTGGAATGTCGAAGAAGCCCTGAATCTGATCGGCGTGCAGATCCACGGTCAACATCCGGTCCGCGCCCGACTGACCAATCATCTTTGCGACCAGTCTCGCCGTGATCGGCACGCGCGCGGAGCGCGGGCGGCGATCCTGCCGGGCGTAGCCGAAATAGGGAACCACTGCGGTGACGCGCTTCGCCGACGCCCAGCGTAAGGCGTCGATCATCACCAGCAGTTCCATCAGGTTATCGTTCGTCGGCGCACAGGTCGGCTGTACGACGAAGACATCTCGGCCGCGCACGTTCTCCTGGATCTCAGCCATGACCTCGCCGTCACTGAACTGGCCGACGACGGCCTTGCCGAGCGGAAGACTGAGATGAGCGGCGATCTCCGCTGAGAGACCCGGGTTAGCATTCCCGGAAAACACCATCATGTGGCTGGCAGGCACGGGGGCATTCCTGTCGGCGCGGTCGAGCGAGCGCGGGAAATTGGCTGGGGTGCCAGGATTCGAACCTGGGAATGCCGGGATCAAAACCCGGTGCCTTACCACTTGGCGACACCCCAAGAATTCTGGAAATTAATCTCGTTCTGCGCGAGCAACCGGAGTCGAGCGCGCAGCTCTAGTCGAGACTCAGCATCTGCCTGTCTTGACCAGGGATTCAGCATCCATTCGGTCCAGCAAAGGGGAGCGGTTACGCCCCTGGGCGACGAAGCCCGCCATGTCAGACGGCAGTTGCGCGAGCGACCCCAAGGCATCGTCCTGACTGCCGAGCACTGCGAACACGCAGGCCCCTGTTCCGGTCAAACGCCCGCCCCAGGCTGCAAGCAGCTCAAGCGCGGCGCCGACCTCTGAATACTCGCGACGCACCACGGGGAGGCAATCGTTGACCGCATCTCCGCCCACGAAGTCGGCTAGTGTGATGAGATTGGAGTCTCTTGTCAAATCAGGATGCGAGAAGACGTCCTTGGTCGAAACCGCGCACGCAGGCACCAGAACCAAGTACCAGGGCTCCGGAAGCTCCACGGGATCCAGCCGCTCGCCCACGCCCTCGGCCCAAGCCGCGCGCCCTCTGACGAATACAGGCACATCAGCACCCAAGGGCAGCGCGATCTCGGCAAGCTCATCCTCGCTGAGGCCCGTGCCCCAGAGCTGATTGAGCGCCACCAGGGTCGTCGCCGCGTCCGAGCTGCCGCCGCCGAGACCGCCGCCCATCGGAAGGTACTTATGGCAGCGAATGTCGACACCCAAGGGACAATGGCTCGCCTGCTGGAGCGCTCGCGCCGCCCGGACGGTCAAGTCGTGCTGCTCGGGGACACCCGCCAGGTCGCCGACCCGCAGTATCCGCCCGTCATCACGGACATCGAACCACAGCCGATCGCACCGATCGATCAGCTGAAATACAGTCTGCAACTCGTGATAACCGTCGTCGCGCCGGCCAACGACCCGCAGCATGAGGTTGAGCTTCGCGGGCGCCGGCCAGGCATCACCCCAGCCCGAGCCGTCGCCCCAGATCGCCTCCACGCCCGCCTCTCCGGGTCCATTCATTTCGCCGGCCTCTGGACGGCAGAGCTGGCCGAGTCCTCGGTCCGGGATACGCTGTGCCGCCCCACAACCTCATGCAAATACGCATGATCCGGATAGGCTTTGATCGCTTGATCCCAGACGGCCCAAGCGTCCGCACGGCGACCGAGCGCCCAAAGGACCTCGCCCAAATGCGCCGAAATCTCGCCGTCCTCCATCTCTTCGGCGGCCCGCTGAAGGTAGTCGAGGGCCGTTTCGAAATTCCCGAGCCGGTAGTTGACCCAGCCCATGCTGTCCAGAATCGCGGGCTCGTCCGGCTTGAGCGCATAGGCGCGCTCGATCAGCTCACGCGCCTCCTCGTAGCGCGTTGTCCGGTCGGCAAGCGTGTAGCCGAGCGCGTTCAGGGCATCGGCGTGATCAGGCTGCGCCTCGATGATGCGCCGCAGATCCTGCTCGCCGGCGTCGATCTTCCCTTGCTTGACGAGGTAGAGGCCCCGCGCATAAAGCAAGCTAGTATGATCGGGAAAACCGCTCAGCGCCGCGTCATAAACGGCCAAGACATCGTCCGGACGCCCGACCTCGTCGAGAATCTCGGCCTCGACCATGAAGAGCGGGACGGCATTTTCGGGCGACTCGCTTCTCAGGCGCTGCAGAATCTCACGCGCCTGAGCGACCTCACCCCGCTTGGCCTTGAGCAGAGCGATCCGCACCTGCGCATCGTCACTGTTCGCACCATCGACCCGCCCGTACCAGTCGAGCGCGGCGGGGACGTCTTCGGCCTGCTCCGCCGTCTGCCCCAGGTAAAAGGCCGCCTCCCCCTTGCGCTCACCGGTCTCGTAAAGCCGAGTGAAGTAGAGTCGGGCACCGTCGAGATCCTCTAGCTGGAGCGAAAGGATGCCCACGGCGAAGAGCACGTCCGGCTCCTTAGGCTGGTTGCGCAGCATGCGCTCGAAGACATCGCGCGCCGTGGTGAACTCTTCTTCCTCCACCAGGAACTGGCCGTACAGCATCCGCAGCGCATGGTCATCCGGGCTCGCGCTGACGAAACCCTCGAGCAGGACACGGGCCTCGTCGCGTTTATCCTCGGAGATCAGCAGACGCACCAGAAAGAGGCGCGGCGCATTCCACTCGGGCCGCAGCTCCATCGCTCGACGCGCAGCCTCCTCGGCAACATCGAGTTCGGACGCACTGGCGGCGACCATCGCTAAGGAGTGCTGGGCTTCGGCGCGATCCGCATAGCGCTCCGCCAGCGCCTGCATCATGGAGACACGCTGCTCCGAGCTAGGCAAGCGAGCCAGGATCGCCGCCGCCTTGGAGAAAGCGACCTCATCGTTGTCGCCGGATAGATCGACGAGCCGCCCTAGGTGAATCAAAGCGCCCTCTTGATCTCCGGCCTTGATCCGCACGAAGGCCGCGACCTGATGCGCCGATGAGGACTCCGGATCGATTTCGAGCCACAAACGAATCCCGCGATCTGCGGACGCCGAATCGTCCGCGCTGATGGCCGCCCTGACCGCAAGCTCGGCCATCTCGGTCGAGCGGGTCAGCTCCGCCGCGCGGTAGTAGTGCTCGAATGCCGTCGCCAGATCACCGCGCCGCCCGGCGATCTCGCCAACCAGCACGGCATAGATCTGATCCGGGCGCAGTCCGCTCGACGGCGCCTGCTCGACGGGAGGCGGACTGCTTGACCCTGCGGCAGCTGTCTGCGACGGCACGACCTCTGTCAGCGCGGCCGCGCCCCCGGCGAAGAGGAGTAGAGCGGAGGCCAGGCCGAGCGACGATGAGAGGCGAATTAGAAGAGGCATAATATTGAATCCGGGGATGAGGTTCACCGAGAACCGGGCTTAGGCGCCAGGCTCGAGTATACCCAAGGGGTTGAAAGGGCATCAAAACATCGCGAGTCCTCCGCGGCCGTCCGCCTTGGTGGATCGCCTTGACGGACAGGCCTTGCAGGTGAGCCAGATCAAGGCGACGCCATCTTGATCATGGGCGTGATGAATATCCTAGGCATCATTCCAGCAAAAAAATTGGTAGCATTACGCTGTTTTACATCCTGAGCCAAGCTCAAGTGATGACGATGAAATCAAGCTGGGGTTGACTGAAGGCAGCGCTGTCGCGCGTAAGTCTCGCATCTCGGCGCAGACGCCGTTCGTCAATGCCGTCACATCATCCACCTTCAAGATCACTACGAATCAAACATGAAGCTGCTTGTTCTCGGACTCAACCACAAGACCGCCCCGGTCGACATCCGCGAGCGATTGGCCTTTGGTCCGGACATCATCGCCGGCGCGCTGCGGGACCTCACTGGCTGCAACAGCGTTTGTGAAGGCACGATTCTCTCCACCTGTAACCGCACCGAGATCTACGCGGCCGTCCATGATGGCGCCGAAGAGGAGATGCGCCGCTGGCTGAGCGGATTCCACGGCCTCGAGCATGAGCGGGTCGATCCCTTCCTCTATGCCCACGCGGACCGTGATGCCGTCACCCATCTGCTACGCGTCTCGAGTGGACTGGACTCGCTCGTGCTCGGCGAGCCGCAGATCCTGGGGCAAGTCAAAACGGCCTACCAGACGGCCGTGGATTGCGGTTCCAACGGCAAGCTACTCGGCAGGCTCTTTCAGCACGCCTTCTCGGTCGCCAAGACCGTGCGCACGGAAACCGCGATCGGCAGCAGCCCGGTGTCGGTGGCCTTTGCCGCCGTCAACCTGGCCCGGCAGATCTTCAGCGACCTGTCCCAACAGACGGCCCTGCTCGTCGGCGCTGGCGAGACCATCGAACTCGCCGCGCGCCACCTGCACCACAATGGCGTTGGCCGCATCATCGTGGCCAACCGCACGGTCGAGCGCGCCCATGATCTTGCCGCGCAGTTCGACGGCTTCGCCATCTCCCTAACCGAGATCGCCAACCACCTGCCGGACGCCGACATCGTCATCGCCTCCACCGCAAGCCCCCTGCCCGTGCTCGGTAAGGGTACCGTGGAACGCGCCCTCAAGAAGCGCAAGCATCGCCCCATCTTCATGGTCGACATCGCCGTACCGCGCGATATCGAGCCCGAGGTCGGCGAGCTGAGCGACATCTACCTCTACACCATCGACGACCTCCAAGAGGTCATCGACGAGAGCCTGCGCTCCCGCCAAGCCGCCGCCGAGCAAGCCGAGGAGATCATCGGCTTCCACTCCGGCGAGTTCATGGCCTGGATCCGCTCACTCGACGCCGCGGGCCTCATTCAGGACTACCGACAGCGCGCTGAAGAACTGCGCGACGAGGTTCTGGCCCGCGCCCAGCGCCAGGTCGAGGCCGGCAAGCCGCCTGCCGAAGTCATCAACTTCTTGGCGCACACCCTCACCAACAAGCTGCTGCATGCACCCAGCTCGCGGCTGCGCCAGGCGGCGCGAGACGGTGACGCGGGCATCCTAGAGGCCGCAAATGAGCTCTTCCAGCTCGAGCAGACGCGCACCCACAGCAATCCATGAACCCATCTATCCGTGCCAAGCTGGAGCGCATCTCGGAGCGCTTCAGCGAGGTCATGGCGCTGCTCGCCGAGCCCGAGACCCAGGCAGACACGGATCGATATCGTGACCTCAGCCGGGAATACGCTCAGCTTGACCCGCTGATCACCTGCTACCGCAAGTATCTCGCCGCCGAGGAAGCTGTCGCGGCCGCCGAAGCGATGCTCGGCGACCCCGAGATGGCCGCGCTCGCCAAGGAAGAAATTGCCGAGGCGAGCGCACGACGGGAGCAGCTCGAGCCAGAACTCCAACAACTGCTCATCCCACCGGATCCCAACGACCAGAGCAATGTCTTTCTGGAGGTCAGGGCCGGCACTGGGGGCGCTGAGGCCGCGCTCTTCACCGGGGACTTGCTGCGCATGTACATGCGCTATGCGGAGCTGCTCGGCTGGCGTACCGAGCTGCTCTCAGAGAGCCCCGGCGAGATGGGCGGCTACAAAGAGGTCGTCATCCGCATCAGCGGCAACGGTGTCTACTCGCGCCTCAAGTTCGAGCCCGGCGCGCACCGCGTGCAGCGTGTCCCCGAGACGGAGTCTCAAGGCCGGGTTCATACCTCGGCATGCACGGTTGCGGTCTTGCCCGAGGTCGAATCGATCGACGCCATCGACATCAATACCAACGACCTCAGGATCGATACCTACCGCTCATCGGGTGCGGGCGGCCAGCACGTCAACAAGACCGACTCGGCGATCCGCATCACCCATCTGCCCTCGGGCATCGTCGTCGAATGCCAAGAAGAGCGCTCACAGCACAAGAACCGCGCCAAGGCCATGGCGCTGCTGCATGCAAAGCTCCTCGCCGGCGCCCGCGAGAGCCAGGCCTCCGAGCAGTCGGAGTCACGCAAACTCCAGGTCGGCAGCGGCGATCGATCCGAGCGCATTCGCACCTACAACTTCCCGCAGAATCGCCTCACCGATCACCGTGTCAACCTCACGCTCTACAAGCTCGACGAGGTCATGACCGGTCAGCTCGACCAGGTCATCGACCCCTTGCTCACGGAATACAGAACGGAGCAGCTCGCTGCGATGATGCAGGGCTGATGACGCGGGCCGCAACATCAGGCCCGCCGGTCGGGCAGATCCTGCGGGCCGCGGCTCAACGCCTCGCCGCGCTTCCGGAGAGTACGCCCAGACTCGAGGCCGAGCTTCTGGTCTGTGAAGCCACCGGCTGGTCTCGCACGACGCTGATCGCCTGGCCCGAGCGCGCGCTGAGCCCAAGGGCCGCGAGCAGACTGGACGCACTGCTGCAGCGCCGCCTCGCCGGCGAGCCGATCGCCTACATTCGCGGGCGGCAAGCCTTCTGGACATTCGAACTCAAGGTCACGCCGGCCACGCTCATCCCGCGCCCCGAGACCGAACTCCTGGTCGAGACCGCGCTCGCGCTGCTGAACGACCGCACTGGACTTGATTTGGCAGACTTAGGAACCGGGTCCGGCGCCATTGCCGCCGCGCTCGCCAGCGAGCGACCCGACTGGCACCTCATGGCAACCGACCGCTGTCCCGCAGCCCTCGCCGTTGCCAAAGAGAACTTCCGCGAACTCGGCCTGCATCGCATCGCCGTCATAGGCTCCGACTGGCTCGACGCCATGGCGCCTGAAAGCCTGGATGTCATTCTGAGCAATCCGCCCTATGTCGCCGCTGGAGACACCCATCTGCAACGCGGCGATTTGAGGTTCGAGCCCTATGGCGCGCTTTGCCCGGGCGGCGACGGGCTCGACGACATCCGCGCCATTGCTAGCGCAGCACCGCGTTGCTTACGACCCGGCGGCCTGATTGCCGTCGAGCATGGCTTCGACCAAGGAGCGGAAGTCCGACGCATCTTCGCGCATCACGGACTTGAACATCCCGAGACGCGGGTCGACCTCGCCGGCCTCGACCGCATCACCCTTGCCTGGCGCACCGCAAGCAGGCGCTGAGAACGACGCTGCCGCCGCGAGTTTCAGGTCTGCTCGAGTTCCGCAAGTGCCGCCCGAATCCACTGCTCCGTCTCGGCAATCAGCGCCTCAGGCCCGGCATCACAGTCAATCGGCGGCCCGATCCGCAGCTGAATCCGCCCCGGCCGCCGCAGGATCGAGCGGGCCGGCCAACAAGACCCGGCGTCATGCGCGATCGGCAGAACCCGCCGACCCGCATGACAAGCCAGCTTGGCACCTCCTGCGTTGAACCGACCGATCTGACCGGGCGGCTGCCGCGTCCCTTCCGGAAAGATGAGCACGCTGACCCCATCATCGAGACGACGCTTACCCTCTCGCAATATGGACTTCATCGCCTGCACGGGCTTACGCCGGTCGATCGCAATCGGCTGCAGCAGCGCCAGCCCCCAGCCGAAGAAGGGCACCCAGAGCAGCTCGCGTTTGAGGACCGTAACTTGAGGAAAGACCAGCAGTTGGAGATAGAAGGTCTCCCACTGGCTCTGATGATTCGCCATGACGACGACCGGCTCGTTCCGCGGAATGTTCTCGCGTCCCGAGACCTCGATCTGCACGCCATTCAAACGGCGCAGCAGCCACATGCTCGCCCGCGTCCAAAGATTGACAAAGCGGCTGCGCTGCTCGAAGCGCATCAAGGGCGCGAGCAAGACGCTGACAAGGCTGTGTAGAATGCCCAACAGGTTGTAGAGCAGAAAGAATGTCAGACTCCGCAGCCAGATTTCAGGAGTGACTTCAGGTCGATGCATACTTGGTCGCAAGGCTCCTTGGGGATGTCCTAAAACCGAAAGAAGATTCAGCCGAGCGGAAGACTCGGCGCAAAAATTATAGCTTTCCGCGCATGAGCGAGTTTTTGTCAATGCTGCGCACGAAGGGGCAAGATACGGGTTGATTATTTCCAGCCCCGGATTAGCATAACGGTGCTATGGACATTTCCGACTCAGAGCGCATCAAACAACGCGTCATCGTGTTTCAGGAAATCCATCCAAATCCCAACCAGGCGGAAACAGCCGCACTTTTCCTGGTCGAGGTGGATGGGATCCTCAACGCGGCGCCTGTGTCACCCGTGGTGCTTCACGTCCATTACGACGTCATCAAGACCACCCTGCATGAGATCGAAGAAGCCCTCACCGAGCTTGGCCTGCACCTCGACACAGGCCTCTTCAACCGCCTGAAGCGCGCCTTGCACTACTACACCGAGGAAACCGTCCGCGCAAATTGCGGCTGCGACTGCTGTGACGTCAACTGCACCGACAAGCTCTTCGCCAAACGCTACGAACTCATGGAGCACGGCTGCCGCGACGAGCGCCCGGAGCATTGGCGGCGGTACTTGTAGGCGCCAGCCTCTTCAGCCTCTTGTGAGCGAAGGGCGCGGGCAGATTCCTCAAGATCAATCCACCTTCCTCAAGATCTCACCACCTAGCGGTTTTATGTAGCCAGGGCTTCCAGCCCTGGCAAACCAGGCCAGGATGGCCTGGCTACGCAGGCTTGGAGCGGCTGTTCCGGTTGATTTCGGGAAACCGATAGGTGTTGAGCCTCAAGATCAATCCGCCTCCAAGCAGTCATCAATGATCCTGCGACCCTGAGCCGGCTGGCGCACCGAACGCCAGCCCTTGACGGCAAGCCTGCGCACGCTGACAACTCAGTCAAAGAGACGCGCCGGATCCTCCACCCGCGCCGCAGCCAACAGCCACCGCCTGAGTTGCCTTGCGTCCCGACAACCGAGGATGCGCTCACGGCTGGCCGCGTCGAGCGTCAGCCCGCGATCGGCCAGCAGCGCCAGGATGGATTCGGCAATCCCTCGACCAAGCCCTTCATTCACGCCTTCATCGCGAATGGCCTCGATACTCTCATAGCCCGCACGCTGCAACAGGTTGCGCAGCATCACGCGATGACTGGCCTCGCGATCGAAGAGCGCCTCGACTGGCACCGGATTGCGCAGGATGCCGGGGGCGGTCAGCATCTCACCGGGGCCAAGCATCCGCACCGGCTGATTCGGACAACGCACCTCGACACGGCGCGGCCCCACCAGACGCACAACCCAGACCTGTTGGGTGCCGTTCGCGAGCAGTTCGGCAATCTTGTCCTCCAGTTCCTGGTCATTCTGTCCCGGACCACTGTATTCAACCGCCAGCGGCGGCACGCCAGGGATCCAGCCCTGCTCGTCGCCCGCGGCGGCAATGGCCACATCCGGCGCACGCAGCGTCCCGGGCATCGGCGTGAACCCAGCATCGACGCCGGCCCATTCCACGTCCGGGTCCGTCTCCAGCGCCCCACCACCAGACAAGTTGCGTCCCGCATGCTCGCGTCCTGACGGAGTACAGTAAATCGGATGGCCGTTACTCAGCTCATAACGATCACCCTCGTGCAGCTGATCGGCGCGAAAGGGGCCGCTCTGATTCGGACGTGATGTAGTGGACATGCGGATCTCCCGTTAAATCGCAGGCAGTGCCCTTTTCTACAGGATGTCGGCGCAGTTTAATGCTTTTAAATCAAAATCTTAAACGACAACTTATCATGTAGATCGGGGCACTAAACCTTTTTCGACAGGCCGAGCGCTTCACGGCGCGCGCGTCGCACGGGGCCAAGTTCGTCAGGCAAGCGAATGGTGTCAGTCATGTCTTACAATCTTTGCCGAAAGGCGGAACTCTACAAGTTATAACTGACATAATCACAGACTCGACTCGCGCTTTCGATTCCGGGTAGTGCCCCGATCCGAGGATGGGCTGAGCGCAGCGATGCCCATCGTGCTAAGAAAGTGCTCATCAATTGTTTCCCGATGCGAGCGATCCCGCCCGAAATCCCCCCTATCCCCCCTTTGCGAAAGGGGGGAAGTTGTTGATGGACGCTTTCTAAGGGATGGCGCTGACACCGATCCTTTCTATCAAGGCAACACCCGATTCCCGGTGCTACAGGCCTCCGCGCGGCAAGACGCTGCGGCGCACGACCTGCTCGGCGATTGCGCTAAAGGCGGTGTCCCCCAGCGGCAGTTACACCGCGGTCTGCGGCAGGATCACCGGATGACAGAACGCTGAGACCGGCTCCGCCTGGGTCACCTATCCGCAGTCGGGTTAGCGCAGCGTAACCCGAGGTTTCATGGCACACCGCCGGGCTGCGAGCCTTCCAACCGCCGATGGCTGAGAAAAGATGACAGACGACGAACTACTCCGCTATAGCCGACAGATTCTCCTTCCGCAATTCGGCATTGAGGGGCAGGAGCGACTGCGCGCGTCGAGTGCCCTGATCGTCGGACTCGGCGGCTTGGGATCGCCCGTCGCCATGTACCTAGCGGCGGCGGGCATCGGCCGCCTTCTGCTCGCCGACTTCGATGCGGTCGACCTCTCGAATCTGCAGCGCCAGATCCTGCACACCTCAGAGCGTATCGGACAGTCGAAGGTCGCTTCGGCGATCACCAGCCTGCAGGCACTCAATCCCGACGTCGAGCTGATCCCCGTCAAGCCAAGCCTAACCGACAAGAGCCTGCCCGAACTTGTCGGCCAGGTCGACATCGTGATCGATGGCAGCGACAACTTCCCAACCCGCTTCGCGGTGAATCGCGCCTGCGTCACCGCCCGCGTACCCCTGGTCTCGGGTGCCGCAATCCGCATGGAGGGGCAGGTCACTTGCTTTTCTGGACAGCCTGGCGGCCCCTGCTATCGCTGCCTCTATCCGGATGACGGCAGCACGGATGAGACCTGCTCGGCCAACGGGATTCTCGCCCCCGTCGTGGGAATCATCGGCAGCATTCAAGCCGCAGAGGCGATCAAGATCCTGACCGCTGTTGGATCTCCCCTCTTTGGCCGACTGCTCCTCCTAGATGCGTTAACCATGGAGTGGCGCAGCATAAGACTCCCCGCCGATCCCGCCTGCCCCGTCTGCGCGGGCTAGCCCGCTAAGAAAGCGCCCATTAATTGTTTCCCGATACGAGCGATCCCGCCCGAAATCCCCCCTCGCCCCCCTTTGCGAAAGGGGGGAAGTTGTTGATGGTCACTTTCTAAGCCGAGAAGCACTCCGATGCCGAGCCGCTCAGCGTCTCCTTAGGCGATTGCAGGAAAATCTCATACCAGATGGCGCCGGATCGAGGGTCATGCAGGCGTGGCAGCACCTCGGAGTATGGAACAGGTGCGATAGCGGCCCGAGGACTCGTCGCGGCGGGGCGCCGCTCCCACCCATGGAGCGACCGGCCAAACCGAGACCCTGCCTCCCGCGGCCTTGTTTCACGGCAACAGCTGATGCCAAGCGCCCTTGATTGCTATAAGGTGACAGGCGCTTTGAGCCACAAGGGCGCTCAGGACATGAAGTCAGGCGAGCACTTCTTCTCCCACGCACGCTTCGCGGTTCAACTGCGTTATCTTCGGCTAAACACAGAGATTTGCCGCCAATGCGCTTCGAAGTCAGTCCGGTCGAGATCAAGAAGGCCAATGTCCCGCACGAAATCTTCCTGACCAACCTCATCGGCAATCACATCCTCATGGCCGTCGGTCTCGGCGGACTCGCCGGCAGCTTTCCCTGGGTCATGGCGATCGTCCCAGCGACCTCCTTCACCCTGCTCTTCTATACCCTCTGGCGCGCGAGACGCTCGCTCGGGCATGATCCTTGGTACGTCATGTGCCACTGGCAGATCTGCGCCCGTCGCAGCCGGATCTTTCTCCTCATGCTCGGGCTCCTGCTGACCGCCGTGGCGCTCGGCTGGGTTGGCTACACCTATGGCGGCATGATGAAGGAGGCCGTTTGGGCCTTGGTGGCGGGAACCGGCATCCTACCGGCCATGGTCACCATCCTGGTGCTCGTCATTGTCGAGTCTGACGCGCTCTACCACGCCAACCAGGCCAAGCTGCCGCAATGGGTGGTGGAGCGCTTTCCCAATCCCGATGCGCGCATCATCCACGAAGATGAGCCTGCGCTAGACGCCTCATGATCCCGCCCGCAGCTCCTGCGTCAGCAGGCTGTCCAGCACCTGAAACATCCGCGCCTGACCACCGGCCTGGCTCGGGCCGGTCCGGTACTGACCGTTGACGATGATCGCAGGGACGCCGTCGATCCCATAGCGCTTCGACATCTCCTGGGCCTTGCGCAGCTCTGTCTCGACGAGAAAAGAGTTGAAGTCGGCGCGAAATTCGTCCTTATCGAGACCGATCTCACCGGCAAAATCGACCAGCTCGTCCTCGGTCATGAGCGGACGCTTCTCTTCATGAATGGCCCGAAACAGCGCCTGATGAAAGGTCTCCAGCTTTCCCATGGCCTGAGCGGCGTAGAAGGCGCGGGCGTGAGCATCCCATCTGCCGCCGGTTGCGGGCATACGGCGGAACTCAGCGCCTTCCGGCAGCGACTTGAGCCACTCGCTCAGGGCGGGCTCGAGATGCCAGCAATGCGGGCAGCCGTACCAGAACACCTCCAGCACCTCGACCTTATCGCCGGTCTCCGTCGGCTGCGGCTGTAACAGCCTGGTGTAGTCGATCCCTTCATCGAAAGCCCAAGCCTGTGCGGTCAGCACAAGGCCCAGCAAGACACGCGAGAGAAACGAGACAGACATCAAAGACTCCTGTCGATTGAGGCACGCGGCAGCGCATCAGACCGATCATCAGTGCAACAGGGCGTAGTCGAGCATCAGTCCGATGAAGACCGCCATGCCAAAGTAGTTGTTATTCAAGAACGCTTGAAAGCAGAGGGCAGGCTCGCGATTGCGGATGAGGTACTGCTGATAGACGGCCAAGACCGCCGCCGCCAGCAGCCCAAGGTTGTAGGGCAAACCGCGCCCCGCCTCCTGCCCAACCCAGTAGAGCATGCCGAGCATCAGGAGCTGCAGCACAGCCACAATCAGCCGATCCCACCGGCCGAACAAGATCGCGGTCGACTTGATGCCGATCTTGAGGTCGTCCTCGCGGTCCACCATGGCGTACTGAGTATCATAGATGAGCGCCCAGATCAGCGTCGCGGCGAAGAGCACCCAGGCGTAAAAGGGGATCATCCCCGTAACGGCAGTGAAGGCCATTGGAATCGCCCATCCAAAGGCGGCGCCAAGAAAGACCTGCGGCACGTGGGTGAAACGCTTCATGAAGGGATAGATCATGGTGAGCAGCGCGGCGATGACGGAGAGCGCGACGGTCTGCCAATTCAGCTGCAGCACCAGCGCGAACGCCAGCAGGCAGAGCACGACGAAGACGCCCACGGCCTCTTTCGCCGTGACCTCCCCGGTGGCGAGCGGACGCTGACTGGTCCGGGCCACGTGACCGTCGAAATCGCGATCGGCGTAGTCGTTGATGGCGCAGCCCGCAGAGCGCATCAGCACCACGCCGAGCACGAAGATCAGCACCACACTCCAGGGCGGCGCCCCATCACCAGCCAGCCAAAGCGCCCAGAGCGCGGGCCACATGAGCAGGAAGATACCGATGGGCCGATGCAGCCGAACCAGCAGATAGTAGCTGTAGAGGCGGTCGCGCCAAGTCGCGGGGCGCCGCGGTTGTTGGACTTTAAGCTCGGGAACGCTCATGTCGTTCTCTGACGGGAATCGATTGATTTGAGATGGGCTCGCATGGCGCGTGATTATGGCATAGGCCCGAACGGATGACCCCAGCTGACATGCGCGCCCCAGATCTCGACCACCGAGTACCAGATTCCAACCTTGATCGTCGGATCACCCGGTCGGTTGAGTCGGCACCGCGCATCCTTCAGGCAAAGCGACGTGCGAGCGACGCCCCGCCGGGGTCGGCGAGCAGCAGTGCGCGGAGGGTCCTCGCGAGGGCACTCTTGGCGGCGTGAGTCATGGATCTGCTCTCAAAGCCTTAATCATCATCGATCCCTTCGACATGGTCTCGCAGCCACTGTGCAAAGGCGTCCTCCGGGATCTTGCCCGCCGCCAGGTCGAGCACGGCCTGGGTCGCCGCCGCCTCGGTCGCTGTCAACGACAAGCCATTGCAGGCAAGAAACACGTAGGCAGCCATGAAGCCCGAGCGCTTGTTGCCGTCTACGAAAGGATGGTTGCGAATGATGCCGGCGGCATAGGCCGCAGCAAGGTCGGCAAGATCAGGCTCGCCATAGGTGAGGATCTGCCGTGGACGTGCCAAAGCGGATTCCAGCAACCCGACATCCCGGAGCCCCGAGGGTCCGCCATGATCCGCCAGCAGACGCTCATGGATCGACAGCATGACATCCTGTCTGACCCAAACCGGCTCGCTCATTCCGACAGGGCCTTGAGGGTGTTGCGATAGCGGCGCATGCCTTCTTCGGCAACCTTCATCTGGCGCTCGAAGTCGGGTTCATAGGGCGTCAAGCGATAGCCGCCTTCAGGGGACTCGGTGAGGATCACCCGATCACCGTCTTCGAGGTGCAGACGATTCAGCGCCTCGCGAGGCAGACGCACACCCAGGGAGTTACCGACTCTGACGACTTTCAGTTCGATCATGATGGCGCTCAACGGCTGTAATTATCGACGTAATTACAGCCGCTTTCGGCACATCATACAAGCACCCATCGGGGCGATACTCAGAGACCACAGCACGCATCAGGGACCACAGCGCGCGGTCAGCCTGGTCGACGGTGAGGGTGCCAAAACCCATGCGCGACTTGACCCGCGCGCGGGTCCGCTCAGCCTACTGCGCCCACCGAGCGCGCGGTTGGACTGAAATGCCGCGCTAAACCTGACCATAGCTCTCGCGGGCGCCGAGCCAGCGATCGATCAAAGGCTCGACCAGCTCAGGGTGGCGCGCGAGGATGACATCGGCCGCGCGCTGCGCCGGCGCGGTCAACTGCTGATCGCGGACGGTGTCCGCCACGCGAAATTGGATGGCGCCGGTTTGGCGCGTTCCCAGAACCTCACCGGCCCCGCGGATCGCGAGGTCTCGCTCGGCGATCTCGAAGCCGCTGGTCGAGCCGCGGATGATGCCGAGACGCTCACGCGCGACCTCTGAGAGTGGGGCGTGATAAAGCAGCAGGCAATGACTCTCCACGCCACCGCGCCCGACGCGGCCGCGCAGCTGATGGAGCTGCGCGAGCCCAAGGCGCTCGGGGTTCTCGATGATCATGAGGCTGGCGTTGGGGACATCGACCCCCACCTCGATCACGGTCGTCGCCACCAGCAGATCCAAGCGACCGGCCGCGAAGTCAGCCATCACGCGATCGCGCTCGGCCGCCTTGAGCCGTCCATGCACCAGCCCGACGCTGAGGTCAGGCAGGCCTTCGCTCAGCTGCCGCGCCGTGTCCTCGGCCGCCTGACACTCCAGCGCTTCAGACTCCTCGATCAAGGTGCAAACCCAGTAGGCCTGACGCCCCTGTTGGCACGCCAGCATGACCCGTTCAATGACCTCGTCGCGACGCGTATCCCGCACCGCAACGGTGGTGATTGGGGTCCGCCCCGGCGGCAGCGCGTCGATGACGGAGAGATCGAGATCCGCATAGAGGGTCATGGCCAGCGAGCGCGGGATGGGTGTCGCGGTCATGATGAGCTGGTGCGGGGCGGCACCGTCGCGACCACGCTTCTCGCGCAGCTTCATGCGCTGATGGACACCGAAGCGGTGCTGCTCGTCGATAATCACCAGGCCGAGATCTTTGAACTCGACCTGGTCTTGAAAGAGCGCATGGGTACCAATGACGAGCTTGGCCGTACCCGAGGCGATGGCCGCCAAGCGCTCCGCCCGCTCAGCCCCTTTATGGCGACCGGCAAGCCAGAGCGACGCGATGCCGAGCGGTTGCAGCCATGCACTGAGATTGCGCATGTGCTGCTCGGAGAGGAGTTCGGTGGGCGCCATGAGGGCGACCTGGAAACCCGCCTCCAGCGCTTGCAGCGCGGCAAGCGCGGCAACGATGGTCTTGCCGGAGCCGACATCACCCTGCAGCAGGCGCTGCATCGGATGAGGCCGCGCCAAATCCGTCGCAATCTCGCGCACGACACGCGCTTGCGCCGCGGTCAAGGCGAACGGCAAGGCCGCGCACAGCCGCTCGCGCAGCGTACCGTCGCCGACCAAAGTCGGCGCCGAGACGCGCTGTTGAGCAAGCCGCAGCCGACGCAGGCTGACCTGATGCGCGATCAACTCCTCGAAGGCAAGCCGCAAGAAAGCGGGATGACGCCGTTCCAAGAGGTCGTCCAGACTCGCCTCGAGCGGCGGACGATGGAGATAGCTCAGCGCCTCGCGCAGGCTAGGCAGGCCGCGCGGTGCGATAACATCCTGCGGCAGCAGCTCGACCGGACTCTGGCGCTCCAACAGCGCGAGCGCTTGCTCGATCAGCCCACGCCAGGTCGCCTGCTGCAGTCCTTCGGTCGAGGGATAGATGGGAGTCAGACCTGGCTCGGTCTCGTCGGACGCATCGCCCTGGATGCGGTACTCCGGATGAATCATCTCCAGCGAGGCCGGCCCCTGCCTGACCTCGCCATAACAACGCAGCGCCGCGCCGACCTTCAGCGCAGCCGCCTGCTGCGCGGAGAAGTGGAAGAAGCGCAGCAAGATGCGCCCTCCCCCGGCGTCCGCCAGCGACACCTTGAGCGAGCGGCGGCGCCCCATGGCGATCTCGGAATCCTCAACGACGCCTTGGATCAAGGCCTCTGAGCCAAGACAGAGATCGGCGATGGGAACCAGGCGGGAGCGATCCTGATAGCGGACGGGCAAATGGAAGAGCAGGTCCTGAACGCTGCGGATACCGAGTTTGGCCAGACGCTCGGCCACCTTGGGACCAACGCGCTTCAGGGATTGGACTGGAAGCCCGTCCAGTCCTAGCGTCTCTGCAGATGGCTGCGCTAACCCAGGTTGTGTCAAGATTTTCGTCTTTGCTCTAATGCTGCGAATGCTCGAGCCAGAAGTCGACCCGACCGAGAGGAATCAAATCCATGATGGTTCAACACAGCTTGACGGTCCAGACCGGCGGACGCGGAACCTATGAGATCACCCGAGAGGTCCGCGAACAAGTCCGTGATGCCGGCGTTAGCACCGGCCTTTGTCACCTCTTCGTCCAGCACACCAGCGCCTCGCTCGTGGTTTGCGAGAACGCCGACCCAACAGTCCGCCGCGATCTCGAGGCCTTCATGGCGCACCTGGTCCCGGACGGCGACCGCCTCTTCAATCATACCGACGAAGGGCCAGACGACATGCCCGCGCACCTGCGCGCCATCCTCACCAACATGGACCTCACCATCCCGGTCCGCGACGGCAACTGCGTGCTCGGAACCTGGCAGGGCATCTACCTCTACGAGCACCGAACACACCCACATCAGCGCCGCATCACGCTGACGATCAGCGGCGAATAGCCCCGGGCTCCGCGACTAGCGCGTGGAGGAGATGCGCGTCCCACTGGGCCCACCCTTACGGGCACGAATCGCCTGGGCCAGCTGGTAGACCGCCATGGCGTAGTAGTTACTGTGGTTGTAGCGCGTGATGACGTAGAAGTTCTTCAGCCCGATCCAATACTCATAACCGCCGCGCGCGTCCAACCTGATCAAGCTCACCTGACCCGTCCGCCCCACCGAACCGACCGGAGAGATGCCACGGCTGCTCAGCTCACCCAAGGAGTAGCTCGACTTGAAGCCCGCCTTCATCGCCTCGGCGGTCCCCGGCGAGGAGACGCGTGCGCGCACCGCGACCGGCTCGCCCGGCTGCCAGCCGTGCCGCGCGAAATAGTTGGCGACACTGCCGATGGCATCGCCCGGATTCCAGAGGTCGCGGTGCCCGTCGCCGGTATGATCCACGGCGTAGTCATGGAAGCTGGACGGCATGAACTGGCAGAGCCCCATAGCACCGGCGAAGGAGCCCTGGGGCGCGAAGGGATCAAGCCCCTCATCCCGCGTCATGATGAGGAAATTCTCCAACTCGCCCGAAAAGTAGTCGGCCCGCCGCGGATAGGCGAAGGACAGCGTCGAGAGGGCGTCGATGATGCGCGTCTTACCAACGAAGCCGCCGTAGCGTGTCTCGACCCCGATGATGGCGACGATGTACTCGGGCGGGACGCCGTAGCGCGATGCCGCGCGGGAGAGCGCTGCTTCGTTCCGACGCCAGAAGCTCACACCATTGTCGATGGATTGGTCGGTCAGGAACTTGGCGCGATAGCGCGTCCAGGCACCGTTCGGACCCGTCTTGCGGCTAGGTGCCTGGCGGTCCATGAGATCGATGATCGACTGCTTACGCTGCGCGCCAGAGATGATCGCGGCGGTGCGATTCGGCGGGAAGCCTTGTCGCTCCATGCGCTGAATAAAGGCACTGACACCAGGCGACCCGGCGAAATCCCCGCTGACATTCGCGGTCGCGGACGCCGGAATAGCCCGATAGGCGGAGTTGGGGGCGTCTCTGGTGCTGGTGGATCCACAGCCGGCGAGGATCCCGAGGCAGCCGAGGGCGAATAGAGTCGAGAGGATGCGCATGACGAAGATGCCCGATTATTTGAGTGCTTGGCCCAGTATTCTATGACAGCAACTCAAGAAAGCAAACCAAGCCGCTCATTTACCTAGAGGTTTCTCAGGAAGAGGCCAATCGAAAACGCGGCGTCCGCGCCGCTCGGAAAGACCAACGCGGCCTAGATCATCGCCCGATCCAGCCGCACGCCCGGTGGGAGCGGCGGCCCCCCCCGCCCCCGGCCCCCAAGCCGCCGCGGCGCCGGCCCCCCAA
>NZ_JAAIJR010000084.1 GCF_010915725.1 Thiorhodococcus mannitoliphagus
CGCGGCCCGGCGCCCGCCTCGCCCCGCGCGCCTCGACGAGCGCCGCTCCCCGCCCCCCGATGCCGGTACGCTGTTGGCAGTTGGCAGTTGGCAGTTGGCAGTTGGCAGTAAAGGATGATGGCGGCATCCGTCGAGCGCCAGTGCTCTGAACCGAGCTAATCGCGCGGATTTTGCCCATCCTAGGCGCACGCTTGCTTCCCACCAAATCACAACAATCCTACTGAAACCTGAAATCTGACACCTGAGACCTGAAACCTGCCAACTGAAACCTGAAACCTGAAACCTGAAACCTGAAACCTGAAACCTGAAACCTGAAACCTGACAACTGACAACTGACACCTGCCAACTGACACCTGCCAACTAACCACCGAACTTAAAGAATGGCACTCATCAAGACACAGAGCGTCGAGCCCGTCGCCGAGGAGTCGAGGCAAGCACCGCGCGACTGCGCGAGTCTGATCGCGAGCTTGACGGCGACCGATCCCATTGCTCGGCGCTGGGCGGCACGTGACCTGGTGGATTGCCCGGAGGCCGCCGCGGCGCTGGTGGAGCGTCTCAAGCAGGAGTCGGAGGTCTCGGTCCGGGAGGTCATCCTCACGACCCTGACCAACCTCGGTGACCCGGTCGCGGTCGCCGGCCTCGTCGACTGTCTCAGGAGCGAGGACGCGGCACTGCGCAACGAGGCGATCGAGGCCATGCAGAAACTGCCGGATGCGGTCGCGCCAATGATGCGCGAGCTGCTCGCCGATCCGGATTCGGACCTGCGCATCTTCGCGGTGAATATTCTCGAATCCCTCTGTCATCCGGAGGTGGAGACCTGGCTGATCGAGGTGATCGATCGCGATCCACATGTCAACGTCTGCGGAGCGGCGGTCGATCTGCTCGGGGAGGTTGGCACCCTCAACGCCCGTGAGAGTCTGCTGCGCGTCAAGGCGCGCTTCGCCAATGAGCCCTACATCCGATTCGCCGCCGACCTCGCGCTTGGGCGACTCCGTGAAACCTGAAGCAGACAGCGCCAACATTCGGATCAGCGCCGAGGATTTTCAGAAGTTTCGAGAGTTCTTCTACCGCAAGACCGGTATCCAGTTCGATGCATCCAAGCGCTATTTCGTCGACAAGCGTCTGGTGGAGCGCATCGAGGCCACGAGTTCCGGCAACTTCCGCAGCTATTTCACCATGCTGCGCTTCCAGGCCAGCGGTGAAGAGGTCCAGGCATTGACCAACCTGATGACGGTCAATGAAACCTATTTCTTCCGCGAGGAGTATCAGTTTCGGTGTTTGGTCGATTCACTGCTGCCGGAAATCGTGGCGCGCAAGCTGGATCGCCGCCCGATTCGAATCTGGGCAATCCCCTCCTCCTCGGGCGAAGAGCCCTACTCCATCGCCATCTATCTGCTCGAGAACTGGCCCGGAATCCATGAATGGGACGTTGAGATCATCGCCTCCGACATCGATACGCGAATCCTTGCGCGAGCCCGTCAAGGCCTTTACTCGACGCGCTCGGTCCAGCATCTACCGAGCCGCTATCTGCATCAGTATTTCAAGCGCAAGGCCGATGGCTATCAGATCTGCGACGATCTGCGCCAATCGGTGGAATTCACCCGGGTCAACCTGACCGAGCGCGCCGACACCCGGGGCTATCGCGACTTCGACGTCATTTTCTGCCGCAATCTTCTGATCTATTTCGACGATGTCTCGCGCAAGACGGCGACCGAAACCTTTTACGACGCGCTCCGGCCGGGCGGCTTCGTCTGTCTGGGCCATTCGGAATCCATGAGCCGCAGCTCGTCCCTCTACAAGATTCGCAAGTTCCCCGAAGCCATCGTCTACCAGAGGCCACTGGAAACCTCATGAAACGCATCCTGATCGTCGATGACGCCGCGACGGTTCGGCTCTATCACCGTGAGATCCTCGAGGCGGCGGATTTCGCGGTGGAGGAGGCGATGAACGGCATCGAAGCGCTGGAAAAGGCGCTGCAGACGGGCTTCGATCTCTTTCTGGTCGATATCAACATGCCCAAGCTGGACGGTTACGGGTTTCTGCGGGAGCTGCGCGGTCAAGACCTCCGGCAAGCGCCAGCCATCATGATCTCCACCGAGGCGAAGGCCAGCGACGAGCAACGCGCCTATGCCGCCGGTGCAAACCTCTATCTGACCAAGCCGGTCAAGCCGGAGCAGCTTCTGACGCAGGTGCGGTTGCTGCTCGGGGAGCCGCGTCCATGAGCCCCTTGCTGGAGCAGTTTCTGTCGGAGGCGAGGGACTTCCTGCAAGGCATCGCCGACAAGCTGATGCGGCTGGAGAATGCCCCCGCCGACGCCGACCTCATGAACGAGCTGTTCCGCCTGGTGCATACCCTCAAGGGCAACAGCGGCTTGTTCGATGTTCCGGAGATGACGCGGGTGCTCCACGCCGGCGAAGACCTCATGGACGCCGTGCGCAATGGCCGGGTGGCCTATTCGCGGCTCTTGGCCGACCGCTTGCTCGATGCCATGGATTTCGTGGGGATGCTCTGCGACGAACTCGAGGCCGATGGCGGCCTGAGTTCGGCTCATGCCAGCGACTCGGCGCGCTTGGTGGACGCCCTGCGGCAATTGATCCAGTCCGATGACACCCCTGCCGAGGTGCCCGCGCCCGAGTCCGTGCGCGCCGAGACGACGCGCTTGGTCGAGCCAGCGCCCGACGCCGACACTGCAAGTCTGCCGCTGGCCAGCATCCCGGAGGCGGTGCGCATGCAGGCCTACCGCCGGGCTTGCGCGGGCGAGTCTCTGTTTTGGCTCGACTATCGGCCGGATGAGCAATGCTTCTATCAGGGCGAGGATCCCTTTTTCCTGACGCGCCAGACCCCGGAGCTGCTGTGGGGCGGCATCGAGGCGCGCGAGCCCTGGCCGCCGCTGGCCGAGCTGGACGCCTATTGCTGCATGCTGGATTTCCGCGCACTGACTGCCGCTTCGCGCGCAGCCCTGGAAGAGCACTACCGCTATGTCATCGACCAGGTGCGGCTCACCGAGGTCGCCCGGCTGGCGCTGGTGATCCCCCAGGGCGATCCGAACGGCGGACCCGTCTATGAAGACTTTGTCGCCGATGCCCGCAGTCTGCTGACGGCCGGCGACCTTGCGGCTCTGGCGCGCAATGCCAGCAGCCTCTTGGAGCTGTCCAGTCCGGATCTCTGGATCGCCTCGGTCTTGCGCTGGCTGCAGTTGGTCTTGGAGACCGAGCCGGAGAGCCGCGCGGTTCTCAACGCGCTCCTGGACTGCCTCGGCAGCCTCGCTCCGCCGCACTGGGGGAAGGCTGTGGCGGAAGCAGCGAGCGCGACGAGTGCGTCCCCCGACCCGACCCTGACTCCTGAGGATGCTAGGCCCCAGACCGAGCGCACCCTGGAGGCGGAGGGCGTTGTCAGCACCAGCGACGCGCCCCCTACCCTGTCGCCGCTGGAGGCCGAGGGGCTCGCTGCCGTGGTCGCTGCCCAAAGGGCGATCCTCGCCCTGACAGATGAGCCCGGCTGGCTGCAGGGCCGCATCAAGGCGGCCGCCGCGGCGCTATCGGGGTGTCTGCGCACAAGCGGTCAAGGCGCGGCCCTCGAGAGCCTGGAGGCGGCCACGGCCTCGGCGCTCGCCATGAACAGCGGTGCGCCGCTCCTGGCCTGGGTCGAGGATGCCTTTCCGCCCGAGGTCTTGGCGCCCTCCAGGCCTGCGGTCCCCGCCGAGGCATCGGAGCCAACTGCGGCGCCACCCGATCCGGTCCCGAGCGCATCCCGGCCAGCGGGCGATGAGGAGATCAAGTTCGGCCGTCGTGCCGAGGACGCCATCACCGGGCCTAAGAGCCTCAAGGTCGATCAGGCCAAGATCGACCGTCTGATGAATCTGATCGGCGAGATGGTGGTCGCGAAGAATGCGCTGCCCTACCTGGCCGGTCGCGCCGAGACGGTGTTCGGGGTGCGCGAACTCTCCCGCGAGGTCAAGGGCCACTACGGGGTCATCAATCGCATCGCCGAGGAGATGCAGGGCGCCATCATGCAGATCCGCATGATGCCCGTCTCCTTCGTCTTCCAGCGGTTTCCGCGTCTGGTGCGCGACATTTCGCGCAAGCTCGGCAAGGAGGTCGAGCTGATCCTTGAAGGTGAAGAGACCGAAGCGGACAAGACCATCATCGAGTCACTGGGTGATCCCTTGATGCACATCGTGCGCAACAGCCTCGACCACGGCATCGAGTCGCCGGAGGTGCGGCGCGCCGCCGGAAAGCCGGCAACCGGCACCCTGAGGCTGCGGGCCATGCAGGAGTCCGACCGCGTGCTCATCGAGATCTCGGACGACGGCAAGGGCATCGATCCGGATATCATCAAGCGCAAGGCCTACGCCAAGGGGCTCATCGACGAGACGCTGCTGGAGCAGATCAGCGACCAGGAGGCCGTGAATCTGGTCTTCGCCGCCGGGTTTTCGACCACAGAGGTGATCTCTGATCTCTCCGGCCGGGGTGTTGGAATGGATGTCGTCCGCACCGCTGTCGAGAAGGTCAACGGCAGCGTCGCCTTGACCAGTCAGCAGGGTCGCGGCACCCAGATCCGTCTGTCGCTACCCCTGTCCATGGCCGTGACCAACGTCATGATCGTCGTCTCCGACGGCCAGCGCTTCGGTGTCCCCATGGATCGCGTCGTCGAGACCGTGCGGGTTCCCCGCACCGCCATTCGTACCATCAAGCACAGCCAGGCAACCGTGTTGCGCGGACGCATCGTGCCGTTGAAATCCATCAATGCGCTGCTCGGGCTCGCGGCCCCGCCCAAGGCCAATGCCGATGATGAACTGGCGGTGCTTGTCGTGCGCCTGGGCGATGAATCCCTGGGTCTCTTGGTGGACGACTTCAGCGAGACGCTCGACATCATCCTCAAACCCATGACGGGTGTGCTGGGGGGGCTCTCGACTTATGCCGGATCGGCCCTCATGGGGGATGGTTCGGTGCTGATGGTGCTCAACCTCAAGGAAATTTTGTGATGACGATCGAGTTCAAGAAAAACCAGATCGTGTTTCATGAAGTCGTGGGCGTGGAAGACGCCGAGGCGTTGCTGGAGTGGTTGCAGAAGAAACGGACGGCCAAGGCGGATCTGTCCGCTTGCACCCATCTCCATGCCGCCAACCTGCAAGTGCTGATGGCGGCCAAGCCTGCCATCCAAGCCTGGCCGGCGGATGCGCCGCTGCGCGCCTGGCTCGAGCCCATCTTGGCCGCCCCCTAGGATTCTGGATCGAGGAATAGACCTATGTCTAAAACCATCATGATCGTGGACGATTCCGCCACCATGGTGTTGAGCCTGAAGTCGACCCTGGAGATGAACGGCTTCAAAGTCGAGAGCGCCGGCGATGGCACGCAGGCCCTCACCAAGCTCAAGGGTGGCGTGAAGCCCGACCTCATCATCACCGATATCAACATGCCCAACATGGGCGGGCTGGAGCTGATCAAGAACGTGCGTGTGCTGCCGGGCTTCCGCTTCACGCCGATCCTGACGCTCACCACCGAGAGCCAAGCGGAAAAGCGCGACGAGGGCAAGCGGCTGGGCGCCACGGGTTGGCTTGTCAAACCCGTCGCTGGACCGGACCTGGTCAAGGTCATCAAGCAAGTGCTACCGGGTGCCTAGTCAGTGGCCAAGATCACAGCAGAGGATGCGCGTTTTGCTACATCCGGCATGGGCTATCGCCTCATGGCCGCCGCCGCAGCGGCGCTCGCGATCAATGTCGGCATCGCCTGGTCCGCCTCGCTTTGGCTGCAACAGCACTTCCTCCTCCCCCTGAACCTTGGCTACGACGTCGAGATCGCCCTCACGACCCTCTTGTCCACCCTCTCCGTCCTGGGGTTGACCGCGCTGCTGACCTGGGTCTTTCTGCGCAAGGATGTCGCGCATCTCGATATCCTGCTGCGTGATGGTCGTTCTCGGCTCGCGAATCTTTCGGTCCGGCAGGCTGTGGTCGAGGAGGAAGTCGCTCATGTCTCACCCTACCTCGACATCATGCAGAAACAGATGCAAGGCACTGTCCAAGAGACCGAGCAGGGCGTCATGGCGGTCATCGAGCAGATCAATCAGGTCCATGGCATGTCCAGGCAGCAGATGGAGCGGATCGATCACTCGATGAAGAACGGTATGGACCTGGCGGACGTCATGCGACTGCAGGCAAGCAGCAACAAGGAGGTGATTGCCGTCCTGACCGGTCATCTGAACGAGCAGCTCACCGAGCTGGACTCCAACCTGAAGCGCATCGAAGGGCTTGCGAGCCAGGTGGACACCCTCTCACCCCTGGTCGGCGTGATTTCAGATATCGCCAAGCAGATCAATCTCTTGGCGCTCAACGCCGCGATCGAAGCAGCACGCGCGGGGGAGGCGGGGCGGGGCTTTGCCGTCGTGGCCAGCGAGGTGCGGGCGCTCTCGACCCAAACCGCCAATGCCGCCGAGGACATCGCCCACAAGATCAGCGCCGCGACCCACGGCATGGAAACCGAGCTTGCAGTCGCGCGCAAGGCGCGGGACAACAAGGCATATACCGACCACATCCATCGGATCATTGCCGATATCAGCGCCATGGAGGAACGCTTCGCCGAAGGCAGCAACGTGCTCCTGGAGGTGATTCAGGGCGTGGAGGCCGGCAACGGAGAGATCGTCACGCGCCTGTCCGAGGCGCTGGGCTATATCCAGTTTCAGGATGTGGTCCGCCAACGCCTAGAGCAGATTGGCATTGCCCTTAGCGAACTCGACGAGCATCTCCAGTCGCTGATGGGCCATCTCGGCGATGCTCAGTGGGATGGCAGCATCCAGCCCAGCCTCAAGGACCGCCTCGCGGGACATCTCGATCGCTATGTGATGTCCAGTCAGCGCGACGCCCACGCGGCGGTGACGGGCGGCGAAGCAACGAGCGACGATCGCCCGCAAATCGAACTCTTCTAACCATGACCCGGATCATCGCCATCTCCAATCGCAAGGGCGGCACCGGGAAGACCACCGTCGCGGTCAATCTTGCCGCCGAGCTTGCCGCGCGCGGGTCGCGGGTCTTGCTCGTCGATCTCGACTCCCAGGGCCATTGCGCCGCGGGACTCGGGGTCAAGATCGACAAAGATGCGCCCACGGCGCATGACGTCTTTCTCGACCCGCGGGCGAGCCTGGCAGCCGCCATCTGTCAGACCGCGTGCGCGAATCTCGCCCTGGTCCCGGCCGATCAGCGCTTCGAGCACAGCAGCGGCGCGCGTGACGAGCAGCGGCTTGCCCAGGCGCTGGCCCAGGATGAGATCACCGGCGCCTATGACCTAGTGCTCTTAGATACGCCGCCCTCCCTGGACCACCTGCTGCTCAACGCCCTCACCGCGGCACACTGGGTGCTGGTGCCATACGTACCTCACCAGCTCTCCCTCGAAGGCATGCAACAACTGATGCGGGTGCTGCTCAAGGTCATGTCCTCAAGCAACCCCCAACTCAAGATCCTCGGTTTGCTGCCGACCATGGCGGCCCGAAACATCCGCCAGCATCGCCTGGTGACCGGCGAGGTCGCGCGTCAGTTCGGCGCCGCCAGAGTCTTGGCCGGCATCCGCAACGACATCCGTTTGGCGGAGGCCTTCGGCGTCGGCAAGCCCATCCGCGACTATGCGCCGACCTGCCGTGGCGCCCAGGATTTCGCCGACCTGGCGACAGTCCTCCTGTCACCCTTGGACTCAGAGTCCTCCATGTTCTGATTCCCGATCAGGACCGGGTTCGCAATCGCACGCCAAGGCATGCGAGCGCGGCCGGCGCAAGCACTCAGGCGTCGAGTGGAAATCGCTAAAGTGCGCACTTAGGCGCAGCATAAGACCATGGATGCCAGCACCATCAGCCGACCCCACTGAAGCTGCGGAGTCATTCCGCCGAGCATCGACCTGCTCCTAAGGAGCTCAACTCATGGATCACTTCCCCTCTGGATGGGTCCCGTTCTTTGTCATCGCCGGGATCACCCTGCTCTTTGCACTGCGCCTAGTGCTGGCAGCGCGCGTCGCCGAATGGGCTAGATTCGTCGCAGTTCCCTCAATCGACATCCCGCCAGGCTGGCAGCAGGCCTTCGCGGATACGGACGCCGAGCTGCGCCGCCTGGGCTTCGAGCATCTGTGTTTCTGTAGAACCGAATTCGCCCCACCAGAAACCCTGACGCCCGAGCTGGCCCGCTTCTACAGGCACGGCTCCGAGCCCGTGATCGCTCGTGTTCTGCCGCCACAAGTCTTCGCCTGGCCCGAGGGCTGTGGGGTGGCGTTCTTCTCCCTCGAGTCCAGCGGCACCCTCCTCGCAACCGTCGACCGACTCCCAGAGCTGTTCCCACGTCCGCCGGAGTCCTTGGCGATGGGTATCGTCACCGTGGCGAGGAACCTGGAAGACCTGCTCGAGGCACACCATTTGATCGTCGCCGCGCGCCAAGATAACTTGGTGCCCTGGGGTGGCGCGGAGGATGTGCTCGCGCGCATGAATGCCTTCGAGGTCGCCAACATCGCCTGGCTGCGAGCCGAGAGACTCATTGCCCCACACCCGGATGGCGGCTACGTGCCGCGCCTGCGTACCGCCCTGGGGTTCATCTGGCGGAACCTGCGCGGCCAAGTCGTCCAGCCCAGGCCCGAATCCGAGCCCCTGAAGCCCGACCATGCCGCCCTGCTCTTCCAGCAATGGCGCAAAGCCCAAGGGCTCAGGCCGCCGCCCCGGGTGCAGTGGGGACTCTTCATCCTGACCGCACTCGTCTTCCTCATTGCGGGAGGCATCCTCTGGGACTGGCTGCTCACGTCACTGCTGCTGGGCGCAATCGTCTTCCATGAGTTCGGACACTATCTCGCCATGCGCTGGCTCGGCTATCGGAACCTGCAGATCCTGATGCTCCCGCTGCTAGGCGGTCTAGCAACCGGCGTCGAGCGTCACCCGAGCGCAGCGAACCGCGCCTTCGTCAGCCTCATGGGGCCGCTGCCCGGCATCCTGCTGGGGTGGCTGCTGCTCTCTTTGGCCGACGGTAGTGCGCATCAGGAGCTGATGACCATCCTTGCCCTCGTGCTCCTGCTCATCAACTACCTCAACCTCCTGCCCCTAGTCCCGCTGGACGGCGGCCAACTGGTCAAGGCGCTGATCCCGCCCCGATGGCTCGTCGTCCTCGTCGGCTTCGAGCTGCTCGGGGCCGCCGCCCTCTTCTGGATCGGCTTCCAGCTCGACCTCATGCTGTCCCTGATCGGCCTCATTCCGCTCTTTGGCGCCATCGCGCTCTGGCGTCGGCGCGGACGTCTGCGCGCGTTGCAAGCGCGATGCGCCAAGTTAGCCGGCCCGGACGACGAGCTGGAACGGATCAAGCTCGCGATCGATGTCGAGGACGCCCACAAGGGCCGCTATCGACCCCTGACCAAGAAGGCAAAGGCCCTTCAGGACCTGCTCGACACCCTCTCACTCAAGCCGCCGTCGAGCGCCACGCGGGGCCTGCTGCTCAGCCTCTACCTGGCGCTCTTTCTGGTTCCCCTCGCCGTTGCGCCCGAGTTCGCCGCCCATTGGGCCGACCTACTCGTCGGGACAGCATTGCCGCCGACGAAGATCGATCGTTTCCGGGAAGAGGCGCGCACACTGCCCTGGAACGCACTCCTGGCCGAGCTGGACGCGCTGCAGCGGGCGGCCTACTTGAAAATGGTCGGTAACGGCAAGGCGGACGACCGGCCGCCGGTCCCGGAGACACTGCTTCGAGCACCGGCGAACGCCACGGCCATTGTGCAAGCGGAGCAGGCGCTGGGCACCGCCCTGCCCCCGAGCTACCGCGCCTTCCTGGAGGTCAGCAATGGTCTGCGCGACCCCTTCCGCGAGGACGGAGGCGATTGGCTGCTGTCGGTGGAGGACATTGGACCAATGCACCAGAAGCTGTCGGCTCAGCTTGCCGACATCAAGGCAGCCCTCGCCGAATCGGAGCGCCAAGGCGATGCCCCCGTCATCTGGGTCTCGCCGGGCGAGACGTTCGCCGACGCGCCGAAGCAGATCGAGACCAGCCAGCTCGACAATCTGCTGGTGGTGGGCATGGGTGGCTTCTACGACGCGTTCATCCTGCTCAGCCCGGACCTGGCCGAGGCGCCTGGCGAGATGGGCGTGCTAGAGCTGAGTCAGGATCTCATGGCCACCGGCTATTCGAGCTTCCGCGCCTTCATCGAGAGCCATGAAGCCATCGCGAAGCTAAGAAAGCGTTCATCAACAACTTCCCCCCTTTCGCAAAGGGGGGCTAGGGGGGATTTCGGGCGGCATCGCTCGCATCGGGAAATAATTGATGGACACTTTCTAAGAAGTCGCTTTCCCGATGCCGATGCCGATGCCGATACCGATGCCGATCTCACCCGTACGCAGGACTGACGCCCGCCCTCCGCAGGTCGATAGGATGGGCAAAGTCCGCGCTTGGGGCTTGCGCGCCCACTCGGCGCTGGACGCACGTGCCCATCCGGCAAGGCGCTGAGCTGGAAGCGCGCGGCCATTTCGTTGGAGCAACAAGGTCGCGCTCAGGCGCCCGCCTTCGCCGTGCCAAGGCGGCTCGCCGACCCGGCCGGGCGCGAGACGCCGAGCTTATTCATACGTGAGCGCAAGGTGTTGGGATTGATCCCGAGCCGCTCGGCGGCATTGCCCGCGCCATTGATGCGCCAGCCGCAGCGCTCGCAGACGCTGAGGATATGATCGCGCTCGACCTCCGACAGCGTGCGCCAATCGTCCGCCGCGTCGTCAGCACAGCCGAGCATCGACGGACGCTTGGCCAGTGTCGGCAGACCATCCACCAGGAGACTCTGGCCGGGCGATAGGATCATGGAGCGCTCGACGATGTTCTCCAGCTCCCGGACATTGCCCGGCCAGTCGTACTGCATCAACACGGCGATGGCCTCGTCAGGAATGCGCGTGATCTGACGACCAAGCTTGGCGCGCAGCCGGTCGACGAAGTAGGCCGTGAGCAGAGCGATGTCCTCCTTACGCTCGCGCAGCGGGGGGACGGTGATGGGAAAGACGCCGAGCCGATAGAAGAGGTCTGGTCGGAAACCGCCCTCGCGCGCCATCACCAGCAGGTCTCGGTTGGTGGAGGCGATGACGCGGGCGTCCGTCCTGCGGGTCGTCGTCGATCCCAAGCGCTCGAACTCTCCACTCTGCAGCACCCGCAGCAGCTTCGGCTGCAGTTCCATCGGCAGCTCGCCGATCTCATCGAGCACCAGGGTGCCGCCGTCGGCCACCTCGAAGCGCCCGACCTTGCGCGAGATCGCTCCCGTGAAGGCGCCCTTCTCGTGGCCGAACAGCTCGCTCTCAATCAGGGTGGCAGGCAGCGCGGCGCAGTTGACACGGATCAGCGGACGCTCGGCACGTCGGCTGCGCTGGTGGATGGCGGTCGCGATGAGCTCCTTTCCGGTCCCAGTCTCGCCGAGAATCAAGACCGTGCTATCGGTCGGCGCGACCTGCTCCACCTGTTTGAGCACCCGCCTGAGGGCCTGGCTGCCCCCCACGAGATCATCGAAATCGTGACAGTGCAGCACTTGCTCCCGCCAGACTGCGTTCTCGGCTTCGACGCGCCTGCGTAGCGCCAGATTCTCGGCCATGGCGGCATTCAACTCCAGATCCTTGCGCTGGCGCAGCAGCGCATTCGCGAAGACGCCGGCGAGCAGACGCAGACGGCGAACCTGATCGCGAGACCAAAGGTGATCTTGACGCACCGTACTGAAGGACAACCAGCCGAGCACCTCATGCCCCGCGGTCAGCGGAAAGACGGCGATGGAGCGCAGGCCGAGCTGTCGGAATGCGTCCCGATCCGTGGCGGCCTCTGCCGGCAACTCGGCGACGCGGTCCCAAACCAAGGCGTGTCCGGCACGTATTTGAGCCGCCATGAAGGGAAAGTGGGACTCAGCGACTGGCGAGGGAACGGGCTCGATTCCGGGCAAGGCCCATGAATGCGTGGTGACCAGTTGGCCGGGAAGCATGTCGTAGCGCCCCAGGGTACTGCGGTCCACACCCAGAAATCGCACACTGCGGCGCAGCGAGGCGATCAGCAGCTCGTCGAGATCCAGCGGCTCGACATTGACGAAAGAGAGGGCCAAGTGAGTCAGAAGGTCCTCGAAGTGACTATCGTCGGCATTCTGCGAGCTTTCGAGGTCAACCACTTCCTGAGACGACGGCATCGATTCCTCCAGCGAGCATCCAGTTCAGACCCAATTCACTCACGACATCCCGTGACTCACGACATCTCGTCATAAAAGCTCACGAAAAATCGTGACGCCTTGTCAAAATTGCAAGCGCCAAACCTAGCTTTTCACTCGGATATCCCATTCAGATTCAGTTGACTAGAAAGCAAGGTTGGGAATCTTAGCGCGAATGGCCCATTTTCTGCGTTACGTGTAGGCATGACCATTCGCATCACCCCTGCCGAAACGCCTGGTCACCGCGTGCTCAAGATCGATGGCCGGCTCCAGGGCCCTGACCTCCCGGAGCTGGAGCGCCTCTGCACGGAGGGGCCGGAGGCACTCACGCTCGACCTCTCCGGGCTGCGGGGCGTGGATGAGCCGGCGATCATCGCCTTGCGTCGTCTGCGTGCGCAGGGCGCCAGACTCATCGGAGTCTCGGCCTATGTCGCACTCAGACTCGAGGGCACAACGCGGTGAATGGTTAGGACTCGGCGGGCAGCGGCAGCCAAGTGGCGTCAAACCGCGCTCGACGAGTGCCGGAGAATCTAAGAATCGCAACAGACGCTCAGAAAAGAGGACTCAGATGATGCAACCAGAGGATCGACAGCCGGATCAGCCCCGACACCGCGGCGGCCGGCTTGTCGGCGCACTCGGACTCGCACTGACAGCCTTGGGCGCCCTATCGTCAGTCTCGGCGGCCGACAAGCCCAACATCCTGGTCGTCTGGGGCGACGACATCGGCCAATCGAACATCTCCTATTTCACCCATGGCCTGATGGGCTATCAAACCCCCAACATCGACCGTATCGCGGTCGCGATCCCTATGAGCGCGGCATGCTCACCTCCAACACCTATGACGACTGGTTCCTTGACCGCCCCTACCTCTTGCTTCCAGCACAGGGTTACGTCGCCAAGTTCCTAACGACCTTCAAGGAATTTCCGCCCAGACAAAAGGCCGGGAGCTTCAATCTGGATAGCGTGATGGAGGCGCTTAGCAGCCCAGGCACGCACTGATCACGCACCGGCTCGACGGACAGGAATGTCCTGCGACGCTGCAATGGGAGCGCCAACGGATCTGCGCCCCAGGTCAAGAGCAATCCGATGTAAACGCCATCCTAGGGATGGCAACTTAAAAAAGCGAAACGAGGAAAGTTGTTATGTCACTGATGAAACGCGGGCTCGCCGAGCTGATCGGCACCTTCTGGCTGGTTCTGGGCGGCTGCGGCGCCGCCGTCTTCGCCGCAGGCGTGCCCGATGTGGGAATCGGCTATCTTGGCGTCGCCTTCGCCTTCGGCCTCACGGTCCTGACCATGGCCTATGCCATCGGCCACATCTCTGGCTGCCACCTCAACCCGGCCGTCTCGGTCGGCCTCGCCATCGGCGGACGCTTCAGCTTCGCCGACCTGCCGGTCTATGTGATCGCACAGACCATCGGCGCCATCATCGCCGCCTTCCTCATCCTCTTCATCGCCGCGGACATGGGCGCCTTCAAAGAGGGTCAGGCGACCTTCGAGCTGGGCGCCAGCAGCCTTGCAGTCAACGGCTATGGCGAACTCTCGCCCCAGGGCTACGGCTTGATCTCCGGCCTGGTCACCGAGATCGTCATGACCATGATGTTCCTCTTCATCATCCTGGGCGCCACCGACAAGCGCGGCATTGGTACTCACGCGGGTCTAGCCATCGGTCTGGCCCTGACGCTCATCCACCTCATCTCCATCCCGGTGACCAACACCTCGGTCAATCCGGCGCGCAGCACCGGCCCGGCCCTGGCGTTAGCCTTGTCGGGGGAAGGCAAGGCCCTGAGTCAGCTCTGGCTGTTCTGGGTGGCACCCATCATTGGCGCCGCCATCTCGGGCGTCATCTACCGCTTCTTCGAAGAGCCGTCCCAGGGCTAAGAGGATCAGGTGGACCAGCGAGAGCGAAGTCCACCGAATCCCAGGGCGATGTTGGTGGACCGCCACTGCGCCAGCGCCTCCTGCAAACCGGCCCTGTATTGAAGGCTCACCACCTATCGGTTTTATGTAGCCAGGGCTTCCAGCCCTGGCAAACCAGGCCAGGATGGCCTGGCTACGCAGGCTTGGAGCGACTGTTCCGGTTGATTTCGGGAAACCGATAGGCGTTGAGGTGTTGAAGGCCCGTATCAACCAAAGTCAGAAGGCCATGGCGGAAAACTAGCGCGTCGCCGACGTACTTGGCCACCTGCAGGGCGCGCGACCTGCTGGAAGGCGCCAACAGCTGCAGCGACGCCCTGATGGACCTGCTCTACAACTCGCCAGCGGCACCATCGATCAGCACGACGACTGGATGCGCGAGCAGCACGCGCGTCACAAAGCGCGGCTCGCCAAGGTCTGCGCCCCGCCGCTAGCCGTCACGAAGCCCGAGGGCATCTGAGAGGCTGTCTGGAAATCATCGTAGAGGCCCCTAGGATCCTTGAGGGCGCAAAATGCTCGCAGATGAGTCAAATTTCGATGAAGCGTCCGACCATCCAAGGCCGTCGGGATCGGGATCGGGATCGAACCGACGATAGCGATTCCGATCCCGATAGCGATCCCGATGGCATGACTCGTCGGTCTGAGGCGAAGCCTCCCTAGGAGTTTCCAGACAGCTTCTGAGATGCGGCGCAGGCTCCCTGCGTAGGCCGAGGTTGCGGAACGCATCTGGCCTGCACTCAACAACCACACTTCTATGGCGTAAATATTGCTGAGTCGATGGGGTTCACCGAGCAATCCAACAGACGCGAGGCCCACCGATGACCGATCCACGCCTCATCATGTATCACAAGCACCCGACCAGCGCCCGGACGCGCTTCCTGAGGCTAGACTATGGAGGCGTCTGCGGCTTCACGGCACTGCCAGACGCGGCTGAGCTGGCGGAGAAGCGCATCGACGACAGCAATCTGGTCTCGCACCCGGCCTTCCTGATCCGTGACGCCGAGACCCGCCTGGGCCTGCCCAGTGGCAGCCTGGAAGCGGAAAGCGGCTATCGCTGCAAGGTCAGCTGCCCGGAGGGCGCGAAAGAGGTCTTCCTCGCACGCTTCACCAGCATCGACCCGCCCTTCGATGAGGCCGAGGCCCAAGGCGCGTCCTTCATCGACCTGACTCAGGCACGCGGCCTACCCAAAGTCGAACTCGCCCTGCTGAGGCTCGCCTACGAAAAGATCCTGGGCTGATCCGGCCAGCCGCGCATGTGCGATATGCCTCGCAAACCGACAGTATGTCGGTCATGCGACAAGCATTGCCGCCCGCTCTTGATGGATTCCAGACAGGTAAGCGAGAAGCACCCTCAGCAGAACACCGCCGCTCTATTGCTCGGGAAAATGTCAATGCCTGGGACACGCGCAAGCACGGCGAAACCGTTCTTCCGCAGATTGACACGCCGTAGCAGGACTTACCCTCGATTCTGGACATTTCCCAGCGTTTGACTCAAACTGCACGCCAATACTGGTTGGCGAGGCAGCGCCGTGAACTTGCACGACATCATCCTGCGCCCGGTCGCTGTTGAGGAAGAGGCGCGCTTCAAAGCACGGCTCGCGGCGCATCATTATCTGGGGCGTGGCGAAGATCGGTCACACCCTCTGGCACGTCGCCACCTGGGGGGATCAGTGCCTGGCATTGCTGGTGCTGAGCGCGGCGGCCTGGAAGTGCGCTGCCCGTGATCGCTGGATCGGCTGGGAGCGCAAATGGGGCGAGCTGGCCTTTCGGCTGCGGGTGCCAAACCAGGCAGTGCGCACCGCCCTGAACAATCAGTTCATCGACGCCTACACCGGCATCAGCGACGAGCGCCTGAGCTACAAAGCGGGTCTGGCCGAGGCGCTGACCAAGGCCGATCTGCCAAGGCTGGTCAAGGCCATCAAACGGCTGTTCGCTAGCATTCCCTGGCGCAATTTCATCGGCAATGATCTCCCCGCGAGCGAGGGCTACTATGCCAGCGTGCTCTATGCCTTTTTCGCCAGCATGAACGCCGAGATCATCCCGGAAGACCTGACCAATCATGGCCAGGTGGATCTGACGCTCAAGCTGGCAGGCTACACCTATGTGATGGAGATAAAACTCGAGCGCGGCTCGGAGCTACAGCAGACGCCGCCGGATAGCAAGGGCGGCGCAGACGCTAATGAGCGTCCCAACCTGGCACTCGCGCAAATCCGCTCACGGGGCTACAGCGAGAAGTATCGCGGCGCCCCGGGCCGGGGTTTGTTCGAGGTCGGACTGGTGTTTGGCCGCGCGGCGCGCAATCTCATCCAGGCCGATTGGCGGCGGGTGGACTGAAGCCGGGCGTCCAAGCGAGGCACTGTATCCACCGCGCGTTGGACTCAGTTCTGGCAGCGCATTGATCAGTTCGGCGCCAAATGCTGTTGCCGCAACATCATGCGAAGGCCGGGCAATAGCTCCCTATCCAAGCGCTATCCCAACTCGGCTTGCAGATCGTCCAGAAGCTCTAGCGGATCGACGACGATCCCGGTCCCGTCCAGCGCGGGGAATACGGAGACCAAGCGATTGTCTTTCGCCATGCCTTTGAGCCAGCGGTTCATGAAGACCTCGAGGTCCAGCGCCTCGGCCCGACAATCCGACCAATCGGCGTTGGCGAGTGCCTCGGCCAGTTCGGGCGCTGGCCAGAAGGGAAAACACTGCCGTCCGTCTTCATCACAGAAGGCCACGAAGCCGCCGCTGCCCTCGAGCGTCCAGACCTTTCCTTTCCCGGTGATCTCGCTGACGAAATAGGCGTACCGATCGTCGGCCGGCAGGTCGAAGAGCGCGGCCGTTGCTTGGGTTGACTGAGGTGCATTCATCCGGCGGGAGTCCTTAATGGGGTTGTCGATGCTGGCGCGGGTCTCGTAACAAGCCGAGCCCCGCTCACGCGGCCTAGCGGGCTTCGCGGATTCCAGACTCTAGCAGCCGCTCTGCCGTGGCGAAAGCCTTGCCGTGACATCCTCTAGCGAGACTCGCAACCTGTGACGGAGCGCCCAGACCTGAGCCCTGCAGCCCGTCCGAAGGTGATCAGCTCGACTTGTCGACTGCCGACCGGGCAACGCAAAATAGGGGTATTTCCCTAGGGGGCAATGGAGGTGAACGCGTGAAGTGGTACGGAATCATTCTTGGCGCCATCCTCGGCACTATGGTGGGGACCCTCATTGGATACTTCCTGGTCCCGGGCATGCTTAAATAGGTCGTCATACGGACCCTTCGCGCTGCGGACGACCGCTCGCGCGATGAATGCGGCAGCCAGGGGCAAGGGTTCTGTCCGACGCCACGGAAAGACTCGATCACGAACCCCGCGCCCATTCTGCCGCATGCGCCCTTAAGCGGCGCGGGTGTTTTACTCTGCTGGAGATCTGCCGATGAGGCCACTGAGATACCGCGTCAGGCCCGGCAACTGGGATTTCGCTGGAGCAACCGTCATGGAGGGCGGTGTCAACTTCTGTGTCTTCTCACGTTACGCTGAAAAGATGCAGCTGATGTTGTTCGAGGGAGAGGACAGCCCCGACGCCTACGAGGTCATTCAGCTCGATCCGCGCACCAACCGCACCTTCTTCTTCTGGCACATCTTCGTCGAGGGACTGCCTCACGGCACCCTATACAACTGGCGCGCGGACGGGCATGCCGACACCCGCGAGACGGGAAGCCGACTCGACCGCGACAAGGCCTTGCTAGACCCTTGGGCCACAACCATCAGCACCAGGCTTTGGGACCGCGAGGCCGCCTGCCGCCCAGGTGACAACGTCAATACCGCCATGCGCGGCCAGGTGGTGAGCGACGACTACGATTGGGAGGGCGACGCGCCACTCCACATCCCGCTGAACGAGGCCGTCATCTACGAGCTGCACGTCGGCGGCTTCACGCGACATCCCTCCTCCGGCGTCGCCCATCCCGGCACCTACGAGGGCATCATTGAAAAGATCCCCTATCTGCAGGATCTCGGCATCACGCACGTCGAGCTGATGCCGGTCATGGCCTTCGACCCCAAGGACGTGCCTCCCAAAACGGCCAAGATGGGCCTCGAGAACTATTGGGGCTACAGCACCCATAGCTTCTTTGCGCCACATCCAGGCTTCGCGATCCGCGCCGCGCACGCCCGCGATGAGTTTCGCGACATGGTCAAGGCCTTTCACAAGGCGGGTATCGGCATCATTCTCGACGTGGTCTTCAATCACACGGCCGAGGGCGGTGAGGAGGGTCCCGTCATCAGCTTCAAGGCCTTCGGCAACGAGGTCTTCTACCATCTCGACTTCGACGATCGCCGCCGCTACCGCGACTACACCGGCTGCGGGAACACCATGAACTGCAATCACCCCATGGTGACCCGCTTCTTGATCGACGCCATCCTCTACTGGGTGCAGCACATGCACGTAGACGGTTTCCGCTTCGACCTCGCCAGCGCACTCGCCCGCGGCGAGGACGGCAACCCGCAGTACCACGCGCCCGTGCTCTGGGCCATTGAGCTGTCGCCCTCGCTCAGTCGCGCGCACATCATCGCGGAGGCCTGGGACGCCGCCGGGCTCTACCAGGTCGGCGACTTCCCGGGCTACCGCTGGGCCGAGTGGAACGGCCGCTACCGGGATGTCATCCGCGCCTTCGTCCGCGGCGATCCCGGTCTGGTGGCCGAGGTCGCGACCCGCATCGCCGGCTCCAGCGACCTGTACGAGCCGCGCGGACGCCTGCCGGTGAGTTCAATCAACTTCGTCACCTGCCACGACGGGTTCACGCTGTGCGACCTGGTCAGCTACAACCACAAGCACAATCTCGCCAATGGCGAGGACAACCGCGACGGCCACGACCACAACCTGAGCTGGAACTGCGGCTCCGAGGGCCCTACCGACGACCCAGGCATCCAGGCACTGCGCCGTCGCCAAGCGCGCAACTTCATCAGCATCCTCATGCTGAGCCAGGGCGTGCCCATGCTGCTCGCGGGCGATGAGGTCTTCCGCAGCAAGCAAGGCAACAACAACACCTACTGCCAGAACAATGAGCTGTCGTGGTCCGACTGGGACCTAGTCGAAAAGAACAAGGACATGCTGGAGTTCATGCGCGCCATGATTGCGCTGCGCCGGCGCCACCCCAGCTTGATGCGCGACCGCTTCCTCACGGGCAAGCCCGAGCGCGGGCAAGCACTTGCAGACATCACCTGGCATGGCGTAGGCCTGGAGCAGCCGCAATGGGACGATCCAGCCAGCCACGCCCTCGCCTTCACGCTCGCGGCCAAGGGCGAAGACGAGCCACCGATGCACGTGATGCTCAACATGGGAATGCACAGCCTCGAATTCGCCGTTCCGACGCTGCAGGGGTTGCGCTGGTGCCTGGCCGTCGATACCTCAGGTGAAAAGAGCGTGATCGAGCCGCAGGTGCAGGAGCCCATCGCCCTCGGACGCGTCAAGGTCGACTCACACGCGGTCGTCGTGCTGGAAGCGAGACCTCGCTAAGTAAAGTGTCCATCAATTGTTTCCCGATGCGAGCGATGCCGCCCGAAATCCCCCCTAGCCCCCCTTTGCGAAAGGGGGGAAATTGTTGATGGACAGTTCCTAAGGAATCGCGGTCTGAGCCGCGCCTCGCGCGGTCCCATCAAGCCATCCGACCCTTACAGAGGAAAGAGACATGCAGCTTGGAATGATCGGCCTCGGCCGCATGGGCGCAAACATGGTGCTGCGGCTGTTACGCGCTGGGCACCAATGCGTCGTCTATGATCGCGACCCCAAGGCCGTCCAGGCATTGGTCGAGCAAGGCGCACAGGGGGCCGATGATCTGGCCGATCTCTGCGCCAAGCTGGCCGCGCCACGCAACATCTGGATGATGGTGCCGGCCGGCGTGGTCGATGCCGTCATCGCGGACGTCAGCCCCCATCTCGCCGCCAACGACACCCTCATCGACGGCGGCAACTCCAATTATCGCGATGATCTGGCGCATGCCGAGCGACTCCGCCCGCAGGGCATTCACTTTGTGGATTGCGGGACCAGCGGCGGCGTCTGGGGACTGGAGCGCGGCTATTGCCTGATGATTGGAGGCGATGACGAGGCCGTCGAGCGCCTGGACCCCATCTTCGCGGCCCTGGCTCCCGGGCCGGGAACGATCGAACGCACGCAGGGACGCTCTGGCCCTTTGAGTCGTTCGGAGCAGGGCTACCTCCACTGCGGCCCCAACGGCGCTGGCCACTTCGTCAAGATGGTTCACAACGGCATCGAATACGCCCTCATGGCGTCCTATGCCGAGGGTTTGAATCTACTCAAGCATGCCGGTGTCGGCCGCAAGGACCACGAAGTCGACGCCGAAACGGCACCGCTCAGCAACCCAGAACACTATCAGTACGACATCCCCGTCGGCGAGGTCGCCGAGGTCTGGCGCCGCGGCAGCGTGGTTGCGTCCTGGCTGCTGGATCTCACCGCCAATGCCCTACTGGAGGACCCCGACCTCAAGGCCTTTGGCGGACAGGTCTCGGACTCCGGCGAGGGTCGCTGGACCTGCCTGGCGGCGATCGAGACAGGCACCCCTGCCCCCTTGCTGACGACCGCCCTCTTCGAGCGTTTCAGTTCGCGTGGCGAGGCCGACTTCGCCAACCAGATCCTGTCCGCGATGCGCTACCAGTTCGGCGGGCACCACGAAAAGCCAAAGGACTGAGGCCCGCACAGCCGTCCCTCGCCGGCGTGCGAGGGCGCGGCCCAACGCGCACAGCCGCCGCCCGAGGAGAAGCACCGTGCCCAACGAGCAACTGAACTCCGAGATCGCCCCGCCCGCCCCCCCGAACATCATGATCATCTTCGGTGCGGGAGGCGACCTGACGAAGCGCAAGCTGATTCCCGCCCTCTTCTACCTCCGCCAGGGCGGCCTGCTTCCGGACAGTTTCGCCGTCCTCGGACTCGACCGGCTCGAGATGACCGACGAGAGCTTTCGCGACAGCATCGCAGATACGGTCAAGCAGCATGTCGGGGCGGCCTGGGATGAAGGGATCTGGGCCAAGCTCTGCGAGCACCTGCACTACATGCAGGGCAACATCATGGAAGAAGTCACATACAGGGCGCTCTGCGAGCGTCTTTCTCGCCTGGACGCGGAGCGCGGCACAGAGCGCAACTACCTCTTCTATCTGGCGGTGCCGCCAAGACTCTTTCCGGACATCACCCGGCACCTCGGATCCGCGGGACTCACCACCGAGTCAGAAAACGACTGGCGCCGCGTCATCATCGAGAAACCCTTCGGCAACGACGTCGAGAGCGCCAAGGCGCTCAACGGCATGCTGCACGAGACCCTCGACGAGGATCAGATCTACCGGATCGACCACTACCTGGGCAAGGAGACGGTCCAGAACATCATGGTCTTCCGCTTCGCGAACGGCTTCATCGAGCCCTTTTGGAACCGCCAGCACATCGACCATGTGCAGATCACGGTCGCGGAGTCCGTCGGGGTCGAGCATCGCGGCGAATACTACGAGCAGGCCGGCGCGCTGCGCGACATGATCCCCAACCATCTGCTGGTCCTCTTGGGATTCCTCGCGATGGAGCCGCCGAACTCCTTCGAGTCAGGAGCGGTCCGTGACGAGATCAACAAGGTGTTGGACGCCATTCATCCCCTGACGCCCGAGCAGGTGCTCACCCATGCCGTGCGAGGCCAGTATGGTGAAGGGGTGATGCCAAGCGGTGAAAAGGTGCCAGCTTATCGGTCATCGCCCGGGGTCTCGCCAACCTCCGGTCGCGAGACCTATGCCGCGCTCAAACTGACCATGGACAACTGGCGCTGGGCTGGCGTGCCCTTCTACGTACGCACCGGCAAGCGCCTGGCGGCCCAGTACACGGAGATCGTCATCCAGTACAAGCGCGCGCCCAAGATCATGTTCAAGAACACCGACATCGAGCAGATGACACCGGATATGCTGGTCCTGCGCATCCAGCCCAACGAAGGCATTCAGATGAGCTTCGGCGCCAAGATCCCTGGCCCGCGCATGCGCGTCGGCACCGTGAACATGGACTTTTGCTACGCGGACTACTTCGGCAATGCCCCAGCGACCGGCTACGAAACGCTCATCTACGATTGCATGAATGGTGACGCCACGCTCTTCAAACACGCAGACACGGTCGAGAAAGGCTGGGAGATCGTCGAGTCCGTCATGGATGTGTGGAATGCCCTCCCCGCGCGCGATTTTCCCAACTATGCCGCCGGGACATGGGGGCCAGCCGCGGCTGGCAATCTGCTCAAGAACGACGGCAGGCTCTGGCGGCACATCAAGACACCGAGTTAGAGGGATCCCGTGAATCCAATTGAGACCGTCACGAGCCGCTGCCCCTGGTGCGACGCCCCCTTGGAGATCGATCTTGACGTCACCGCCGGCGGCCGCTCCTATGTTGAAGACTGCCAGATCTGTTGTGCGCCCATCGTCATCGAGTTCGAGTTCAGCGGCGCTGACGAAGACGAAATCGCCTTCACCCTGACGCGCGACGGAGACTAGACACCCTATGAGTCAGATGCCATTGGTCCTCGCCTCAACCTCGGCCTTTCGTCGTGAGCTGCTCGAGCGACTCGGTCTGAGCTTCACCACCGCGTCCCCAGATGTCGATGAGGCGCGACGACCTGATGAGCCCGCACAAGTCCTGGTGCTACGGCTGGCCGAGGCGAAGGCGCGCGCGGTCGCCAAGCAGTACCCGAACGCGCTCATCATCGGCTCGGACCAGGTCGCCTGTCTGGATGATGCGATCCTCGGCAAACCCGGATCCCGGGAGAACGCCATTGCACAGCTCGAGCACGCCTCTGGACGCACTGTCCTCTTCCAGACCGGCCTCTGTCTGCTCGATACTCGCAGCGGTCAGGCGCAGACCCTCGTCGAGCCCTTCCGCGTCCACTTTCGACGGCTGACACGCCCCCAGATCGAGGGCTATGTCGATCGTGAGCAGCCCTACAACTGCGCTGGGAGCTTCAAGTCCGAGGGGCTCGGCATCGCGCTCTTCGAACGCATGGAAGGCGAGGATCCGAGCGCGCTCGTTGGGCTTCCACTGATTCGCCTGACGCCATTGCTCGAAGCAGCGGGTCTCTGTCCCCTAGGTTGTTGAATCCATTGGTCGGTTTGGGGTTTGTGCGCATTGCAAAACACGCCTTTGTGGGCGACACTTCACGCTGAGCAATAGAGACTCAGTGTAGAGTCAAGATATTTCAGGGGGTTTTCCGACAATGCGTGCTGCACCCATGACTTCCCGGATGCTTCGGGTCTCGGTGTGCTTGGTCCCTTTCGTCCTCTTGGCTGGATGTGCCAGCACTGGCGGCGGGCAGGACGGACTTGGGCCTGCGATCGGCGAATCGGGCATCAACTATGGTGCCTCTCGAACCTTTCCCGTGCCAGACGACCTGCGCGACAACGTGGATTTCTGGCGACACGTCTATGGGATCTGGGGCCGCGGCGAGGTTGCGATCCACGACGACGAGTACCTCGGTATCGTGTACGAGGTCGTGAAGCTACCGGGGACCATTCAAGCTAGCTATACCAGCTCGCAAAAGAGCTTGGTCAATGCACGCAAGCGCCACTTCGAGGATCAGCTCGCAAGCATCCAGCAGCGTCTTCGCTCCGGTCAAAGCTTGTCCGGGAGCGACAAGCAAATCGTCCGCAAATTCAAACGTCACGCCAGCACTGACGCGATCTATGGTGCCGCGGAACGTGTGCGCGCCCAGCGCGGTCTGCGTGAGCGGTTCAGACGCGGTGTCGAGATCAGTGGACGCTATGACGAGATCTTCCGCGAGATCATGAGCAATTACGGCGTCCCTGAGGACCTCGCCTACCTCCCGCACGTGGAATCCTCCTTCCAGACCAATGCCCGCTCGAGCGTCGGGGCCGGCGGAGTCTGGCAGTTCATGCCTTCGACTGGTCGGCAGTACATGCGAGTCGACAGCACCATCGACGAGCGCTTCGACCCGATTCTGGCGGCCGATGGCGCGGCCCGCTATCTCTCTCAGGCTCATGCCAAGCTCGGCAGCTGGCCACTGGCCATTACCTCTTACAACCACGGCCAAGGGGGAATGGCCAAGGCTAAGGCCCAGTATGGAGACGACATCGGACGCATCGTCGACAACTACAAAGGCCGCTACTTCGGCTTCGCATCCCGAAATTTCTATGCCGAATTCATCGCCGCCCGCGAGGTGGCCAGCAATCCGAAACGCTATTTCCACGAGGGCGTGAGCTACGAAAAGCCGTGGCCGCATGATCGCCTGGTCTTGATGTACAGCATGCCGGCGGACCACGTCGCACGACACTATGGAACAACCAAGTACAGACTGGCCGACCTCAACATGCACTGGCGCGACAAGATCGTCAGCGGCAATGCCCAATTGCCCGCCGGAGCCACCGTTTGGCTACCTGAGGGGACCATGCGACGCGTCGCGAGCCACCCGCCGCGCTACGCCACGCCGGTTCTGGTTGCCAGCACCAACGCTGGATCACGCGCGACAAAGGAACCAACGAGAGCCATCGCCAAGGTCGACAAGTCGACCAAGCCAGTCGCTCGCGCACCTAAGAACCCCCCTGCCAAGGCCAGGTATCACGTCGTCAAACCGCAAGAAACCCTGTACCGAGTCGCGGTACAGAACGGAATCAGCGTCTCGCAGCTGCGCAAGCTCAATAAGATGAATTCCGGAGACAACAATATTCGGCCGGGGCAGAAGCTCATCGTCGGAATTTGATGGCCAAACGAAGCGGCACAGGGACATGTGCCGCTAACTCCGACGATCTGCCGTCAACCAACAACCTCTTGCATACCCATCCTTAGCGACCGAGGCGTTTCGCCTTGGTTGGCTCGCACTCCCAAGGTTAGGCCCCCTGGGCGCTGCTGCCACTCGCCACGACAATCACCGACTCAGAATCTCGGCTTTTGGCCAAGCGCACAGACGGTGGGAGCGGCGCCCCCCCCCGCCCGGGCCCCGCTAGCGGGGGGGGGCCCCGGCCCCCGGGGGTTTGTCAAAAGGTAC
>NZ_JAAIJR010000085.1 GCF_010915725.1 Thiorhodococcus mannitoliphagus
CTGTGCCTGTTGGTCTACGCCGCCTTGGAGCAGCGTATCCGCGAGGTCCTCAAGGCCGAGCAGGCCACCGTCCCCGACCAGAAGGGCAAGCCCACCACGCGTCCCACGGCGCGTTGGGTGTTCCAATTTTTCAAAGGGATCCATGTGCTGGTCGTTGAGCACGTCGAGCAGATCGTGCTGCACGTCGAGCAACACCACAGCGTCTTACTGCAGCTGCTCGGGCCGCGCTATGTGGCGATATATTCTGCAAGCGGCTGACGGGGTGCGGAATGACGGTACGTTGATTGCGCGGGTACTTTTCGGCCCGGCGCCGCCGTGGGATCCGGAGCTTGATGGGCCGCTGCTCTCGTTGTCTGGCGGCGAGCCCGATGATTACGAATGGCACGAGTGGTATTGGATTGCATCGAAGCGGATGCGTGGCTCGGTCGGGGCTGATTTCATCGATTATATCTAGCAGGGATTCCGTCCGGGAGTGCATGATCCAGGTTTGATCACGAGGAGCTGACGCCGCGCGATCTCCGACGTCCCCGCCCCAATCCCGAGCTCAAGTCTTGGGAGCGCGTCATCGCGCGTGAGAGTGCGGCGTTCCGACGATCCGAAACGCTTTCCGAGCGTCGCGGCATTGCCGCCATGTTGCGCGAGACCCTGGAGATGTACCTCGACGAGCCCGCCGAGATGCTCGATCTGGCTCCAGGCGCGCTGCCAGTGCGTCTGGCCGCGGTGCAGGTTGGCGATCAGACCCTCACCGGACCTTCCCCCTTCGCCGACGATAACCATGTAGGGGATCATTTCTACCAGGGCGGGGATGGGTCTATCTCGCCTGGGCTGACCGAGGCTCAATGCGCCTTGGTCGATCCCTGGACGCTCTCCGGGTACGTGGTGCGGCATTGGCGTCGTCTGTATCGATCGACGGCGCCGACGCAGTACCACCTCACGAGCGAAACGGCCTTGGATCATGTCCGTTCACGGGCGCGCAAGCAGGATATCTGGCGTGAGCACTTCTATGGCCTACTCCTCGACCCGGCTGGCTACCATCAAGGACGGATCTCGGCGGTTGTCTCGGAGCACCGGCGTCTCGCGGACGCCATTCGTCGCGCAGAGCGGGTGGCGGGGCAGCTGGAGATTCGTTGTCTCGTCGCACAACTGGAGGGCGCGATCAGTATCCGTTGAGGCAGGCTGAGTCATCGGCCATTGGCGCGAATGGCAGGGCGCCGATTCGCCCATCGATGGTTTCGTGATCGTCCGATCAGTCAGATCGCGACGATGAGCGCAGGCTGACACCTCGGATGGTCCGGACACGCTTTATCTCAACGGAGCCCCAAGCCCATGCCCTTCACCCCGCTGCATCTCGGACCCGGCCTCGCGCTCAAGGCCCTGGGTGGTCGCCATTTCAGCATCATCGCCTTCGGCCTCGCCCAGGTCGCCATGGACATCGAGCCCCTGATGGGATTGCTGACAGGCGCCCAACGGTTGCATGGCTCGACCCACACCTACCTGGCCGCACTGGGAATCGCCCTGGTGGTCGCAGCGATGACGCCCCCGGTCGGACGACCTGTCGTGAGACGCTGGAATCGAGAAGTGGCTTGGGCGTGCCTGCCCTGGCTGGCCGTATCGGACAACTTCACGCGTGTGTCGGTGCTCGCGGGCGCTATTCTGGGCACGCTCTCGCATGTCTGGCTCGACAGCCTGATGCATGCCGACCTGACGCCGTGGGCGCCTTGGTCCGAGGTCAACGGCTGGCAGGGCGCGGTGTCCGCGGAGACGCTGACAGTCGGATGCCTGCTGTCAGGCCTGCTGGGCCTGACCGCCTGGCTTGTCCTCGCTTGGCGTCGCAGTCAGCGCACGCCTGCATCGAGTCGCGATGCCCGGTCGTGGTTGAGAGCGGGTCAGCGGTAGAAGATCGAAATGATCGTCTGTCCCGCCGTGTCTCCGCCGCCCGCTACATAATGCACCGAGGCCGTGCGGAAATCCGGCCACTCCCAGCCATAGATCCCATGTGTCGGGTCGCTGGAGTGCGGTGGGCCGAGCACCGCCGAGACAGCGGGCAGGATCTCGCGTGTCCGATTGGGTCCCGGGATCGCGAGCAGGATGGCGGCGACGAGATCGCTGTTGGGATGGGTCTCGACAGAGATGTCGATCCCGCCATAGCGGCCTTTGAAATAGCCGCTGTCCGGATTCATGGGCGCCGCTCGATTCAGATACGGCAGCCTGGGCACCGGCCGGTCCTGAAGGATCTCCCGGAGCAGGATCCCGACGTCGGTGACGGTATCCGCCAGACTCAACGACGCGGTCACCGCGAGGAGGGAGCCGATCAGTAGAATCTGTCGAAGACGGATGATTAAAGGCATGAATCCTCCCCCTGAGCGTAATCGGTCAGATGACGGCGCGCATCTGCCAGGCTTAACCAAGGTGCTCCACAGGTGCGCTTGAGCACCTCACGCATTGCGCAAGCTGACGCTTGCGGCTTGGGCGTCTTCTGAATTCGGCCCAGCAGGGCATGCGCGTCGTTCGAGAGCCCGAACGGCGCTGCTCTGATGAGCACGGTGCCACCTCTTGAGCAAAGTCATTGTCTCGGCTCTCTCCAGATACTCTCGGACTCCAAAGGCGTGTGGGCGCGAGCGCCTTCAATCCGGATCCAGCACGCCGTCGAGATAGCGCCATTCCCCATTTTCCCGCACGAATCGGCTGCGCTCGTGAAGACGATGAGCACGACCCTGTATCTTGTACCGGGCTACGAATTCGACTTCGCCTTCAATATCATTTGGTCCACCGGCCTCGGTTGCGACGATCTTGAGGCCAGTCCACTTGGTCGTTGGGTTCGGCAGGACGTCCCGAGGACAGGTGTTGGAATGCCAGCTCGAGCGCAGATAATCGGGCGCCCCGAGGGCGAAGGCGGTATAGCGCGAGCGCATCAGGGCCTCCGCCGTTTGGGGGAGGGCGCCTCCTTCGAGAAAGGGACCGCAGCACTCGGCGAAAGGGCGGCCGGAACCACAGGGACAGTGCGTCGTTGCCATCTGAATCGAGCCTCCGCGAGCGATAGGATACTTCGTCGGCCTTGGTCTGAGCCCGGTCTGTGGGATGGCGGCGACGAGCCCCGACAGACCGCGAGTCCAATCTAGTCTGTGACCCAATCAGGACACATCCGCGCGATCCGGCGGCGCATCGCCTCCCAATGGCTACCCTTCCAGTAGATCCGCTGGCAGCCGCTGCACCGCCAATAGGCTGAGGCGCATTGGCGGACACCCTCCGGAATCTCGCGCTCCGCTTCAGCCACGTCAATCCCTGCGAGGAGGGCATTGCATTCCAGACAGCGCGTGAAGGGCGCGATCTCGGCACAGAGCTGGAGCCGCTCGATCAGCTCGCGGAGCTGGGTTTCGGTCCCCGTCTGGCGCAGATAACAGCCATGGGTGACGATTTGACGCATCAGCAACCCTCTGTCCCGCGAGAGCAGAATACGGTGCTCTCTGACCGCGAGCTCCGCGAGCGCCGCGTCACCGAGATCGTTGTGCCAGCGCGTATCGAAGCCGAGCATTCGCAGCCGTCGGGCCAAGCCTCCAAGGTGAGCGTCGGCGACAAAGCGCAGCCGGCGCAGCGGCTCGGGCCGAAGCCTGAGAAGCGGGCGGACGCCCGCACGGCAGGAAGTCGTTGAGCTCGGCATAGAAGCGTAGGGTGGCGATGGACATGGACGTCAGGCTAGGCTCTTCATCGGATTCCGGAGAGGCTTGGCTCAGATGATAAGCGGATTCGATCCGATCTCGGGGCTCGCCGAGCGAGCCTGTAGGTCTTGATTCAGGGGAGGCCGTGATGGACGAGATCAAATCCGAATCCGGAGGGGCAGCGTGGCCGGTCGAGCAGGCCCGCGAGCCTTCCGACTCCAATCGGATCGCATCCGACTGACGTCTAGTGCTCCTATGAAGCTCCTGCTCGGCATCTTGGGATTCGTCCTGGCCCAACTTGGGCGTCAGCGGCTTGCGGCGCCAATCCCTCATACCTCGACGATCACCTTGCCGGTGGTCCGGCCACTCTGCAGCGTGCGCAGCGCGCGCGGTACCTCGTCGAACCCAAAGCGCGCGCCGATGTGCGCGGGCTCTGGGCTCAGAGCGAGCGCGGCCGAGGCCGAGACGGGCAGGCGATCGGCACGCTCGAAGAGCCAGATCAGGTTGAAGCCCATGAAGCTGCGGTTCTTGTCGATCAGCTTCATCGGGTCGAGCCGGGGGCGGCGCAGGTACTGCCAGGCCAGTCTCACCCAGCTCGGCCGCGCGCCGCTCGGCATGAAGTCGGCCGCGCCGTAGAGCACATGGCGCCCCTCCGGTGCGAGGCGGACCAACCCCGGCAGGAAGAAGGGACCCGCGAGCGCATCCAAGACTACATCGAAGTGTGACGCGCCGATCGCGGCGAGGGCCGCGTCGAGCTGTACCCCGAAGCCTGAGGCGCCGCGCACGATGACCTGGGCTCTGGGGAGACCCTGCGTTTCGAGCAAGGCGATCTTGTCGGCGTGCCCGACAGTTCCGATCACCGTCGCGCCGATCGCGCGCGCCATCGCCACCGCCCGCAGTCCAACGCCGCCTGCGGCTGAGTGGACGAGCGCCACCTGACCTCGCGCGAGCGTACCGAGGTGCACCAGACCGTACCAAGCAGTCAGCGCCTGCACGAGATAGGCGGCACCCTCCGCCAGGGTCCACGCGGCTGGTAACAGCACGAGATAGCGCCTATCGACGTTCAGTGCCGTCGCGTATCCGCCGAAACGCGTCAGCACCATGACGCGATCGCCGGGAGCGACAATGGCGGTCCCGGCAGAGTCATCGCCTGCGCGCGGCGGACCAAGCGCCTCAACGACACCCGCGCACTCGAGACCCGGGATGAACGCTCCCCGCGGCGTCGCCGAGTAGAGCCCCAGACAGGCGAAGACGTCGGCGAAGTTCAGGCCGATGGCCTCGACCCGCACCCGCGCCTCGCCCGGACCGGGAGGCGGCAGCTCCTCGGTGACCCGCGTCAACCGATCGAGCGATCCCGCTGATGGCATCCGCCAAGCACGGCGCGTTGTCATTGGGCTGCAACCTGTTCGAATATCAGGACGGTGCACAGCACTCAGCGAAGATAGACCGCCATCCCCAGATCGTGCTTAGAGCAGTGAGACAGGAACGATTTCAACGTCTCGTAATAGTCCGCGATATACGCAAATGCCTCATCACCATCCCTGGTCCAGATCTTCGGGTATATATCGAGGGCTTCCATCTTGACTGGGTCGTAATGACTGCGCAGCGTATCAGCAGAAACGCTCGAAAGTGTCTCCTCGAGCTCTTTGACCGTCTTACTGTCAAATAGCCTCGCTGGACCATAACCGACATCGATATCTCCAGCTGCCTTGCCGCCAACCGTCATGAAGTCCATGGGCGGCTCCGCTTCATAGTCCGTCTGATTGAGGCAGTAGTGAATGCCCTGCCAGGACTTATCGAGATCGTCTTCCATGCCTTCGCCTTCGATCAGCTCCAAATCGGGAACCTGATGGCTCGGCTCGGCAACGCGCTTGCCGAATATCTTGGACAAAATCCCTTTCTCGGATTGATTGACGGTTTCAAGGTAGATGTCTGGATCATCTTGAGCGATGAGCCGCCAGATCAGAGGCGGTGACTTAAGCTCGACTTTGGCCATTTTTCCTGACCAGTAACTCCTTTTCGATCAGTAGCTTACAAGGTGCAAGAAAAATAGCGAGGGGTCAAAATTCGGCGTTCGTGCGTCCAGACCCCCTCTAATTTTCCACCCCTACAGAGTTTCAAGCACTTAGCTGGCTTTGGGAGTCCAAAAATGGCCAAAGTCGAGTTAAGAATGCGCTCAATATTTCTATCCGATACGCTATGAAGTGCTAAGCACATGCCCATGTTTGATGATCCTGTTCCCGCCTACCTGTCCTAGCTGCGCCACCCAGCGTGCGACGACACTGGATGGCGTCTGGTGTGCGAGCCGCCTGGATGAGTCAGAATCGCTCGGCTTGAAATCATGAGGTCGGGCCAGGCAAGCGCAAGACGGTCGTCAGCCACGCACTGACAGCATCCACGAGGTCGTCGTCCTTGCCATCGAAAAAGTGGTTGGCCCCTCGGACGCGCAGGCTCGTGTAGGCGCCACCGATGGCTTTATCGGCGAGCGCTTTGCGTTGTGAAGCCGCGGCCAAGACGCCAGCTGCGTCGTCGCTGCCGTAGATGTCGAGGATTGGCACGGTGATCTTCTGAGCCATCTGAGCCGTGAGGATGCGGCTGTCTTGGATCCCGCCTGCCATCCCGACAGCCACGAAACCTTGAACGTCGCGATCGCCGGTGGACAGATAGTAGGCGCTCATCGTTGCCCCCAAACTGTGGGCGATGATCACGATCGTTTCGACACCCCGTTCCTTGAGGAAGTTGATTCCTGCATCCAACCGTGGCGGGACCTCGTCGATGAGCGCGGCATAGGCGCCTGGCGCCGCGTCATTCGGCAGGATCGGCATCTGCAAGGACAGGGTGCTCCATCCATGCTGAGGCAGCGCTGTTCGCAGCGGATAGACGACCTGCGGCCAGTTGGGGTGCGCCCCGATGCCATGCACGATAATCGCGGCGGCCTTGCTCTCCGGATCCTCGGCTTGCGTGAAAATGCCCAGGAAGGGGTGCCCGTCGGCCTGCAGCCAGAGCGCCTCTCCGTCGATCAGGGAATCAACGATCTGATCGGCCCAACGCTTCTCCTTTTCGACGTCCGATGCCACTGCCGCATAGGATGCGAGTAGGACGAGAAGCACTGCGATCGTTCGTATCCGACACATGGCTGATCTCCCATCACAGGGGTCGACTCCGCGCTGAAACGTCTGAACTGGACCGCCGACGGCTGTCCTCGATTGGCTCCTTGCTGGGCCTGCCGACTGTCGATTGGACGCGGCTCGGTCCGCACTGTCTGGCCAAACACCCATCGGCCCTCGCCGAGATACAGGGGGCCCTAGGCTCGCTGAAAGCCCGAGCGTAAGGCAAGGGCCGCGCCGTTGCCAGATGCCGAGGTTGTTGCGAACGAGCACTGTCACCATTCGGCCGCCTCACTCTGGCAGTGATCGGTGTTGGGCTAAGAGCGAAGGGCTGGCCACCGGGCGTGATTGACGGACATCTGTCTTGTCTGCAGCACCCGAGTATAGGGACGAGGCTGAGGCTCAGATGAGCCTTGTGGCGCTTCCAGCTGAGTCGTTAATGGCTCGTTTGCTGTGACGTATGCGCGCGTGCGTAGAGATTGACGCGCTCCTCGGCGACCCGGAAGCGCTCCTTGGCACGATCAATGTCCCACGGGCGCTCGATCAATGTCTCATCATCCCATTCGCTTCTGGGCTCCGGCGGCTCGAAGAAGTCGCCGCCGTAGACGTGGATTGCCGTCGTCATCCGCCCAATCGGATTGAGGACGGAGTGAATCATGTCTCGCCCCAGGGTGGTGACATCTCCGACGCCGAGGGACTTCGCTCCGGCCGCCTCGATGCTCGTCCCGCGGCGCCTCCAAAAGACGTTGTCCTCTCGTCCGGAATAGATCCCAATGACGGCAAACATCTGATGGTTGTGCGGCATCAGACTCATGCATGGAGCCCAGACGAAGTGGATGATGGTCAGGTCAGGTGCTCGGTAGAGTGGTGTGATTCCGGCATGATCCGGCTCTCCCAGCTCTGAAATGACATGCGATGCGTCGGAGACGGCGGCCTTGACCACTTCGCGCACGGCGGCCTGGCCGTCTTTTACCGCCTCTCTGCAGTCTTGAATGAATCGGTCTTTCTCAAACATGGCTTCGCTCAAGAATGGTTTCGCTCAAGGAGGATGCCCAGGGAGCGCGATCAGTCACGACCTTTCGGAGGGCTCGACATAGGTCAGTGCATCCTCGAGCCAGACGGCCGTCTCAAGGTGGCGAATCGCCTGCTCGGACTGTCCTTGCGCCAGCACCAGCTCACCGCTCAGCACCTCGCGCGCGATGGACTCAACAGAAGCCTAGCCCATAAAGCCGACCAAGGCGGTCGGATATGTCCCTGTTTCGCATGGGTCCATGCAGGAGCTTGCCTTACCGCGGCGTCTTATCGGCACGTCGGGAGATGCGGGCGTCGAACAGCGCACGATGGTCGTGCTCTCGAGGTGGCGTCGGGGCTTCCAACGCTCGGACGCCGGCCCGGTCTCAGGGCGTTCGACTGCGCTCCATGGCCTTGGAGCGCGCGAACCGTTGGTAGGTCCAGCCCTTCTCGTAGGCCCGCTCCAAGACGTAGGAGAGGGCGTTCACCATCCGGGCGCGGAAGACCGGTGCATCCGTTCTCAGCACCTCGCGGCCGTTTTCGTCGAAGAGCAGCATGGCCGGCAGATAGCTGAGCCCGGCGGCGGCATACCAAGCAGACGGCGTCTTACGTTGCCCCGTGGGCGTCAGCACCGGAATTTCGCTGTCCCGCGCATCGAGCTGCACCACATCGAACTGCTTGAGCAGGTCGCGGACCTCGGATCGTGCCAAGACACCGTCGTGCAATTCCTTGCAGTCCGCACAGCCCTCGGTCTCGAAGATCACGGCCAGTGGACGCTGGGCTGTGACATGACGGCGGTCGAGCGCGTAGGGCGGCTCGGCGAAGAGTGGATCGCCGCGCAGTCCTTCACCAGGGACCTCGGAGGTGAGGGCAGGCGTCTGTCCGGCGACGTACGCCGCAAAGGTCATCCGCGGTGCATGGTCTTCAGTGAGGTAATCCAGCACCAAGCGGAAGCGCTCGGGGGGATAGTAGCCGACGCCGCGAAACAGCAGGGCTCCGTCCTCGCCGTAGAACAGCAGCGTGGGTGCGAAGCCCGCACCCGCGCGTTTGGCGAACGCCTTGACCCGCATTGGATCCCCCTGCGGATCAACCATCTCGGCGTCGCTGAAGATCTCCAGACCAATGGCGTCAAAATGGGACCGGACCCGAGATGACAGCTCGGGATCGCCGAGGCTGCGCTGAATGAAGGCCGCGCAGGACGAGCAGCCCTCGGTCGTGAACAAGACCATCAGGCCGAGCTTGCCCTGGGCACGGGCCTCCGCGACGTCCTCCCGCAGGTCCAAGAAATTGTCTTTGAACCAGCTCGGATAGGCGACATGCTGGATGTCGCCGTCCTCGAAGTCGCCCGCCATCAGGGGGCAGGCGACCCACAGGAGTGCGATTGCGAGCCAGCGGCGCATTGAGACCCTTGTCATCTGCGGTTCCTCCACACTCAGAAGGCGGGTTTGTCGGGCCGATCCTGCTTGAGGGGCATCGGACGATCGAGCCCTGTTCGTCATTTCTCCTCACGAAGAACTTCGTATCGTAGACGGAGTGCACTCTCATTGAGTGGCTGGGAATCGAGTCGTTTCAGCTGAGTCAGGTCCAAGACCTCCCCAAAAACTGGCGTCCCCACACCGAAGGCGACAGGTTGAAGGTCGATGACGATGTGATCAACACGTTTCTCGCGCATGAAAGAATGGGCAACAGCACGACCGCCCCCGACGATCGCCTCATCGACACCTGCCTTCTTGAGGATCGCCAACGCCTCTGAGGGGGATCTGGCATGCTGCCATCCGGAATCGGCCAGATCGATGTCTCGAGAAGACAGCACGATCTTGTGCTTCGGATTCAGGGCTGATGCCATCGCGTCATCTTTCAGTTGCTCGAAGGAGCTTCGCCCTGCAATGACATTGTCAGCGTCGTTCACCAACGCGCACCAGTCTTGCCAGGCACCTTCCGGAAAACGCGGTATACCTTCCTTGTCCGCGATGAATCCATCAATCGAAACCGAGAGAAAGAGTGTTGTTCTCATAAGATGCTCCGGTTGACACAGGCAGTGATACGTTGACCGGACCGCCGCCAAGGCTGGGCGACGTCTCCTGGGGTGCTCCCTTCAGCCGCTGAGACCAACTGGATGTGGTTCCAGAGCCCGCCGACGCGCCTTGGGTCGTCGTCGGAAGCTAGGGAGGTCGTTCAGCAGTCGGTGCCGCAGTCGCTCGTTTTGCGTTCAGTTGCCAACGCCTGAGCGCGGCCCAAGGTCACGACCGAGCGCTGCGCGGTTGCCGCCCCGCGAGGTCGGCCGGCTCGGCTCTTGAGCGTTGACCCGGCGTCAGGCCCCCCGCTAATCTCCGGTCTCCGAGCCAATCCCAAAGGCCTACGGGGTATCCGAAGGAGACTTTCGATGGAGAGTGCATCTGTTTCAAGAACAGCGGTTTTGGGGTTACTTCTAGCGATTGGCTTGGCAACGAGCTCCGCCGAAACCCTCAGGACCTCCGATCCATGCGAAATGATTCGAATGTCAGATATAGAGGCGCTCTTCCCAGGTGAGCGCATACAGATCACAACGCATGATACCGAAGCCGCAAATCCTTTGGGGATGCGACGATGTTTCTGGAGTGCGGGAGAGGATATGAAGTTTGTTCAGCTCTCACTCACAATAGATGCCGATAGCAAAGCCATGAACATCGAGCAGCAGTTTATGAACAACAAGCTGTACGTTCAAGATGCCAAGGATGTACCTGATGTTGGTGATGCTGCCTATTACGGCGGCAGTGGAATGAGAATCGGCGCAGGACTTCACTCGATCGTGAAGGACAAAGGCGTCATGCTGAATGTCATGGTGGGTCTTGGCCTGGGCGATGCAGATGATCAAAGGCACATAGAGATCGAACGCTCCTTGGCCAAGAAAGTAATTGAAAAGCTGTGAGCCTGGCGAAGTGCCGCTGGACGAATCGGTGCGCGTGGTCCGCGTCCAGATCATCCGGGGCATAAATCGCCTTGTAACGATTCAAAAATAAGTTATACAACTTGTGCATCGACCCCATTCGCATCAACGACGTAATTCCATCCGCCAAGAACTTGATCATGACGAATGAAGCGATCTTTGATGCTGCGAAAGTTCTCAGAACAAGCGCGGCCCAGCTCATAGCACTGATCAAGGATCTGCCCAACCACGCGCAGACCGGTTTTCGTACGGGTCTGCTCCAGCCCTTTTAAGGTGCTCGTAACATACAGTAAAATAAACTATTTCCAGAGCCTTCCCCGACTGAGCCTTGAGCATGTTTGACGGTATCCTGCAGAAATTCGCCGACCGAGCCCCCGGCGCCGTGATGGTGCGCGCCTTGCTGGAGCAACTCCTCAACGCCGAGCGCCTCGACGCGTGGTTCGAGCACACCCGCGGCCGTCAGTACACCCGCAAGATTCTGTTCTCTTCGCTGGTCGGCGTGCTCCTGCAGGTCGTGTGCAAAACCCATCCCAGCGTTCACGCCGCGTACCGCAAGTCCACGATCGCCGCCTCGATCATCGCGCTCTACGGGAAGCTGCGCGGCGTCGAACTGGAGACCTCCCAAGCGCTGGTGCGCTTCATCGCCGCCGAGAGCGCCCAGCTCATCGAAGGTCTCCAAGGCGCCCGCCCACCGCTCTTGCCGGGCTACCGGATCAAGTATCTCGACGGCAATTGCGTGGAGGCCAGCGAGCGGCGGCTCAAGCCGTTGCGTAAGAGCGCCGCCGCGGCGCTGCCCGGCAAGTCGCTCGTGGTGTTCGATCAGGCGCTCGATCTCGTTGCCGATGTCTTTCCCTGCGCCGATGGGCATGCCCAAGAGCGGGCGCTGTTGGGTCCGGTCAGTGCGACGGTGGCGGCGGGTGATCTGTGGGTCGCTGACCGCAACTTCTGCGTGCTGAGCTTTCTGCTCAACATGGAGCGCGCCGGGGCGAGCTTCATCATCCGCGAGCATTCTCAGTTCCCTTGCAAGCCCTTGGAGGCGATGCGCCGTGTGGGAGCTTCGCCCACGGGTGCGGTCTTCGAGCAGGCCGTGCAGGTCACGGCGCCGAGCGGCGAGACCTTCATCTGGCGCCGGATCCAAGTCAAGCTCAAGACCAAAACGCGCAACGGCGACAGCACCCTCATCCTCGTGACCAATCTCCCCGCCGAAGCGGCCGAGGCCACCACGATCGCCGAAATCTATCGCACCCGCTGGACCATCGAGACCGCCTTTCAAAAATTGGAGGCCCATCTCCACTCCGAGATCAATACCCTGGGCTACCCCGAGGCCGCCTTGTTCGGCTTCTGCCTGGCCCTGGTCGCCTTCAATCTCTATGCCGTCGTGATGGCTGCCCTACGGGCGGCGCACCCGCACGCCAACATCGATGAGACCGTCTCGGGTTACTACCTCGCCGCCGAGATCGCCAACACCACCGAAGGCATGAACATCGCGGTCGATGACGCCGAATGGACACGCTTCGCCATTGCAAGCCATGAAGAGATGTGTACTTTCTTGCTCGACTTAGCGTCTCACGTCAACCTCGCCCAGTGGCGCAAGAGCAAACGCGGACCGAAGAAAGCGCCCACGCCACGCACCAAATACAAGGGCAAGACCCATATCTCCACCGCCAAGGTCTTGGCTGGCACCTAGGCGTACTCAGATTGGCAACTTAAAAGGGCTGGGGTCTGCTCCAGGGTAGAGAGCGCCTTCTGCGGGGTGTCGAGGATGAGGCCGCGCCAGCGCCGCTCGATCTGACTGAACAGGCGATGCTCGATGGGATTCCATTTGGAGGTGTAGGGCGGATAGTGGGCAATGCGCAGGCGTAGATCGAGGCGCGCGGACAGCGCGATCAGGTCCTCTTTGAAGCGCAAGGACCGGGCGGCATTGGCGCCGCCACAATCGAACAACAGCAGTGCTTCGCGCGCGTGGGGATAGAGCGGCTGAAAGTGCGTGATCCAGGCCAGGGCGATGGCGTCACAGACGAACGCGCTGGTCTCGCACGAGGTCCCGAGCGTCATGAAAGCGAGATTGCGCACGCAATCGTAGACCCCATGTGGCACCAACACGCCATCGGCCAAATGGCGGAAGTCATGGTCATAAACGTATTGCTCCTCGCGACTGTAGCAGGTCCCACGGCGATGCAGTGCGCCAAGCAGTTCTTTCTTCTTGGTATCGACGCTGAACACCGGGATGCCTTTGTGTTGTGCCTGACGGCGCAAGGCTGCAATGTAGCGAAACTGCGCGTCGCGCTCTTGGGGATCGACCACGCCGGTGATCAGTTCCTTGCGCAACGCGCGACGGCGAAAGCCGGCCTGATCTAGCCAGGCGGCGGCGGTATTGCGGCTGATGGTGATGCCGCGCTCCAGCATCTGCTGCGCCAAGCGCCCGGGGTTGAGGTCGGTCCAACGCACGTGCTCATCGGTGGGGCTACCCGCGCTATGGACCTCCAGCACCTCATCGAGTTGCTCTTGTGCCTCGGCGTCGACTTCGAGTCGCGGCGGGCGTCCGGCTCCGGGGCGGCGCACCCGGTCTGGTTTGCCGCTCGGGCGTTGCGGGTTGTCGTCATCGAACTGCTCGAGTTCGCTCAAACCGCTATGGACGGTGGCCCGACTCATGCCCAAGACCCGGGCGACGTAGGACACGCCGCCGTAGCCGATTTTCTCCGCTTCAAGCGCCGCATAACGGCGTCGATGGTCTTCTGGTAACGACCGACTGTAGCGACGCATCAACTGTTCATGCGTTGGATCGTAACCTGGAAATTCGTTCACGATGGCCGCTCCTTCGAGATTCTACGAAACAAGTTAATGCTCGCAGCAGACAGGCTCTATTTTCAAGAAAATAAGAGTGATTTAAACGGCTCTCTATAATATGAGATGTCTTACTATTTAATGAGTCGTTACCTTGCGCAATGCTCACAGGACCGCCGCGATAGCAGGCGGTCAGGGTGCCGTTGCCGAACAGCAGGGAAGGCTTCCCCTGCTGCACCCGTGATACCTGGCCAGACCGTGATATGGCGCAGCCGCCTCGGCGATTGGAATCGCACAACGGCCGCGTAGGTGAGCAAGGGTACCGATCAATATCCGCGTTAGCGCGCCCTTTCGATGATCGCGTACAGCATGTCCGGCATGTACTTGGTATCCGTCGAGGCGTCGAACGGCCAGAGCTTCGGGGTGACCGAGCGGAAGCGGCCCTCGGAGAAGATCAGCTCGCGCGCATGGGTGGTGCGCGCATTGGGTGCCGCGCCTTCGGATTCATCAGGGATTAGGATGGTGCAAGATGCTTCTGACGAGCATCCGCGCGGTCTCAGGTCCTTCCGCCAGTTGGGGTCCGCCTGAAGAGCACCGCTGTCGCTGGCGGCGAGGAGCGCCTGAGCGGCGTCTTCCGTCAGTGCTGCGTATCCGTTGAGCGGCGGTGGATAGACCGCATTTAAGGTGCCGTCCACGAAGGTAATGTTGTAGCCTCGGCCTTGGATCTCGAGTCCAAGTATCCCCGTGATCTCGCCATTTTCAACGGTGAGCGAGAGTGCCTCGGCTGATCCCGCGACAGCGACGCAGAGCGCCATGAGGACGAGTCTTCGCGCGGACTCGAGACGGTGTTTGAGCGTCATTCGCCTCTCCAGGATACTGGGTCTTCTGAAGGTGCTCATTGAAACCGCCATCGACTTCGTCGGCATTGAGAAAGATCGGGAGACGACGAACGGACATCGAGTCAGACGTCCTGCCCGTTATCGCGGGAGCCGGACTCCAGTCTCGGGCTCCAGCGGGCGGGTGACCGATCGTGGAAGTGAGTCTGTCGACCGAGGATGATCCGTCCCGTCCAGGATCTTACGCCGTCCAGCTCGCGTCTCCGCCGTCCGGCCAAATCCAAATCGGTCGGCTGGGTGTGCTGACCCTGGATAGCGGAACGCTGCTGTACGTCGGTAGCGCCCTCGGACCGGGCGGCGTCGCGGCGCGCTGCCGGCACCACCAGCGGATGGCGACCCGTCCGCATTGGCACCTGGATTATCTGCGCCCGCACTGCGACATCATCGCGTTCTGGGTCGCCTATGGCGATGAGCGTCTCGAGCATCGCTGGGCCTTGGCCCTGGGGGAGTGGCCTGGCGCGCGCTGGCCGCTGGCGCGCTTCGGGGCCAGCGATTGCCGTTGCCCCGCGCATCTGATCCGCCTCCCAGAGGCTCCAACCGCGCAATCCCTGGCCGGAATCCTCGGTGTTGGACGCTGGCTGGAGTCTATCCCTGCAGGACGCGCTCCCAGGCAGACCGCAGCACAGCCATCGCGTTCCGTTCGATCAGCTCGCCGTGCGACAGAATGATCCGCTCCGGCTCCCAGGCCAAGACTTGCTCGAGTCCGCGTCGAACAAGGTCCCTTCTTCCCCAGGCGATCTGATACTCCGGAGCCGCCTTCGGGTGATTCCACATCCGGAACACCAGCTTCCACCACAGCTTCAACTGCAGGCTGGCGGCGTGGCTGTAGTCATCGCCGATGTTCTCGAGCAGATCGACCAGGATCAGTGTCTTCGAAGATCTGTGGAAGAAGGGGACCTCCCAGATGAGCCGTGGCCCCTGGATGATGACCTGCTCCAGGACGCCGGCCCAGCGCGGGTCCGGGCGATTCCCCAGGATCCAGTCGAAACGGATGTCCGGACGCTTGCGCTCCAATCCGGGGCATAGAAAGGTCTCGGCGCTCGGGTAGTGGGACTGAAACTCTGAGACGAAGAGGTGATGATAGGAGCCAGGCGCGATGATGTACCTCACCTCGCCGATCTGGTCGATCTCGCGCTGCGTTGCCGCGTCGATCCTGCAGGGATCATGAACGATCAGCTCTGAGGTCCCGAGTCGGATGAGGGTCATGCGACCGAAGAGATCCATTCCGCCATACCGAACCGGATATTCGTGGATCCAAATGGCGTCTTTGACGTACTCGCTCAGCATGCCCATTGTCGTCTGTGCGCTCCAATTTGAAGCTTGGGGGCGGAGTCGCTCGCCCTCCATGCGCTAGCCGTGAAGGACCGCCTCGGCGATTGCCTGGACCCGCTCGATGCTGATGCCAAGGCGCGCATCGATCGCAAGAGGTTTGACCTTGCCCCAGTCTATCAGCACCTTGGCCAGTGACGGGCATCGCAGCCATCGCGCGGATGACCGCGCTGGTTTTCGTCTCGCACCCGGCAGCCTTCACCGAGTCTGCTCAGGAGCAGCGGTGATTGATCCGTCAAATGATACGGGTGCTGATCAGGAGTCAACCGCATGCTGTTCCGTCACGCCGTTCTGGAGGATGCTCCGGCCGTTGCCGCTCTGGTCGGGGAATTGCTGACCGAGATCGTGGCCGCGATCGGGGAGCCGGTTTTTCATTTCGATATGTCCGAGACGACCGAGCGACTCGAACGCTTCATGCGGGAGGAGCGCTATGTCGTGCTCGTCGCCAGCGACTCGGCGGGGCCGATAGGCTTTATCACCCTCTACGAGAGCTTCGCCCTCTATGCCGAAGGCGTGTTCGGCACCATCCCCGAGCTGTATGTGCGGCCGGCCTATCGGTCGCGGCAGGTCGGGAGAGAGCTCCTTTCGCGGGCGAAAGCCCTCGCTCGCACGCGCGATTGGACGCGACTGGAGGTGACAACGCCGCCGCTGCCCGCGTTCGACCGGACTCTGACCTTCTACGAGCGCGAGGGCTTTGTGATCAGCGGAGGACGGAAACTGAAGCTGGCGCTGTAGCGTCTCGCTCTTAGAGGAGATGAGCGATGAGGCTGGTCGGCGAACGGCTGGAGCGATCGCTTGAACCGCAGATAGTCGGCTTTGTACCTCTCATGAGCGGCCTTGCTCCGGTATTTCAGTCCGAAGACCCCGCGTGTGTGCTTGGGCGCGGAGATCCTGTCGTGATAGGAGCGACTTTGCGCACGGGACAACGCGGCTGTCCTGGACGCCGTCAGGCGACTGCGACGGGACACCGGGCGGTCGGACATTCACAGTATCGCCATGGCCGGTCGTTTTGCCAGCACGCACCGGCGCACGCTCGGAGAATGACTCCGTCATGAACTGCGAAGAGCAGACCGAAATATTGCGCGAGACCTGGGAACAACGCCATGCCGCTCGCGACCGCCCAGCCGAGCCCGCCCAGGTCTTGACCGAATCGCTGCATTTGCTGCCGCGCGCGGGCGATGCCCTGGATGCCGCCTGCGGTGTCGGCGGCAACGCGCTCAAGCTCGCCGAGCTGGGGCTGCGGACCAGCGCCTGGGACCTGTCTCCAGTGGCCATCGATCGCGTCAGAATAGAGGCAGAGCGGCGCGGTCTCTGCATCGATGCCTGCGTCCGTGACATCGTCGCCGATCCGCCGTTGGCCCAGTCGTTCGACCTCGTCTGTGTGACGCATTTTCTCGACCGCGGCCTGGCAGCCGGCCTTGGCTGCAGCCCTGCGTCCGGGTGGTCTGCTGCTCTATCAGACCTTCAGCCGCGAGGCGGTCACCGATCGCGGTCCGTCGAATCCGGACTATCGGTTGGCTCCGAACGAGCTGCTTCGGCTGTTCCCAGGGCTGATCGTCCGCGCCTATCGGGACGAGGGCTGTGTGGGCGACACGCGCCGCGGCACACGAGACATCGCCTTCCTCGTCGCTCAGGCGCCTCGGTAGGCTCGACGAGCCGAGCCTGGAGAATCGTTAACCCGGACCCACCATCGAGCGCATGAGCATGCACACAGAGCAGGAGCCCTTCCCGCGTGTCGCCCTGGTCACCGGGGCGAGCGGGGCGATCGGCAAGGCCATTGCGACACGGATCGCCGCCACACCCGGCTATGCCGTCGTTCTGCTCTGCCGCGATGCGCACAAGGCCCAGTCTACCTTGGCCGAGATCGAGCGACAGACCTGCAACAGTCAGCTCCGCTATGAGCTCGTCGACCTGGCGCACAGGTGCTCCATCGACGCCTTGGCGGAGCGCTGGACGGGACCCCTGCATGTCCTGATGAACAACGCCGCGACGACGCCCCGGCAACGGACTGAAACACCGGAGGGCGTCGAGCTTCAGCTCGCCACCAACGTGCTCGGTTACTTTCGGATGATCATGGCGTTTCGCGACCGCTTGGCCGAGGGTGCTCCGGCCCGCGTCGTCAACGTCGCCAGCTACTGGGCCGGTGGTCTGGATCTCGGCGACCTGGAATTCAAGCGCCGCCGCTACGACAACGATGCCGCCTACCGACAATCCAAGCAGGCCGATCGTATGCTCACGGTCGCCTTCGCCCAACGCCTGAGTGAGGCCGAGATCACCGTGAATGCCTGTCATCCCGGTGACGTCAGCTCCAACCTGAGCCGCAGTCTCGGCTTCGGGGGCCACGAGCGTCCCGAGCAGGCGGCGGTGACGCCGGCATGGCTGGCCACCGAGGACCTGGGCGGTCGGGAGACCGGGCAGTACTTCGAGCACCAACGGTCGGTGCCGTGCCGATTCGGCGCCGATCTTGCGGCGGTCGAGGCGCTGTACGAAGCCTGCGAGCGTTATGGCTGATCAATGAGCCAGGAGAGCATGTCGTGTCTACGACCCGGATGCCTTGGACTGACGAAGTCAGTCAGTAGGGCGGCAAGAGGCGGCGGAAGCCGTGTACGAGCACGATCAGTAGAAACAGCAGATTACGCAGCAGTACGGCGAAGATCGGGACCCGGATCGCGCGCTGCGGCCGAGACTTGTGCAGGGTGTCGGCGAGCTGATCGCCGAGGCGCTCCATCCAGGCGACGGAGCGCGGCCATTCCGCCAACCGCTGAAGCCACCGAGGCGGGATCCCGGAGGGTCCGAGCGCCGCGCCAAGGATGCCTCCGACCATCGCCGCCGTCGTGTCCGTATCGCCTCCGCACTCGATCACCGACCACACCGCCGCCTCGAGATCATCGGGATGGCGAAACCAGGCGTGCAAGGCCACCGGAACCGAGTGATTGACGTAGCCCGAGACGCCTTTCGCGAGGCCGATGGAGGCCGCAAAGGCGGGAGTCGACTCACCTCGGGCGGCGGATCGAGCGGCCGCGGCGATCACGTCCGTCAGCGGCTTGGCCTCCGCGCCAAGCTCGGCACTCACCGCACCGAGAAACGCGTCTGGGTGCACTTGGGCGTGCTCCGCGGCCATCCGAGCGGCCAGGGCGATCGCGTAGGCACCGTGCTCGGCCTGAGGATCGGTATGGGTCAGCCGCGTGGATGCCCGCACGAAGGCGCGCAGCTGCGACGGATCAGCGACACCGACGCCCAGGATCGGCGCACGCATGGCCGGACCATTGCCAGCGGAGAACACCCCGCTGCGCTCGGGACTGAAGCCCACCCAGAGCTTGAGAATCGCACGTGCCGTCGCCGAGCCGACCCCGGCCGGCAGCGTGAGGAGCCATTGGCGCAGCCGCCGGGCGAGCCCGCGGCGAAAGGCATCCGGTGATCCGCCACTCTCGATCAAGGTCTCGGCCACCAGACAGCTGTGCTCGGTATCGTCCGACACCAGCCCCCATCGACCGATCAGGCGATACCGATCGGACGGCCCCAGGAGCTTCGCGGCGCGCTGCGGCGAGAGTGCTTCGTAAGGCAAGCCCAGGGCATCGCCGACAGCGGTTCCGAGGAGACAGCCGATGGTGGATGAGGCCTTCATCTTACAGTCGCCTGGCGCGCTCTTTGTGTCGGTCAGGATTGGTCATGGTCAGGAACGCTGCGCCTCGGCGACGATCGCCATCCAATTCGCGTCGATTCTGGTCCTGTGCTTCAAGAAGCGTCAACGCGAGGGATGAAGTCAAGGGCCATACAGGGCTCGTCTCCACGCACTCGGGTATCAGTCCCGGGTGGAATCTCCAAGGCGCCTGCTGGCTCGATCAGGGCTTTGGCCCTGAGGAATCGCTCACTCGCACTCTGAGACCTGCAGGAACAGCTCGACCAATCGTGTGTTGATGAAGTAGTTGCTGCGTCCGGCTTGGTGTTTTGTGAGGATTTGGTGCTCAGCCAAGGCGTCGAGATACTTGGCGGCGGTTTGACGCGTTACACCGAGGTCTCTCTGTAAGAGCTCGATCCTTGTGTAGGGGTGCCGGAACAGATTGTTCAGCAGGTCTTGGGAATAGAGCTTAGGCAAGTCGTTGCGGATGCGTTGCTTCGCGCCGGCCATTTGCTCACGGATTCCTTTCACCAATGTCAGCGTGGTCTGTGCGGTTTCGGTCACGCCAGCCAGCATGTAGAGGAGCCACGGCTCCCAGGCACCTGCGACGCGAACATCCTGCAGAAGGCGATAGTAGTCGCTCTTGTTTCGGGTAATGTGACGGCTCAGGTACAGGATGGGGGTCTCCAGGAGTCCAGTCCGCACCAGGTAGAGCACATTCAAAATGCGTCCAATTCTGCCGTTCCCATCGGGAAAAGGATGAATGCTCTCGAACTGGTGGTGAATCAATGCCATCTTGATCAGTGGGTCCAGAGCGGACGCTTGGTCATCGTTGACAAAGCGCTCGAGCGCTGTCATCAGACGGACGACATCGCGTGCGTCTTGTGGTGGAACATAGACCACCTCACCGGTCCGGTCGTTCTTCAGCGCGGTTCCAGGCGTATTGCGAAATCCGTCCTGACGACGCTTGAGGAGGCGGTACATGTCGATCAGGGTGTTGTTTGGAATCAGTCCGTCGGTCTCGAGGAGGCGGTTGAAGCCAAGCTTCAGCGCATCGCGGTAGCGTGCGACTTCCTTCGCGGCTGGCGAGTCAGGGCCTTCTGGAAACAGATCCGCCTGAAAGAGCTCATCCTGGGTCGTCACGATATTCTCGATCTCTGAGCTGGCCTTCGCTTCCTGCAAGACGAGGGTGTCGATCAAGATCCCGGGATTGGGAATCGTTGCGGCCCGTCCCTTGAGCTCGGCAAGAGCGCGATGGGCATGCGTCAGTGCGCGTAGAACCGGGACTGTTTCCAACTCGACGGGCGGTGGAAGCCGGGGCAGGGCATAGGTCGGCTCTAACATGCTGGGATGAATAAGTTAAAGAAATGCATTTTTCTTAACCAGTGGCCTGGATATGTTCGCGATTTGTCCATGTGCTTAACACATCGCCACTCGAGCGCCGGAGGCCCCCGCGTCAGGGTTGAAGTCCGGCCTGCCATTGGAATGCGGTTGTCCGCCGCTCTTATCAGCACCCTCAGTCGATGTCGCCTTCCCGCAGGGCCTGCAAGGCGGCGTCCATCATGGCATTGACGTCTTCCAGGCAGCCGACGACGTCGTCTGGAACCTCCGCATGGCGCAACCTGTTTCGCACCAAGAGCAGTCGCTGCCGCATGACGGCGAGATCCCGCACCGACTCCCAGCTCATTGCCTCGTCGATGTGAAACAAGGCCAGCTCCCAGTCGGGGAAGCCCGCTGACTGCACAACGGCCTCGCGCAGGTTCGACCAGGCCCCCTGGAGATCCGAGAGGACCGTCTTGTGGTAGGCCGTGGGCTCGGTTGGAAAGCTCATCGAGTGGGTCTCCTTCGGTGACATTGACCGCTCACGGTCGCGTGAGCCACTGCTCAAGATCGCCGATTGCGCTGAAATAAGGCCAGGCCTCACTCAGCGCTTCGGCCTGAATCTCAGGCATCGTTTCAGCGTCGTCGCTGTGATGGCAAGCCAGAGTCAGCAGATCGTCATGCCATGGACGGCGACGATAGAGATCCAGGACCTCTTAGGCGACCGTATTCGTTCGACTTTGGTCCGCGAGCCAGGCCTCCAATGTGTCCGCGTCGTAGCGTACCGCACGACCGAGCTTGAGAAAGGAGGGGCCGACGCCACGCACACGCCATTGCTGGAGTGTGCGGATACTGAGACTGAGCTCGGTGGCGGCTTCGCGCTCCGTGAGGAGGCGGCGCATCGGAATCCGTGTTACCTGCATCATGATTCTGCCCGGACTGATCATCGTTGGGATCCGCTCGTATCGTCGATGTCTTGTCTTCCGCTCCGCGGCGGGAATGGCCGCAGGTGGGCGTATGGAGGGCGCTGCGAGCTGGATCGAGCGTGGGTTATCGCAAACAGGGTCAGCCTATCCGAGACAGGCGGTTTCGTCAGCGGTTAACGGTCCCTTGCTTGCTGGACCGTTTCGGCCGCTGATCATGGGTCGCGGCATGCGCGCGTCTTCTGGCGGGTGGTGCAGTGCGACGAGAGGGGCGGCTCGTGCATGATCTACTGACCGTCATCGGTCTGAGGCTCCAATCCCGCGATGCCCATGATCCGAGCGCCATGCTCCTCCAAGGCCGTTCGGACCGAGTCCTCTCCGAAGCGCGCATAGATGGCCGTCGTTTTTGTATCCGAGTGATTCAAGACCTTGCCGATCAAGTGCAGCGAGTTGCCGGATTGGGCCAGCCAACTGCCGACGGTACGTCGCAGATCGTGCAGGCGAATGTCATCGATGGCTGCAGGCAGCTCGAGACCCTCCGCCGCGGCGGCCGCACGAATCTCGTCGAGGGAGGGTGTTGGAGTGAACATCTTTGGAGCGTTGCGATGCTGCAGCCGCCCGCGCTTCTCGGTCAAGCGATCGATGAGGGCGGCGACACGCGGTTCTTCGCGCCATGCCGCCAGCGTTGCAGCCGTCTTCACCCGCGCCCACGGCTTCTCGATATTCACCAGGTGGGCTGGTGTTTGCGCCTTCTCGCTCGCGCTCGCTGTTCGGGGACCGCGTCCAGGCAGGATGTAGGGGTTGCCCGGGATGCGTGGCAGCGATCGCAGGAGGGCCAACGTCGGTCCAGACAGGGGGATGTAGAAGACCTTGCCGTTCTTTGTGTCATCGAGCCTCAGCTCCGCGCGGTCCCAGTCGATCCGATCCCAGCGCGCCGCCAAGAGTTCGCTCTTACGGGCACCGGTCAAGAGGTAGAGCCAGAGTGCGGCGCGTGCGGTTGTATTGGCTTCCTGATCGATGGCTTGTGCCAGCCGAGGCAGCTCGGCCGGCGTGAGCCAGCGGTCGCGCTTGATTTCCTTGAATCGGTTGATGTCGCGGGCTGGGTTGGGGTGATCGTGAGGGACGAATCCCCAACGCCGGGCCAGATCGAACATCGTCGACACCAGGTTGATGACCCGGTTGGCCTCATAGCGGGCGGTCGTGCCGATCGAGGTGTGCAGCTTGGCGACGTCATCTCGGGTCAGCGCCTTGATCTTCAAGGCGCGCCAACGCGGCAGGATATGCTTCTCGATCCGCCGCTGGTCTTCAGCGCCCGTCTTCTTTGTGCGCGCGTGCCGTTCCAGATACGCTGTGCAAAGATCCGCCATGGTCTCACCGCGCCGTTCCTTCTCGCGCTCCGCCAGCGGATCCGCGCCTTGCGTTTCGACCTTGGCCAGCTCAGCGCGGGCCTGACTACGGGCTTGGTCCAGGGTCAGGACACCATAGGTGCCGATGGTCATGAGCCGTTTGCGTCCAGCCGTTCGATAGGACAGGACAAAGGACCGTTTGCCGCTGGGGAAGATGCGCACGCCAAAGCCCGGAATCTCATCGTCCCACAGGACGCAGCGGGCGTTGCCGTCGCCCGAATAGGTGGCTGCATCAATGGCGCGCTTGGTGAGCTTCATGGCATCCGCCCTCCTGATCTTGAGTCACCACTGAGTCACCAGGAAACGGGGTTTTGAGCGGTGACTCAGCGTAAAGGGTAGCACAGAGGTTCCATGTAAACGATTGTTCAGGCGCGTGTTATCGTAGTTTGTCGCAAACGGTTCGAGATCCTGCCGGCTGAATGGGGTTCAGGTGGTCGGAGGTTCGAATCCTCTCGCCCCGACCAATTTAAGTTAGAAATTACAAGCGGTTACGCGTCATGCGTCGCCGCTTTTTTCTTGTCCGCCGAAGTGGTGTGCCGGAAACTGTGCGGAACACTTCGGATCCCGGATTCGATCCGCGCGGCATGCTCGGCCAGGTGCTCCGGTGCCAGATGGGCGTATTTCCGAACCATGGCGAAATCTGACCATCCCCCAAGCTCCTGAAGCACGTGCAGCGGTGTTCCCGACTGGACGTGCCAGGAGGCCCAGGTATGGCGCAGGTCGTGCCAGCGGAACTGCTCGATGCCGGCGCGCTTGAGCGCCTTCCTCCAGGCCCGTCCGCCCGCTTTGCTCACGGGAGACCAGAGGAGGTCCCCGTTCGCATCACGGCGCGGATACGCGAACACGCGCTCCGTGTGCCGCCCTTCCCAGCGTCGCAGGACCAAGACAGCATCGCTATTGAGCGGCACACCGATCGCCCGCTTGGCCTTGGCCTGATCCGGATGGATCCATGCCACCCGGCGCTCGAGATCCACCTGGCTCCATTCGAGCCCTGTCACATTGGCCTCCCGCAATCCCGTGGCCAGACTGAACCGCACCATGTCCGCGAGATGCTCGGGCAGTTCGCCGATCAGCCGTTCGGCCTCCTCCCGCCTGAGCCAGCGCACGCGTTGCTTGGGCTCGGGTAGCAAGGGGATCGTCGGCGCACGCTCGAGCCATTCCCAGACCCGCTCGGCTCGGCGCAGGATCGCATGCACCACGGCCAGGGTTCGGTTCACGGTCGCGTTGCTCATCCCTTCAGCTTGTCGGGCCGAACGCAGGGCGCGTAACCGATCGCGATCGATCTGCTCGAGCGTGAGCGTCTTCAGGTGTGGGTCAAGCCAGCGCAGATGGGCGAGGTCGTCGTCATGGCTGGCCTTGTGAGCCGTCTCCTCGACCCAGCGCACCACGGCCTCTGGCCAGCCCCGTTGGGGCTTCTCGCCCATGCGCTCCTGGCGCCACAGCGCTTGCTTCAGTTTCGCTTCGTACTCCTCGGCGGCTTTCTTGTCTTGCGTTCCAGTAGAGCGTCGTACTTCTTTGCCGTCTGGTGTGGTGAAGCGGACCCACCAGTGCCGGCTGTTGGATCGGCGGTAGAGCATCGTGTTTTACCTCTCGGCTCGACCGCCCGCGCCTGCTCAGCATAGCGGGCGCGCAGCCAGTTGGCCAAATCCTCATCGATGAACACCCAATGCTTCCCTGGCTTGGCGCTCGGGATGTCGCCGCAGGCTGCCAGACGCCGGAGGGTTTCGGGGTGCAGACGCAGAAAATCGGCCGCTTCGGTTAAGTCGAGCGTTCTCATCGAAGTCTCCCGTCACACACGGGTCCGTGACGACGTGCAAGGAGGGTGTCGCATGCGAC
>NZ_JAAIJR010000086.1 GCF_010915725.1 Thiorhodococcus mannitoliphagus
GGTGGTCCGGCTCACGGGAGCGAAGAGGACCGACGGCAAGGTAGCGCCAAGCGAAGGCCACGAGGTGCGGCGCGATGGCGGCTGAGCAGTCAGAGTCGGTTGATCGTACCGTTGAGCACGGGGAACGCACCCGAGCGGACCCGTGGGAGGGAAGCGACCGATCGGTTGAGACATCTTCTGAAGGGACGATGGTGTGAACATCGGGTCACCTGACCATCTGAACAAAACGACAGGAGATCGCGTCATGGGCTTCAGGGTCCAACGGGTGTGCGACATGTGTTGTGCAGCGAGCGCTCAATCGAGGAGCCGGATGCGGCAGTCCCGCACGTCCGGATCTGTGGGAGCCGCGGGTACGTAAAGCACCGGCGGCCACCCGGTGCACCAATTATCGGAAAACTACTTTATGAATCAGCGGCTAATGCCAGGTTTCGCCGCATTCGTCTGGCTACTGTACCCATAAATCGGTCGATTTCTGACCAACGCTGGGTTTATAGTCTGATGCGCGGATCAAAGACTTAGTAACGATTCAATATTTATGTTTTCTTTTGCATGAATTTTGCTTTAACAAAAATATATCTATAAAACAATAGTTTACAGTTTTATATAGATTAATTAAGTTGTATAACTTATTTTTGAATCGTTACTTACATGTACCCAGGCGCATACGCGATAAAATTTTCTACTCGTCTGATTCGCATGCACGTTTCTTGATTACACCCTGGAACTTCGGTCTAGAGACTCTCCGGAAGGACTCGGCCAATTGCTTTCGCCTACCTCCGCGCGGACGATGTCAGCTAGAAGATCGGCAGCGGCCGCTGATCTTCGCTGATAGCCACCGTGTCTAACCACCAGTCGCCGACATGAAGCGAGTGATCGGCGTGGGCGATTCGTTGAAGTGATGACGTTCTGGCTTCAACGCGATGACCCGCTGCAGATGAGCGCTGAGCTCAGCGTCGCTGATGCCTGCCCGCAGCAACACGCGCAAGGGCGCACTGTGCTCCTGCCCGAGACAGAGCCGCAGGGTGCCAACGACGGTGAGCCGGACACGATTACAGGTTTGGCAGAAGTGCTGCGAGCGTGGGCTGATGAAGCCGATGTGAGTCTCGGTCCCGCTGAGTCGATAGTAGCGTGCCGGGCCGCCGCCGGGCAGCAGCTCGGGGAGCAGCTCGACACGTTGTGCCAGTCGGCGCTGGATAGCGTGCGGATCCAAGGAATGACCGGCCGCGGCCTGGCCAGTCGCACCCATCGGCATCGCCTCGATCAGACGCAGGGTGAAGCCGCGTGCGCCGCAGTAGTCAATGAGTTCCTCGAGTTCGTCGTCGTTCACCCCGGGCATGAACAGGGTGTTGATACGAATTGGGGCAAAACCGACCCGCTGAGCCGCCTGGATGCCGCGCAAAACCTGGTCCAGGCACCCCCCGGTGATCTGCTTAAAGACGTCAGGGCGCAAGCTGTCCAGGCTGATATTCAGACGGCGCACGCCCGCCGCATAGAGCGGTTTCGCCAGGGACTTCAGGCGCGTCCCATTGGTGGAAAGCGATAGGTCATCCAGGCCAGGCAGGGTTGCCAGTCGGGCGGCCAGCAGCGGGAGCTCGCGGCGCAGCAAGGGTTCGCCGCCGGTTAGTCGCACATGACGGACGCCCAAGGCCGCGAAGGCTCGTACGACCTGGACGATCTCGTCGAACGTCAGCCAGTGTTCAGATGCTTCAAACCCTTTGTAGCCTTTCGGCAGGCAATAGCGACACCTCAGATCGCAGCGGTCCGTGACCGACAGGCGCAGGTAATGGATGCGTCGACCGAAGGCGTCCGTCAAGGTTCGCTGGCTCATGCTGTGCTCTGGAAGGTGTGTGCTCGACTCGGCATCGGATACCCGCCCCGGAAAGCGACCGAGGGGAGCGCCCTCGCCGCCTTCCAGAACCGGTGTTGCCTCAGGCATTCAAGAACCGCCGCCGCTTGAAGGAGACGGTGCGCTTATAGTCCTTCATGGTCCCGACCTTGCGGATGTCCGCCCAGGTCCCTTTGTAGTAGGGCACCAGATTGCGATCGGTCCAGTCGGTGACGACGTCGCCCACCACGCCGTTGTCATAGCCGAACATCATAAAACTCTGCCCTGGGGCGATGTCCGGCTCCAGATAGGCCATGGCGAAGGCGGCGCCGTAGTCGTTGTGCAACTCCACGATGTCGCCCGAGACGATACCCAGGCTCGCGGCGTCGTCCGGATTCATCTCAAGTGGCGACATGGGGAAGCGGTCGCGACGGAACGCCAGGTAGCGGTCGTGGTAAGCGGTCTGCCAGATATGGTTGGTTCGACCGTTGTTGACCCAGAAGCGATGCTTCTTCCGCTGGGTCTCCACGGTGCCGGGCAGTCCGTTCCAGGGGGCGGGGAGGAAGTGTGCCCGGCCGTCCTGGGTGTCGAACCTGTAGTCGGTGTAGAGCATCTCGGTACCGACGAGCTTGCCGCCCGTGAACTCCTTGATCGGCAACTGCACCCCATTGGTGCCCATGGCGCGCAGGCGCTCGTAGGTCGCCAAGTCGCCCGTCGGTCCGCCCTGGCTGTCGATGCCCTCGGGCTTGCGGAAGCCATCGTTGAAGGCGTCCTCCTCGGTCGTCCAGTCGAAACCACCGAACCGCGCGGCCATCTCGGTGTTGCCCTCCTGCGCGTAGAGGGCCTTGAGGGTGTTGGCGATCTCCGCCGCGATCAGACAATCGGGCTTGGCCTCGCCGGGCGGGTCCATGAAGCGTTCGGAGAGGCGCATGCGCCGCTCGCCGTTCATGGCGGTCAGATTCATCTCGCCCGGATGCGTGGCCGGGAGCAGCAGATGCGCGGCATCGGAGAGCTTGGTGTGGTAGAGGTCGATGTCGACGACGAAGAGTCCGCCGCGGTTCTCCACCGCATCGAAGATGAGGTCGACCAGATCAGTGGCACTCGCCCCGCGCGCCTTGCTGATAACATCGCGCACGATCGCGGAACGACGGTGGACCGCCTCGCGGAATTGCTCCGCGTTGAGGGTCGATTGGAAGGGATTGGTGGCCCAGACCGTGAGCATCTTGGCCCGGCCCTGGATGATCTCCTGGTCGACATAGCGAGCGGGACGTCCGCCTGGATAGGGTGGGCGGGCATAGCCTTCCTGGTGACCGCCCATGCGCACCACCCCGCTCCCGCGCCGGCCGACGTTCTCGGTGGTCAATACCAAATCGACGAGGGCGGACTGGATGCGATAATTGTCGTTGCCCCAGATGATGCCCTTCTCGTAGCCGTGCATGGTGCGCGGATAGTGCCGGGACGCCTTCGGCTTGTAGGCCCATTCCGCCGCCTTGACGATGTCCGCCTCGTCCACCCCGGTGATGCGGCTGCAGTCCGCGAGACTCATGCGATTGGCCTTCAGCGCCTCCTCGAAACCGCTGGTGTGATCGCGGATGAAGCGCTCATGGTGCCAGTCCTGCTCCACGACATAGGTCATGAGGCCGTTGAAGAGGGCGGTGTCGGTGCCCGGTTGGATGGCCAGATGCAGCACGTTGTCCTTGCCCGCCAGGTGCTCCGCCACCGAGATGGTCAGACTGCGGCGCGGGTCGACGAAGATGACCTTGGCCGGTGCAACGCTCTCGCCGGGGAACCACTGTTTCTTCTTCTCCAGATTCTTACCCGTCATGTTCGGCAGGGCATGGGCCAGGAAGTAGTTGGTTTGGGTCTCGTAGCCGTTGGCGCCGATGTAGAAGAGGGTGTCGGCAAGCTCCGAGTCCTCGTAGCTGTTGTTCAGCTCGCCGATGCCCATGTCGCGGGTGGCGTGGCACTCGGAGTTGTAGGCAGGGCGGTTGTGGATGCGCACCAGGGGCGTCTGGATGGCACTGAACATCAGCTTCCCGCTGCCCCAGGTGTTCTCGAAGCCGCCGCCGGCGCCGCCGTGGTCGAAGGCGTCGAAGGCGATCTGGTCCGGTCCGTTGGCGTCGAGGATGCGCTTGGTCACCCCCGCATAGACCTGCAACGCCTGGTCCCAGTTGGTCTCGACCCAGTCGTCGCCGGTGAAGAGCATGGGGTAATAGAGCCGTTGGCGCGATGGCCCCTCGCCCGTGAACATGACGCTCGCCATCTGACCGCCCCGGGTCGAGGACAGCCCCTGATTCACCACGCACTCCTTGTCGGGCAGGATCATGATGTGGTGGCGACTGCCGTCGCGGTCCGTGACGACGTTGTGCATCGGCGGGGTCATGATGATGCTGAGCGCGGGCAGCTGCTTGCGAAAGTCGAGCCCAAGGGCGTTCTCCTCCGGCGCGCGTCCGCCCTCGCGGTTTTCCGGCCATTTATAGACCTGGTAGCCACAGCCGACGATGCAGAAGTGGCAGGTCATGTTGGTGCGCTGCGCGTCCGGCGGCGGCAGCGGGATGCGGTCTCGATACTGGGTCATGGGCGTCTCCCGATCACAGCAGATTGCATTGGCGGCCGTAGATGAGCCCCTCGACCGCGACGGCGTAGAGGCTGTCGTCCGCCGTATCGTGCTCGAGCAGGATGCGCGGCAGATTCTCGGTCGACTGGCCATCCACCATCTGTCCCGCCATCTCCGGGTCGAAGATGCTGAAGTGGCAGCCGCACTTGAAGGTGCGTGCCTCCTTGTCGTAGCTCAGCGGGCAGCCGTTGTGCGTGCATTGGGTGCTGAAGGCGACGATGTCGCCATCCGGGCCGATGCCGCCGGGCACCGGGCGCCCGGTCTTGATGATCTGACAGAAGGACTCGGCATCCGGGTAGTTGAAGGCGACCGGGACGTTGTCTTGCAAGCCGCTTGCCTTCGCGATCGCCTCGCGCGGATAGGGCAAGGTGGTCGCCCCCGGCGCCGCCCGCTCCTGCGCGTTTGCCAGTCCGCTCCCGATGAGCGCGGCGCCCGCCGTGGCCGCCGCCCCGCTCGCCTTCAGGAAGCGGCGTCTGCTGAGATTGGTCATGGTCTCACTCCTCCTCGTTTTTATGGTCCCGAGCCATGAGCAAAGCCCATACCCATTTGAGGGTTGTGCGAAATCAATGGCCTAGGCAGCACGCGTGGAGTTCTGGTAACGTCTGCAGTCTTTGTGTTACGAAAAGGTAACGCCGATCTATGCTCACACGCCGGGACCTTCTGCGCGCCATCGGCCTACTCGGCATCAGCCCGTCTGGCTGGTGCGAGCCCATCGCCACGGGCGCAGCGCAAGACCCGAGCGCAGGCGAAAGACCCGCGCTGCGTTTCGGCCTGACGCCGGTCATTCTTGATGACCGCGTCGCCTTCCTCCGTCTCTGGGCGAGCTGGCTCGAGCGGCAGCTCGCCCGCCCGGTGGTCTTCATCCAGCGCGCGCGCTACCGCGAAATCATGGACCTGCTGTTGCGCGGCGGATTGGATCTGGCCTGGATCTGCGGCTATCCCTATGTGCAGCACCGGCGGGAGCTGTCACTCATCGCGGTGCCGCGCTTTCAAGGACAACCCAAGTACCGCTCCTACGTCATTGTCGGGGCCGACTCGTCCTTCACAGCTCTGCGCGACCTTCAGGGACGCCTGTTCGCCTGGTCGGATCCGGACTCCAATTCCGGCTACCTCTACCCGCGCTTCGCCCTCTTGGAGCAGGGACTGGATCCGGACCGCTTCTTTCGCAGGACCTTCTTTACCTGGGGCCATCGGCATGCCGTCGAGGCCGTCGCCGAGGGGCTGGCGGATGGAGCCGCCGTCGACAGCTACGTCTGGGAGACGCTGGCGCGCCGTGTGCCCGCGCTGACGGAACGGACCCGGATCATCCTGCGCTCGCCGCTGTTCGGATTCCCGCCGCTCGCCGGCGCACCTGGGCTCGCCGAGCCGGACCTGAAGGCCATCCGCCAGGTGCTGCTGCGCCAGGACCAGGACCCGATCGGCCGACAGCTCCTCGACGAGCTCAATCTGGATGGCTTCGCGCCCGCGCGGCCCGCGCTCTTCGACGACATCGCGGCGATGGCCGCGCGCCTGGACGCGGGACGTCGGACATGAGCCTCACGCCCGCCAGCTATCGCCATCGACTCCCTTTGAGCCTGAGCGTGGCGGCGGTGGTCACGGCGGTCTCGATGGCCTTATCACTGGGCCTGCAAACGCTCGACAACCTCCGCGAGGATCAGGGACGCAACGCCCTGCGTCTCGGGCATGCCATGTCCGAGGTCCTGGTCCAGGCGCTGCTGCATGATGACGTCTGGCTCGCCTACTCCCTGCTGCGGGGGCCGGAGAAAGACGCCGCCGACGCGACCTGGATCGTGATCGACGCGGGTCAGCGGGTCTTCGCAAGCAATCGACCCCAGCACTTCCGTCTGGATCAGCCGCTAGAGGGGGCGCTCCCCTGGCTGCCGGTGGCCGCGTCCACTTCGGATGCGCCCGTGCCAGCCTTGGTACGGTCCATTGAGCGCCAAGACGATGGCACGCGCCGGGTCCTGCGGCTCACCCTAGCCAGCGAGGGCGGCCCGGTCGGCGAGCTGATCGCCCTGCTCTCCGATCGACCCTTCCTCGCACGTTTCCGCGAAATCCTGGTCGGCGGTGTGCTGGTCACGGCGGCGGTCCTGGCGGTGCTGCTCCCGGTCGGCTGGCTCTGGGGACGCCGCATGGCGTCGCCGCTGATGCAGCTGGCGGCCTGCATGGCGCGGGTGGGAACCGAGGACGCTCGGCAGCTGCGCTGTCAGGTCCCCGAGAGCGACTCCGAGATCGGTCAGCTCGGGCGTCAGTTCAGCGCCATGCTGGCCGCACTGGCCGAAAAGGACGCGCTGGAGCAGCAGATGCTTCAGGCCGAGCGGCTCGCAGCCGTCGGGCGGGTCGCGGCGGGCGTCGCCCACGAGGTCAACAACCCACTCGGCGGCATGCTCATGGCGATCGACACCTATCGCCAAGGGCAGGTCCTCGATGCGCGGACCGCACGCCTGCTGGACCTCATCGACCGTGCCCTGCAGCAGATCCGCGGCAGCGTGTCGGCGCTCCTCGTCGAGGCGCGCGGCGATTCCCGCACCCTGGCCCCGACGGATCTGGAGGATGTGCGCACCCTGGTCCAGCCGAAGCTCGCGCGCTCGGGCGTGGGCTTGGACTGGAACGTCAGCCTGGCGTCAGCGCTCGACCTGCCGGCCGCCCCGGTCCGTCAGCTATTGCTGAACCTGCTCTTGAACGCCATTGAGGCCGCGGAGCCGGGCGGGGCGGTGCGGGTCGAGGCCGGGAGCGACGGTAGCCAGCTCGCGGTGCGGGTCGAAAACCCGGGGCGCCCGATCCCCGCCGAGCAGTTGGCACATCTGTTCGAGCCCTACCCAGAGCAGCGCCCGCACGCCCAGGGGCTCGGACTCTGGATCTGCTATCAGATCGCCTCCCAGTTGGGCGGTCAGATTCGCGTCGCCTCGAGCGCCGAGCGCACCGGCTTTCAGGTCGAGCTGCCCCTGGGGACCGAGGAAGCGCCATGACGCGGATCTGCCTCATCGAGGACGACGCCATCATGGGCGAGGCGCTGGTCGAGCGGCTCACCCTGGAGGGTTTCGGCGTCGTGTGGCAGCGCACGGGGCGCGGCGGACTCGAGAGGCTGCTGGCGGAGCGCTTCGATCTCCTCCTGCTCGACGTCAGCCTGCCCGATCTCTCGGGCATCGACCTCTTCGAGCACCTGCGGCGCTCCCGGACAGCGGTCCCGCCGACCCTCTTCATCACCGGCTACGGCAGCATCGAGGATGCGGTCCGGCTGCTCAAGCTGGGCGCCGTCGACTATCTGACCAAGCCGCTCGACCCCGGCGAGCTGATTGGCAAGCTGCGTGCCCTGAGTCAATCGCCCGTCACGTCCGATCCGCCGACCAAGCTGGAGGACCGCCTGGGCATCTCCCCGGCGATGTGCCAGATCGAGGCCGAGCTCGCCCGGCTGGCACGCCATCCCCAGACGCCCGTGCTCATCTGCGGCGAATCCGGCGTCGGCAAGGAAGTGGTCGCACGTCGGCTGCATCGCCTGCAATGTCCCAGGGCGCCCTTCGTGGCGGTCAACTGCGCGGCGCTGCCGGAGGGCCTGATCGAGGCCGAGCTGTTCGGCCATGAGCGCGGTGCCTACACGGGCGCCGAACGCCGTCGCGCGGGCGTGTTCGAGCAGGCCGGCGACGGCCTGCTCTTTCTCGACGAGATCGGCGATATGCCCCTAGCCCTGCAATCGCGGTTGCTGCGGGTCGTGCAATCGCGTCAATTGACACGAATCGGTGGCACCGGAGCGCTAGAGGTGCCCGCGCGACTGGTGTGCGCGACGCACCGCGACCTGGCGGCCCTGGTCCGCGCCGGAGCCTTCCGGGAAGACCTCTATTATCGGGTGCGCGTCCTGGAGATCCGCATCCCACCCCTGCGCGAGCGCCCGGAGGACATCCTCTGGCTGGCCGAGCGCTATGTCGCCGAGCATGTCAGACGCTTTCCTGACGAGTGCCGCGAGCTTGGTGCCAGCGATCGCGAGCGGCTCCTGAAGCACCACTGGCCGGGCAATGTGCGAGAGCTCCAGCACGCGCTCGAGCGCGCCTGCATCCTGGGTCGGGGACCGTCCCTGGCGCTGGATCTGCCCGATGCATCGACGACTGAGCAGGGTCTGAAGGCCCACGCCCAGGCGGGCGAGCGTGCCGCGATTCTGGCGGGCCTGACCGACACGGGCTTCAACATGACGCTGACCGCCGAGCGGCTCGGCATCAGCCGCAAGACGCTGTGGCAGAAGATGAAGCGCTATGGGCTTGAGCGCCCCTAGAATCCTTGAGGGCGCAAAATGCTTGCAGATGAGTCAAATTTCGATGAAGCGTCCGATTATCCAAGGCCGTCGGGGTTGTTCACACCAGCGGACGTCGCCTGGGCCTTATGCATCGGTGCCGACTTCGTCTGCTCTGCACGCGGCTTCATGTTCATGCTGGGATACATCAAGGCGCTCAAATGCGATAAGAACACGCGCAGACCGGCATCACCACCCAGGCTCCAGAAGGGGATCTATCCACCGACCAAGGCGTCGCGCGTCGCGGCCTATGCCGAGAACATCACCCGTGAGGTCGGCCTCATCGTCCACGCCAGCGGGGTGCGCTCGCCGCGCGAACTCAGGCGGTTTCATGTCCAGATCGTGCAGCCCCATCAACGTACCCTTGCGCTCGATGCACTCCATCCCCCACCTGAGTCAATAGCCGGGCCACCACGCGGCCGCTGTGGCGCCTAGTAACCACGGCGCGACGGCGCTCAAGACCGGATAAGGGCGCCGAAGTGGCGGTGCTGCGCCCCACGGCCGTCCAGGCCAACCGAGTTGAAATCCGCGCGGCCCGCCGGTGGAGTCGCTTGATGACGAGGAGGCTATCCATGCGCAACGCCGTCTTGTTCTTGATGCTCGGAATGCTCGGTGGCGGATCGGCCAATGCGCAGGCGCTGCCAGCCGCCCCTTCGCGTTCGCCCGAGCTGCAACGCCGGCTTGAGACGGCGCTCGCGGCCAAAGGGCCTGACTATCGCCCGCGCACCGAGCACCTGCGCCCAGACGGCCAGCCCTTGTTCACCAACCGTCTCATTTTTGAGGGCTCACCCTACCTCCTCCAGCATGCCCACAACCCGGTCGACTGGTACCCCTGGGGACCCGAGGCCTTCGAGCGGGCGCGCCAGGAGGGCAAGCTGGTGTTCCTCTCCATCGGCTATTCGACCTGCCACTGGTGCCACGTCATGGAGCGGGAGAGCTTCGAGGATGTCGATATCGCCCGCCTGCTCAACAGCCATTACATCGCCGTCAAAGTCGATCGGGAGGTCCACGCCGACGTCGATCAGGTCTACATGACCGCCGCGCAGCTGTTGACGGGTTCGGGCGGCTGGCCCCTGTCGAGCATCCTAACCCCGGAGGGCGAGACCCTCGTCGCCGGGACCTATTTCCCGCCCGCCAAGTTTGCCCAGCTGCTTCAGAAGGCCCAGTCCCTGTGGGAGGAACGCCCGGAAGCACTGCGCGCGCAGGCCCGCCAGATTGCCGACGCCGTCAGCCGTGCGCTCGCCGTCGAGTCCCAGGCCGCTGAGCTGGGGGATGCGATCGTCGACCAGGCCGTCGCGGACACCCTGGCCCAGCACGACGATCTGCAGGGCGGCTTCGGTCAGGCACCCAAGTTTCCCCAAGAGCCTCGGCTTAGCCTCTTGCTCGATCAGGCCCTGCGCCAGGACGATCTCCAGGCGCTCGAGGCCGCCGTCTTCACCCTCAAGGCGATGGCCCGCGGCGGCATCCACGACCAAGTGGGCGGTGGCTTCCACCGCTACTCGACCGACAACGCCTGGCTGGTACCCCACTTCGAGAAGATGCTCTACAACCAGGCCCAACTCGCGCGCCTCTACGTGACTGCCTGGCGTCTCATCGGCGACCCGGAGCTTGCCCGCGTGGCCCGCCGGATCCTGGATTTCGTGCTGCGAGACCTGAGTTCCCCCGAGGGCGGCTTCTACTCCGCCACCGACGCCGACAGCGAGGGCGAGGAGGGGCGGTTCTTCCTCTGGACCCCGGCGCAGCTCGCGGCCGTCCTCGACCCCGAGGACGCGGAGCTTGCCATAGCGCTCTATGGCGTGACCCCGGGCGGCAACTTCGAGGGGCGCAACATCCTGCACCTCCCCGTCGCGCCCGAGGCCTTCGCCGAAGCCCAGGGACTCACGCTCGATGAGCTGTGGCAGCGGATGGACCGCATCGACCAGACCCTCTACCAGCAGCGCGAGACCCGCACGCATCCCCACCGCGACGAGAAGGTCCTGACCGCCTGGAATGGCATGATGATCACCGCCCTCGCCGAGGCCGGCGATGCCTTGCAAGAGCCCAGGTATGTGGCCGCCGCCGTGCGCGCCGCGGACCTGCTCTGGGCCAAGGTCCGCAGCGATCCCGGCGCGCTCAAGCGTGTCTATCTGGACGGCCGCGCCGCCCAGCCGGCGCTGCTGGAGGACTATGCCTTCCTGGGAGAGGGCCTGATCGCGCTCTACGACATCACTGGGGAGCCAGGCTGGCTGGAACGGGCTCGGGAGCTGGCCGATGCCCTGTGGAGCCGCTTCGCCGACCCCGACGGGGGCGGACTCTTCATGGGCGAGGCGGCCACCGACACCCCGCTGATGGCCCGCCCCAAGGACCTGAGCGACGGGGCCATGCCCTCGGCAACCTCCGCGGCCTTGCATCTCCTCGCCGCGCTGTCCAGGCGCAGCGACGACTTGAGCGATGACCAGCGGGCCAAGTCACTGCTGGCGTCGGTATCCGGTCAGGTGCAGCGCCAACCCACGGCGTTCCCCTCCCTGCTGCTGGCGCTCAACCGGCTGCGCCACGGCGAGACGGGCCCCAGGCAGTCTGCCGCCCGCGGCGCCGTGCGCGTCGAGGCTCGCATCTTGCGCAAGGATCCGGGCGCCGCGACGCTTGTGCTGGAGCTTGGCCTGCGCCCAGGTTGGCACATCAACGCCGAGCAGCCTCTGCAGGACAACCTGATCCCAACCAGGGTCCGCCTGACGGGCGACACCCCTGAATGGCGCCTGGAGGAGCGCCGTTATCCACCCCCGAAGATCCTCAAGCTAGGCTTCCAGCGCGAGCCCCTGGCCGTCTACGAGGGCCGCGTGCGGATCGAGGCGGCGCTGGAGCGAACCACCGACCCGGACGTCCAGGCGCGCCCCTGGGTGCCGGTGGAACTGCGCCTCCAGGCATGCAGCGACGCCCTGTGCCTGCCCCCAGAAACGCTCGTACTCCAGGCTCCGGTCACGACGGACTGACCGCCCGGGCGCGGCCTGTGTCAGGAATCCTCGACAGGTCCGACCAACCATCACAATTGGGCAACCATCACAATCGGGCAACCATCACAATCGGGCAATCATCACAATCGGGCAATCATCACAACTGGGCAACCTTGATGAGCAGGCCAGTCCTGCGACGTGCCTCGCCCGCATGACCGTCGTCCGAAACGAAGGAATCTCCCCGGCCCGCGCATCGGCGCGCACGGCAACCGCGAAGCAGCCGACCGCTGCGGTGCCTTGCAATGACCAGGGGTCCGGGTCTGCCGGCATCGCGACCGAGTCGTTAAGATGGCGTGATAGAGCGGACGACTCCGCTGCCACCTCCACCGACACCTGCAGCTCTATGAAGATCCTCACCTACCGCGGTCTCGACACCGCAGCGATTCCGGGCTACGACAAGCTCGCCGCCGCTCTGGCCGCCGATGATTTCAGTTCGGCAGAGGTCAAGAAGGTGGGCGACAACCTCTATCGGGCGCGCCTCGACCGCAGCAATCGGATGCTGTTCGCGCTTTATCGCCACCAGGACGAGCGCTATGTCCTGATGCTCGAGTACATCCACGCACACGCCTACGAGAAGTCGCGCTTTTTGGCGCGGGGCGCGGAGATCGACGAGGCGCGCATCCCGGCCGTGGCGCCCGAGGTTGCCGGGGAGGCGCCGCAGCTGAGCTATCTCAACCCCAAGCTGCCCCGGTTCCATCTGCTCGACAAGGTGCTGTCCTTCGACGATGACCAGGAGGCGGTCTACCAGCAGCCGCCGCCGTTGGTGATCATCGGCTCCGCCGGCAGCGGCAAGACGGCGCTGACCTTGGAGAAGATGAAGGAGGCGAGCGGTGACGTCCTCTACGTCACACGCTCGCCGTTTCTGGTGCAGAACGCGCGCGACCTCTACTACGCCAACGGCTGGGAGCGCGAGGACCAAAGCGTCGATTTCCTCTCGTTCCGCGAGTACCTGGAGAGCATCCAGGTCCCCGATGGCAAGGAGATCACGCCACGTGCCTTCTCCGCCTGGGCCGATCGCCAGCGCCTGCCGAAGGCATTGAAGGACAGCCATCAGCTATTCGAGGAGTTTCAGGGCGCGATCAGCGGCGCCGATCCCGAGTGTGCCTATCTCAGCCGTGATGACTATTGCGCCCTGGGGGTGAAGCAGTCGATCTACCCGCCCGAGACCCGTGCCGAGGTCTACGACCTCTTCGAGAAGTATCTGCGCTTCCTCGCCGAGCAGGGCTGGTTCGACGCCAATCTGATCAGCCATGCCTGGCTCGCGCGCGTGCGCCCGCGCTACGACTTCGTGGTCGTCGATGAGGTGCAGGACCTGACCAATGTCCAGCTGCTGCTCATCCTGCGCGCGCTGCGCACCCCCAGCGGCTTTCTCCTGTGCGGCGATTCCAACCAGATCGTGCACCCCAACTTCTTCTCCTGGTCCAAGGTCAAGACCCTGTTCTGGCGGGAGCAGGGCGACGGCGCCCCAGCGGATCTGATCCGTATCCTCAACGCCAACTTCCGCAACTCGCCCCAGGTCACCGCGATCGCCAACCGGCTGCTGCACATCAAGCACGCGCGCTTCGGCTCCGTGGACCGCGAGAGCAACTATCTGGTGCGCAGCTGCGGCCCAGCGCTCGGGCGTGTCGCCCTGCTGCAGGACAGCGACCGGATCAAGCGCGACCTCGACCGGCGCACCGCCGCCTCGGCGCGTTTCGCCATCCTGGTGCTGCATCCGGAGCAGAAGGCCGAGGTCCGCCAGTTCTTCCGCACCCCGCTGGTGTTCTCGATCCACGAGGCCAAGGGCCTGGAGTACGAGAACGTCCTGCTCTACGGTTTCCTCTCGGGCGAGGAAAAGCGCTTTCGCGAGATCGCCGGCGATCTCAGCGAGGCCGACCTGCAGGGCGAGCTGCGCTATGCGCGCACCCGCGACAAGGGTGACAAGTCGCTCGAGATCTACAAGTTCTACATCAACGCCCTCTACGTGGCGGTGACGCGGGCGGTGAAGAATCTCTACCTGATCGAGCCCCGCTCCAAGCAGCCGCTGCTCGCGCTGCTCGGGCTGACCGAAGCGCTCGCGGGTGTGGAGGATGTCGAGGAGGCGCGCTCGAGCCTGGAGGAGTGGCGCCACGAGGCCCATCGGCTGGAGCTGCAGGGCAAGGAGGAGCAGGCGGCCGAGATCCGCGAGCAGATCCTCAAGCAACGTGCGGTGCCTTGGGCGGTCATTCAGGGCGACGCCCTGGCCGAACTCGAAGACAAGGCGCTGCAGCGTGGCGAGAAGAAGGCGCGCATCGCCCTCATGGAGTACGCCCTGGTCTATCGCGATCAGCGTCTGCTCAATGCGCTGGTCCAGGGCGGCTTCAAGACCGCGCAGCAGCCCGACAAGGCGATGCCGGTGCTGGAGCGCACGCACTTCTTGCCCTACACCCTCAAGCATCCGGGTACCGTCCTGCGCCAAGTCGATCAATACGGTGTCGACTTCCGCAACGTTTTCGGTCAGACCCCGCTGATGATCGCCAGCCGCATGGGCAATGCGGAGCTGGTCGAGACGCTGCTCGATCGCGACGCCGATACCGGCCTGGTGGATGGCAACGGGCTCAACGCCTTCCAGATCGCACTGGAGCGGGCTTGCGCCGACGCGCGCTTCGCCCGCAACAAGCTCCCAGCGCTGTTCGAGCGCCTCGCCCCAGCCAGTCTGGACATCCAGGTCGACGGGCGGCTGATCAAGCTCGACCAACGGCTGATGGAGTATCTGATGCTCTGCATTGCCATGGTGCTCTTCTATCAACGCCTCGGCGAGCACTGGGCGAGGCGCCGCAATGCGCTCTCGGCCGTCGACTTCGCCGAGCTGCTCGCGCACTTCCCGGATTCCATCGTCCCCGAGCGGCGCAAGAAGCGCCCCTACATCTCCTCGATCTTGTCGAAGAACGAGATCCAACGCGACGATCCCTACAACCGCAAGCTCTTCCTTCGTCTCAAGCATGGCCAGTATCTGATCAATCCGCGACTCGCCCTGCGCATCGAAGGGAATTGGCGGCCCATCTACAGCGTCCTCCAGCCATTGCGCCTGGCCTCCCAGTTGCGTGATCCGGTCCCTTGGGGCAATACCCGATGGGATCCGAACGCCGAGGCGGCCAGCGCCATGATGGCGCTTCGGAGTCTCTTGACGGACCTCGCGGAGGGTCGCGACCGCGAGGAGCTGTTCTGACAGCCCGGCGGCCGCGGTTGGATCATCCGTGCGAATCACGCCAACCCCAGCACGACCACCGCACCCCGATGCTGCCACTCGCCGCTGACGGATCATCGACGGCGCGACGCAGGCATGTGAAGGCTCACAAACCAGGATCGACGTGTTCGGCAGCGGTCTGTCCTGAGCGGCGGCTTCCGAGCGCTCTTGACGCTCTCCGCCTTGCGTGGTCGCTGTCATCTGCGTGGGCCTTGATCATCGGTTGGTCCACTGTTGCTAAGCCGCCACAGGGACGAGGTGCGGCTGCCTCGCCGGGCGCGGGCGCGGTCGTCGTCGCGCCGGTCGGGCCGGCCAGGGCTTGCGCTTAAGCACCTGCTCGCACAAGGATGGGTGGGGCTGAGCGAAGAAGCGCTCAGCGGCCGTGGTGGCATCGGGGCGTGTGATCGCAACGTTGTGCAAGGCGGTTAAGCCGAAGTTCCAGCCGATGCGAAGCGTTATGTGATTGATCCTGCTCGCGTGTCGAGAGAATCTGGGTGTATGCGTCTCGCTACAGTCGGATCTGCTGGATCAGATCAAGCGCCTGAGCCTGCTTGGCGTTGGGCGTGGTATCGATCTCGAAGATCTCGTCTCCGCAGGTGGCATCGTGACGCCGACAGGTGTTGCGCACGATGGTGCTGAGTTCGTTCAATAGGGTGCGAAAGCGATGGACCGGGGAGCCATCGGCGCGCTGCGTGCTGGCCGCCTTCTCGAGGGCGCCCTCGGAGCGCGTCGCCGGTGCCAGCGGGTCGCGCTCGGCCAGGCGTGCTGATCTTCATCGGCGAACAGGAGCGCCCGCCACGCCTCGCTCATGTGCCACCTGACATAGTCGGCGAGCATGCACAGGAACAGATGAGCGCGCACCCGCTCTTCGGTGTGGTGATCGATTGGGCGAATCTGCAGATCGGCGCTCTTGAGCGTGCGAAAGGCGGATTCGACGTGACTGGGGTCCTTGTCATGGCGCACGGCATCCGCGCTGCCGACCTGCTCGACGTGCAGCGGGGTGCGAATGACATCGCGTCCATCGAGCGCCGCCTCTTCTGCGACCTTGTCCTCATCGATGTGAAAGGCGAAGTGCTCGGTGGCGATGTCGAGCACCAGGTGCTTGGCCATCTTGTACTTGTTGATGCCCCGCCCGACGCGCACGCCAATCTTGTCGCAATCCTTCAGGCGCGCGTTGGCGACCATCTGCTGCACCTGCTTGAGCTGCGTGCAGGTCGCCTCGAGCAACTCACGGGGCTTGGCCGCGCGCTGCGTGGCGAGTGCCGGATGCGGCACACCACCAAGCGCTCGCCGGGGAAGTCCTCATCCGACATTCCGCATATCGAAGTTTCGTGATCTTCGGCTAATTTGAAGCGAAAATCAGCGAATAGTCGCGATAAAAAATAATGACTTTTCACGCCCAGGAAGCGCAGGAATATTTTGTCCCGCGATGACTGGCAATTTGTCCTGAATTCGTGTTCGAAACGGCTGAGTTTGAACATAAAATCAGCGAGATAGATAAATTATTTTTACACATTTGATGTGAGGAATGTCGGCTCATGGGTGCATTCGGAGAGATTGAACTCATCGAAGCGATCCATCGCGCGCCTTGAGCGCGTCGATCTGCTGCTGCGAGAGCATGCCGCGATCGCCGACGATGACCACGGAGCCCAGCGCGAAGTCCTGCTAGAGCTTGTCGAGCTACGCGAGGAGTGTCTGCGGATCACTGGGATTGCCCGAGAACACCGAGAGCGCCACCGGGCAGCCACGCGCATCGATCAGCAGCCCTTGGGGGACGTCCAACTTCTACTTCCCGCCTTGTAGACAGACGGTACGGAGCAAATCGGGAAGTCGTTCATGGACCACGACTTAGCTGACCTGCAAGAGTCCCTTCTTGCCGTCGCGTGAATAGCCGTTTCTCACTCTGGGCGCGGTTTCGTCCCAGGTTCAGATGCGCTCGAAGATCGCGGCGATGCCCTGACCGCCACCAATACACATGGTGACCAATGCATAGCGGCCATTGACGCGCTGGAGTTCGTAGAGGGCCTTGGTGGCAATGAAGGCCCCCGAGCAACCTACGGGGTGGCCCAGCGCAATCGCTCCGCCGTTGGGATTGGTCTTGGCCATATCGAGACCTAATCCCCTGGAAACCGCAATGGCCTGCGCCGCGAAGGCCTCGTTGGATTCGATCACGTCCATCTGGTCGAGCGATAGACCGGAGCGCTGCAAGACGATCTTGGTGGCGGGAATCGGACCCTCGCCCATGATGTGGTTGGGCACTCCGGCCACGGCATAGGACACCAGACGCGCGATCGGTTTGTAACCGGATTTCGCGGCCGCGTCAGCGCCCCCCAGCACCATGAAGGCCGCGCCGTCATTGATTCCAGAGGCATTGCCCGCCGTCACCGTGCCATCTTTCTTGAAGGCCGGCCGCATTTTGGCGAGTGACTCCATGGTGGCGTCGGCCCTGACATGCTCGTCCGTGTCGAACACTGTCTCGCCCTTGCGCGATTTCAGCGTGATGGGAAGGATCTGCGACTTGAAACGGCCCTCGGCGATGGCGGCGGCGGCGCGACGCTGAGACTCAAGGGCCAAGGCATCCTGCTCCTCGCGTGAAATCTCCCATTTTTCGGCCAGGTTTTCGGCCGTGATCCCCATGTGCCCGGCACCGAAGGGATCGGTCAGCGTGGCGACCATGGCGTCGATCATCTGCGTATCGCCCATGCGCGCGCCCGAGCGCATCGCGGTCGAGAGATAAGCCCCGCGCGACATCACCTCGACCCCGCCGCCGATGCCAAAATCGCAGTCGCCCAGCATGATCGCCTGGGACGTGCTCACGATGCCCTGCAAACCCGAGCTGCACAGACGGTTGACGGCCATTGCCACCGAGTCCATCGGCAAGCCGGCCTGAATCGCGGCGACCCGGGCGACATAGGCGTATCGGGATTCGGTCGGGATACAGTTACCGACCGTCACATAGTTGATCTGTTGCGGGTCAACGCCGGAACGCGACACCGACTCTTTCATCACCGTACCGGCCAGATCAGCCGGCTCCAAGCTGCTCAGCGAGCCACCGAATGTCCCGATTGCCGAGCGTACCGCACTGAGCACGACCACATCACGATTTGCCATTTAGTCTCTCCTCCATCTAAATCGCGCTCAGAGTGAAATACGAAATCTTAATTTCGCGCTGTCTTGGCGGCCTTATCGCCTGCTCTGATGGCACGGTTTAAATTTTTCTTTAGTGAAATTGAACCGCGTCCGGAGCAAGATGCGTAATTTTCATTCTGTGTTTACCTGGGGGTCTCGATCTCGGTGAAACGCGGTCATAGAACTTTAGACTGCGGGCGTGGTTTAGTCATCAATGTCCGCGTCCAGGTCGAGCCCGTCGATAAAATCCTCGTGTTTGATCTGGACGACAGGTCGGGGAGCTGGCGCAGGTCGGTCAGGAAGCGGCCTGAGACTTCATGCTCGGCCTCCACATGATGTCTCAGTAAAAACATTCGGCGCTGCACTGATCAATGCGCTGCCAGAACTGAGTCCAGCGCCCGGCGGTCTGCGTGAGGGCACCTAGGCTGAGGACGATCTTGGCGCCGGTGTTCTTCCAGCGCATGCCCGAGGCGCACAGGCGCTGCTTGACGAGGGTCTTGCAAGAGGCTTCGGTGACACCCGAGCTGATCGGCAAGCCTTCAGCGACCTAGCGGGCGTCGTCCATCTGGTGGTGATGGTTGGCGAGGTCGGTCTGGGCGCTGTCGAGGTCTTCGCGGACTTGCTGGGAGAGGGTGCGGCGCTCGGCGAGTTGGGCCGCCTCCTCGATCAGCGTGGCGACCGCCTCGAGTTAGTGTTTGAGACCGGAGCAGTGCTCGGACTACCAGAGTTCGCGTTTGGCCCAATCCAACGTGGTGCCAATCGCGCCGCTGCACTCTCCGCCAGAAATGCCATCGCACATTGGGAGCCTGACAGCAGTTCCGGCTGAAGTTTCCTGATGCTTTGGGGGGGCGCAAGCCAGGTAGAGGCTCGGCAACCAAACTCGAGAAATTTGCGCCATTTCCTCTGTAGAGATCTGTTTTTAATGAGTTTATTGGATTGCCGCCGGCCCTCGGTCAGTTGTTGACAGGCCAGATCACTGCTTGTCATGCACAAGACTCCAGGCGGCAGCGGCGTGGCGCGGGGATCGCCGCTAGTAATCGGCATCTAAACTCGCGTCCTGATCAATTGCTGGAAGCTCACTTCCGACTGCCGGACAGGCACGACCTCCCAGGAATGGTCACTGGCTCCAGCGATCCCTGCGTCCGCTGCATCCTGTTATGTGAATGTTCACATAATGACTAAGCATTTATCCGTCGGGCGCTTGGCAGTAAGCCCGGTCTCACGCTGACGCTTGGGCGCCCGATGGATAAATGTCTGTTGAACTAATCCGATCCTGGCACACCCTCGCCGGCGGCGACGATGCGGAGAGACCTTATAGAGAGGGGATTGTATCGACAGGCCCCGCTTGGCGTGGGCGCACCGGTGCCGGCCGATCGGGGAGGCGGGACTTCGCGGAGGCAGAAACCAGGCATCAAAGCAGCTCCGAGGGTACTGCGAGGACATGCAGTGAGCACGATCTTAGTCCAATGTCCGGGGGCGAGGCGAGCGCTAGCGCAGACCCCGTTGGGGCCTGAAAAGAAGCTGGAAGACTGAAGCGAAATCGAGGCTTAGGGGTGAGCCTTATCCTCCGTCGCGGCGTTTCGGAGCCAACGCGGCACGCACCCGCAGTCGTCCCGTGCGGCAGGTCGGGCAGGGATAGCCGTCAAAGGTCCGCGTCAGCTCCTCGCTCCCCTCCTGCGCTGGACTGACCGTCGCCGTCGGCGCCGCAATCGCTGTGCGGATCTCGGGCAAGCGCCGGGCGCGGCAGCGGTTGGCCAGGAACCCGAAGTGCCTGACCCGCATGAAGCCTTTGGGTAGGACATGCAGCAGGAAGCGCCGCAGCAGCTCCGTGCCCGAGAGGGTCATGACCTTGCGGCGATCGCCGTCGCGATAGTCCTTGTAGCTCAGTTCGACGGCTTGCCCGTCGAAGCTGACCAGGCGGCTGTCGCTGAGCGCAGTGCGATGGCTGTAGCGTCCCAGGTAGTCGACGACTGTCTCGGTGTGCACCAGGCAGGGCTTGGAGTAGACCACCCACTCGAGGCCCATCAGGGTGTTGAGCACCCGCTCGATCTCCCGGGAATCGCTCAGCCGCGGCAGACGTCCAGCCTCAACGGCCTGGCGCAGGCGGCTAACGAAGCCGCCGCGGACATGGCGGGACAGCGCCCGGACCGGGAACAAATAGGTGCTCTTGGCCGGATGCCACTCCCCGGAAGCTGAGACCGCTCCGCCGGGGACCAGACAGTGCAGGTGCACGTGGCGCGTGAGCGTTTGTCCCCAAGTATGCAGCACCGCAGTCATACCCAGCTGTCCATCCAGGCGCTTGGGGTCGGATCCGAAGGCCGAGAGCGTCGCCCAGACCGTCTCGAACAGCAGATGATAGAGTTCCTTGGGATGGACCTCGATCCAGCCATTGAGCGTGGAGGGCAGGGTGAAGACCACATGGTGGTAGGTCACCGGCAGCAGCGCCGCGCGTTGGCGCTCGCACCAGTCCAGCGACGCCCGGTGCTGGCAGCGCGGACAGTGCCGATCGCGGCAGGCGTGGTAGCAGAGCGCCTCCGCTTCGCACTGATCGCAGCTCAGAGCAAAGCCGCCGAGGGCGGCGGTGCGACAGTCGAGGATGTGATGACAGACCTGCCACTGGCGCGGGCTCAGGGTCTGGGTGGCGGCCACGCCGTCCAGACAGGCCCGAATGACCGCTTGAAGCGAAGCCAACTCAGCCATGGGCCACCTCCAGCTTGGCGATGAGATCGAGCTCGCCTTCCCCCTCCCGGGCACTGGGCAGCCAATGCACGTAGCGCAGCGTCGTGTGAATGCTGCGATGTCCCATCAGGCGTTGCAGGCGCTCGACTTGGAGTCCAGCCGCCAATTGGTGGGTGGCATAGGCGTGGCGCAGCCCATGAATACCGCCGACTTTCGTGACCCCCGCGCGACGCTTGGCGAGGGTATAGGCCCGCTGCAAGGTCGCCGAGCACAGCGGTGCGCCATCGCGCCCGGTGAAGAGCCACTCGGGCGGGCGATACAGACGCCAATAGGCGCGTAGCGTCTCGAGCAAAGTGGGCGAGATCGGCACCAGCCGGTCTTTGGCCCCTTTGCCCTGCTCAATACGCAGAAGCTTGCGCTCGCTGTCGATGTCGCTGACCCGCAGGGCCAGGACCTCGCTCACGCGCAGCCCACAGCCGTAGCACACGCTCAGCATGGCGCGGTGACGGTCATCGCTGCAGGCGTTGAGGATCGCCGCCACCTCGGCGCGGGTCAGCAGCGCCGGGATGCGTTGGGGCCGCTTGGGCAAGGCGATCTCCAGATTCACCTCGGGCCAGGCGAGCACTTCGCGGTAGAGAAAGCGAATGCCGTGGTAGGACAGGTGCACGCTGGCCGGTGCGAGGTGGCGCTCGACGACCAGGTGCTTGAAGTAGCGCTGGAGATCAACCTGGGTCAGCGTGTCCGGCGAGCGTTTGGTGTACTTCGCCAAGTCCCGGACCGCCGACAGGTAGCTCTCGTGGGTGCACGGGGAGAAGCCATGCATCTGCATGGCGACGATCATGCGTTGGCGCAGGGGTGTCATCGTCCGATCCTCAAGAAACGACCCGACGTGGGTCGTCTTGAGTGTGGACGTCAGAGGCCAGAGCGTTGACGTCGGAGCGCAAACGGTTAAGAAAGGATACGCGTCTTCTCTGCCTCAGCCACCATGCGATGACGCGGCGGGATGGCTGCGCAAAGCCCCGCGGAGCGGATTAGTTCAACCGCGTTTATGTGAAGGTCGAGATTATGTGAAGCTCAGGACTGCCCAGGGGCGGGAGTCTTGGCAAGAGGCGGGTTGATGGCCGCCTGGGGCGGTGGAAGCTTCACATAATTGGCTTGCCCCAGAGAGACGGCAATCACCTCCGGAGCCCGATGTGCGCTCCGCGCGGCCACCAGTCAGTCGAAGCCAACCTCGCTACGACGACGAAAGCGCGCGCGAGGTCGGGAACCGGTCTTCCAGCCGGCGCGCGACCAGCCACCCGACGGACTGCGCCGATTTCTCGAGGCGCTCAAATTATGTGAAGCTCAGTGCGGCTCCAGGCGGCATCCTAGCTAGAGCCGGCGCTCGTCCTTCACATAATTCAAGCCTTCACATAGATCCTGTTAGCGGAAAGTCCCTCACGGCGCAACGAGGGACAAGCCACAACCCATTGAAGCTGTGAGACGAAGTTTCCAGCAGGGGAAAGAATCTTGCCACTTGCCTCAGCGAGAACACGGCATGCAAACTTCGGTGAGGGCCTGATTCCTAGGTTCCGCGATTTGCGCTGTGTTCCAGGAGCGGGAAATCGCCCCCGACGGCTAACCGGAAGGACTCGGCCCATTCCGGACGCTTAGCGTCGGCTCTTGGGGGGCAGCTCAGGCTGTGTTTCCGGTCGCTGGACGGCGGGCTCAGGGTCGCCAGCTGCTGTGAGACTCCGCATCTTAGGCGAGGTGAGTGCTTGGTGCGCCGAATCCTGGCCGCCGGGAGAAGAGTTCTTCTGCCGTCTGAAAAGCTTCACCTGGCTCAGCCGCGGCGGTGGCCATCCGCCGTTGTCAGACCAGCCCCCAGCCTTGAGTGTCCAGGATATCGAAGATGTCGAGATCCTCGGTGTCGGAGTGCCAGATGTCCAGGGCTCCCAGATCCTCTTCCGTGAGTGCATCGCGGCAGCGATCGAATAGGGCCGTGTTGATCCCCTCACCGGGCAGCGCACGCGACGAATAGCGGAGACCGTCCGGCGCCGCCGGCGCCGCCGGCGCTTCGCACGTCCAGCGCGCCCAGGCTTGAGAGCACTGGTAGTTGAGGGTGGTGAGCAGGCGGGCGTCCAGATTCAGAGCGGGAATTCCCGGGCCATGGAACAGCGCAATGGTCAGATCTCGCACGGACCGGATACGGTAGAGATGCCGTTCTTGCAGCTCGATCAGCATGATGAACTTGTCCGCTGCCGGTGGCAGGCGCTTCATTAGGCCGTGACCGAACGTCTCGGCGAAGGCGGTCTCAGGACGGTCTGCCAGATAGAGGACACCGTAGTCGCCGTGCGGATCATTCCAGCGGGCGTGCGAACCTTTCGAGAAGTGCAGCGCGCTGCCATACCGGCGGTGACTGACGCGATACCAGGCGTGGCCCGCGGGTACTCGCAGCAGGCGCAGCTTGTGGTGGCCACCGGCCGGCGGTGGGGGGATGGTCATTGGCGGCTTCTTGCGTCAACCAAGCAACCCAGAGACGAGCCAGGCTGGACGATGGTCGCCACGTTCCCGATGCCCTCGGGCGTCAAGCGGCCAGATGGGTATCGAATTGCCGCGCCTTCCGCTCCACGAGCCCCCGCGCCTGAGGATCACCCTGGCGCAGGATCTCGATAGGCGCCGCACCCAGATCCTCATCCGGCAACAGGAAGAAGCGCAGCTTGGCGGGCGCGCTTTCGGTGTCGAGCAAGGCCAGAACGGCGTCTAGCCCGGGCACCGGGCAGCGGCGGTCCAGGTCGAATTGAACGGCTGGATAGAGGCTGTGCCCGCCCCGCGGAAGGGCTAGCAGCTTACCGCGGCGGGCACGCTTGCGAACCGCATCCTCGGTGATACCGAGCAGCTCCGCTACCTCCGCGGCGGTGAGGGCACCGCCACTTCCCTCCAGCAGGGATTGCAACGCGAGCTGTCCACGCAGGCGCAGGCGCAGATCCTTCGACACCAGGGGATCCGCCTGCAGGGCCTGGATCAGGAGTTCGGCAAGCAGCGTCTTGTCGTCCTGTGCCAGCAGCCGACGGTCGCGCCCAGCGGCGCTGAGCTCGTCGCGTAGCGACAGCAGCGCACGCATGAAGGCCGTGGTGGCACGGTTGAAAACGGCGGCCGCATCCGGGCGAGACTCCAGGCTGATCTGCGCTTGGTGGATGCGCTCGGACAGGCTATCGCCACGAGAATTGATCAGGCCATCTGTATGCATATTTTTCTATCGTTTGTCTTTCTATCAAATTATAGCGGACAAACGATAAAATCAACGCCTGCGGTGATCTCTGCCGAGCCTCTCCACGAACTCGATGTCCCCGGACGAATCGGCCCAGCTGAGCTGGGCACGCGATGCACCGCCAGTTCACTCTAGATCTAACCCGACATTCGCGCCCGCTCTCGAGGGGTAGTTACGGCCAGTTCCAGATGCTCACCACCGGCTCTTGAGCGGCAGCTCAGGCTTCGTTTTCGGTCGCTGGACGGCGCGCCCATGATCGACAGCTCAGGGTCCTGATTCGTCGCTCTTTCCAGACGCTCGGCCTTCCGCTAACCGCGTTTATGTGAAGGTCGAGATTATGTGAAGCTCAGGACTGCCCAGGGGCGGGAGTCTTGGCAAGAGGCGGGTTGATGGCCGCCTGGGGCGGTGGAAGCTTCACATAATTGGCTTGCCCCAGAGAGACGGCAATCACCTCCGGAGCCCGATGTGCGCTCCGCGCGGCCACCAGTCAGTCGAAGCCAACCTCGCTACGACGACGAAAGCGCGCGCGAGGTCGGGAACCGGTCTTCCAGCCGGCGCGCGACCAGCCACCCGACGGACTGCGCCGATTTCTCGAGGCGCTCAAATTATGCGAAGCTCAGTGCGGCTCCAGGCGGCATCCTAGCTAGAGCCGGCGCTCGTCCTTCACATAATTCAAGCCTTCACATAGATCCTGTTA
>NZ_JAAIJR010000087.1 GCF_010915725.1 Thiorhodococcus mannitoliphagus
CTCAGCAAGGCTTTATACAGCGGGCGCATAGGACTGGGGTCAAGCTCATCGAGACGCTCGCGCAGGCGCGTGTCGCTCGGGGCCTGCTCAATCCCGTAGAGGGCCTTGAGATTCGCTCGCGTCGTCTCCTCCCGGCAGTCCTGGTCGAACTGCAGCAGCGAGGGATACTTCAACCCGAAGAGCGCTAGCCCTGACATCAGATGATCGACCAAGGCGATGTCGTGACCCGGTGCATCGGGGATTCGACGAAACACCCGATGCGCTTCTTTCAGCAGCCCCTCAATGCTGAGATGCTTGCGGCAAAACGGAGCGCTCATCAGCACCGCCCTCTCGATCCGACACTGAAATGATGCCGGCCAGTCTACCGAGTCGGCGCCAAAAGTCTACGAAGAACTTTTTTTCAGGCTACCCCAACCCATTGTCGCTCAAGAGAAAAAATTTTCAGCGGGAATTGCTGATCAACTCTGCCGAGGTCGCCTGAGCAAGGCCGTGCGGACGCAGCGCGATGACTTCGTGCGCAACCTCAACCGCCTCGATGATGCGGCGGCCAAAGCCGCTGGCCTGCCCTTGGGGAGCTGCAAGTTCGGTACTGCGTGGGCCGAAGTCAGAGCGCCAGCTATCAGTAGCATGACCGTTGCCAGCCCGAAATCTCGTGTACTGCTCATCTCAATTCTCCGATTGCTACAATATTCGGGGCTGGACAGGGCTAACTCTGCTTTGACCATTCATCCGCGTCAGGTCCGGCCCAGACATCGATTTTCTAGACGACTATAGTTAAGAGGATATCCGGAACAGAATATGCCTACGCCTGGAAATTATATAATTTACAACATTATAAGGATTAATCGCCGAATCGTTGTGGTGTTAGAGTCCAGCGATATATTCAAGAAATTACAGACGCTTGTGCTTTATAAGCAAGTTCTGAACCGGATATCATCTAAGCATATAATGTGCCAGAAAGTCTGAATATAATTAGATCAGTTTGTTATGATGCTGGCTGAACGCCTGTGCGGCTCGTTGTGTAAAGAAAGCGGACGCAGAGATACGGTTTTGGGGTTTCAGAGACAAGAAACGACCGAGCTGGCCTTGGGCCGGCTCGGTCGTTTCTGATTGCGGCTTGTTCTAGCCGGTGACGCTATTTGTTCCCTCTGCCAGGGTTGGATGCCTCGCTCTCTGACGCCCCGCCAATGCTGACCGCGATGCTGCTTTGGCCTTCGTTTCCTGACGCGTCGGTTGCTAGGGCGCTAAGCGTATGATCGCCGTCTGCAACTTTCCGAAGGTTCCAGTTGTAGCTGATCGAATCGCTGCTACTGACGCTCACGAGGCGGCCATCGATATAGAGTTTTAGCGATGCAACCGCGTCATCATCGCTTGCGACCACGCTGACATTGACGCGTTTCTCAACCGTTGCTCCGTCGGTCGGGCTCTGGAACCTGACGACAGGTGCCGTCACATCCGGCTCCGCCACAGTATTGGCGACCTCGACTGTCAGACTGTCTGCTCCTAGGTTTCCAGCGGCGTCATAGGCTTCGGCAGTGACCTTGACGACGCCGTCCGGCGTTGCTGTCGTATCCCAAGAGAACTCGTAGGGTGCGCTCGCGTCCGAGGCAACCTCAGCACCATTGATCAACAGAACGACTTCGGTAACCCCGATATTGTCGGTCGCCTCAACTTGAAGGACCATCTGCCCGGACAGCGGCTCGCCGCCACTAGGATCGCTCAGTGTGACCTGGGGTGCGATCTCGTCGATGGAATCGGTGACCAAGGCTAGGCTGACGGCGGCGGCTGCGTTGACGCGCCCGTCGCCGTAGTAGATGTCCCAATCCGTGCCGCCGATATCGTCGGCGGACTGCTCCAAGATCGCCTCGACTTGGTCTGGGGTCAGCTCGGGGTTGGCAGCCATGATCAAGGCGACCACGCCAGCGGTCACCGGGCTCGCGAATGACGTTCCGTTCCAGCTGCCGTATCCACCACCGCGATTTGTCGTGAGGATGGATGCGCCTGGCGCTGCGACATCCACGAAATTGCCATAGGTGGACCAGCTTGCCTTGACGTCTGCGCTGGTCGTTGCCGACACGGAGATCATAGCTGGGTTGTCGCTCAAGGTGGAATTCGTGCCGTCATTGCCTGCGGCTACTACAACGACGCCGCCTTTGCTGCGCATGTAGTTCGCCGCGCTGGTGATGGTCGAACTGCCGCTCACTCCAAAGCTGATGTTCGCGACGCGGGCGCCTTCATCTGCGGCCCAGGTCAGGGCTCGTGCAATGTCGCTGAAGTATGCGTAGCCGTCGCTGCTGTTCGTGACGCGGACAGGCAGTAGCCGGGCGGCCCAGGCGACGGAGGCTACTCCGGTTGCGTTATTTGTGGAGGCCGCTGCTGTTCCCGCAACTGCGGTGCCGTGACCGTTGATGTCGGCGGTGTCGCTGCTTCCATCGACCGCATTCCATCCGGGCAGTAGCTTGTCTGCCAGGTCTGGATGGGTCGAATCGACACCCGTGTCGAGAACGGCGATCAAGATCCCTGCGGCTTGAGAGTCTTCCCAGGCGGCGGGCGCCGCGATGGTCGGAAAGTGCCAGGCACTCGAGAATTTGGGGTCGTTCGGGATCACATCCGCTGGTTCCACCAGTGCGTCTGGCTCAGCGAAGGCGATGTTTGGGTTGTGGGAAAGGGCTTTGGCGACCGCCTCTTCCGCCTGCGGCGGAACCTCGACCTCGTGTACCTTCAGATTGCGTAGTCGCCCAACCGAGTGCGCACCCTGGCCTCTGAGGATGTCATCGAACTCGGTTGTGCTAAGTCCGGCCTTTGGCTCGACCAGGATTCGTCCTTCACGGGATTTGCTCTTGCCGGGGGCTGCAATGGCATTTCCGGCCAAGAATGCGATTGCAATCAGCGCTAGAAACAGGGCGAGCCAGTTTGATGTGGAGAAAAAGTGTTTTGAATGTGTTGTAAGCACGCTGCGGTTCCTCGTCGATGATTGAACGCGGCCGCAGGGTTGTCGGAGTAAAGTATCACGTTGCGTCGTGCTTGACCTTCCGGCAATCCCGCTGTCGTAGGGCAGGGCCCCTTAGACCGGTGACTTTGCGCCCCCGCCTTTCGACGGGTTTGCCCTGGTGTATTTTCTTTCCAGCCGAGCGTGATTCTATGAAGGATCTGGGGCGGGATTGTTGAACTACTGCTCGGAATCGATCAAGCCCACTCGAATCGTTACGATGCCCTTGCCAGCGACTTGGAGAGGAGCAAGCCCCTTTCCGCATCGCCATTTTCAGCTCGAGTTTGTGGTGGTGTCCTGGGCTCAGATGCGACGAGCCTTTGAGGCAAAGATCGCGCGAGCCGTTCACGCCTTGATGCCGCTGCTCAGGGGCGGATGTAGCGATACCCCCGCGACTGCGGCTTACCGATCCAGGTCACGCAGTCTTGGATGAGCTCGACGAACTTGTCGGGTCCGCCGACGCCTTCGATCTGGTTGCTGATCTTGTTGAGGGCGAAGGGGGCCTTCTCCGCGTCGGAAACCTGATCGATGACCTTTGCAGCTGACAGCGGCGCCTGGTCTTTCGCTCGGGGTGTCCCGCCCCAAGTCTCTTGGCTCCGGAAGTTTGGAGTCGACGCATGACATTCGCCTTCGATAATACCTACGCGGCTTTGCCCGATCATTTCTACGCGCGCCTGGCGCCGGTCCCGGTCAAGCTGCCGGAGCTGGTTAAGCTCAATGGGGCCTTGGCCGAGCAACTCGGGCTCGATCCTGACGCGCTGGCCGCGCCGGATGGGGTCGCCATGCTGGCGGGCAACCAGGTCCCCGACGGGGCGGATCCCTTGGCCATGGCCTATGCAGGGCACCAGTTCGGCAATTTCGTGCCGCAACTTGGCGACGGGCGCGCCATTCTGCTCGGTGAGATCCTGGCGCCGGACGGGGAGCGCTTCGACATCCAGCTCAAGGGCTCGGGACGGACACCCTTTTCGCGCGCCGGTGACGGTCGTGCCTGGCTTGGGCCGGTGTTGCGCGAGTACATCGTGAGCGAGGCCATGTCCGCCTTAGGCATTCCGACGACGCGCTCGCTGGCGGCCGTGGCGACCGGTGAGATCGTCTATCGTGAGTCGCCGCTGCCAGGGGCAGTGCTGACGCGCGTGGCGCGCAGTCATGTGCGTATCGGGACCTTTGAGTATTTCCTGATGCGGCAGGATATCGAGGCAATTCATCAGCTCGCCGACTATGTCATGGCTCGGCATTATCCGGACGCGCGGGAAGACGAGCATCCTTACCGCGCGCTGCTGGAGTCCGTCATCGACCGCCAGGCGCGACTGGTGGCGCGTTGGCTGGGCGTGGGCTTCATCCACGGCGTCATGAACACGGACAATATGTCGATCGCCGGCGAGACGATCGACTACGGTCCCTGCGCCTTCATGGACAACTATCACCCCAGTCGGGTCTACAGCTCGATCGACCACGGCGGGCGCTATGCCTATGGCAACCAACCGCGCATCGCGCAGTGGAATCTTGCACGCTTGGCGCAGGCGCTGCTGCCCATTCTCGACGCCGATCAAGACAAGGCGCTTGCGATGGCGCAGGCGGCGGTCGATGGCTTCCCGCAGCGGTTCGAGACCGCCTACCTGGAGGTTTTTCGCGCCAAGCTCGGACTCTCGGAGTCTCATCCGGAGGATGGGGCGCTCGTCACGGGTCTGCTCGAGGCGATGAGCGCCGCCGATGCCGATTTCACCAACAGCTTCCGTGCCCTCTGCGACGCCGCCTTGGGGCGCGAGCAAGGGATCCGCGATGAGCTGCGCGCGCTTCCCGCGCTCGACGATTGGCTGTCGCGCTGGCGCGCGCGACTGGAGCTGGAGTCGCTCACGGCGGAAGCGCGCGCCGCCCTGATGCGCCACGCCAATCCGGCCGTGATCCCGCGCAATCACCGCGTCGAAGAGGCGCTGAGTGCGGCCGTCGAAGGGGATCTTGGGCCCCTGGACGCCTTGCTGGACGTGCTCGCCAGTCCCTGGGAGGAAGCGACCGAGACGCCAGCCTTTCAACGTCCGCCAGCGCCACACGAAGTGGTTCGGCAGACCTTCTGCGGTACTTGAGCGGCAAGGGGCTGGTGACATCTCGGACGGCTCGGCATACTTGTCGCGTGCAAGAAGCCACTGTTCGCCAGATCCTCGAGACTCTGCACGGATGTATCACGACGCCTTGACCGAATGCCTCGAATGCGGGCTACTGCAGCGTAACCCCGTACTGCCGCCAGGCGGTGCGGCGGAATGCTCGAGGTGCGGCAGCTTGCTGCATCGCGACCGCCCCGACAGTCTCAACCGGACGCTGGCGCTCACCATCGCCGGCATGGTGCTCTTCGTCGTCGCCAACAGTTTTCCCTTTCTGTCCTTCGAGATGCAGGGCCAGTTGACCCAGACGACGCTGCTCACGGGGGTCATCGATCTCTACAAGGCGGGGAATTGGTTTATCTCCGGGGTGGTGCTCTTCACCAGCATCCTGGCGCCGGGCCTGCAATTGTCGTTGCTGTTGGTGGTGCTCATTCCGCTGCGCTCGGAGCGCATGCCCTCTTGGCTGCCGCGAGTCTTCAGATTCGTTCGGACGCTGACGCCTTGGGGCATGATGGACGTCTTCATGCTGGGGATCCTGGTCTCGGTGGTGAAGCTCTCGGAGATGGCGACCATCGTCCCGGGGACCTCGCTGTTCGCCTTCGGTGTGCTCATTCTGGTGCTTGCGGGGGCGCAGGCGGCGCTGGATCCGGATTTGGTCTGGTCGCGGGTGCCGCCTTTGAAGGATGTCTCCCGGCCCATTCGGTCGGGAGACGGCCACTTGACCTGCGACGTCTGCGAGCTGGTGATGCACCCTAGCTCGGCGATCCACGATGGGCGGCACCTGCGCTGCCCACGCTGCACGGACGTGCTGCACCGGCGCAAGCCGAACAGCCTCCAGCGGACCTGGGCCTTGGTGCTCGCCGCCATCGTCTTCTATGTTCCGGCGAATCTGCTGCCGATCATGACGGTGACGTCGCTGGGCCGCAGCCAATCGGATACCATCTACAGCGGTGTGGTCTTCCTGCTGACGCATGGCATGTGGCCATTGGCCATTGTGGTCTTCGTCGCCAGCATCTTCGTGCCTCTGCTGAAGCTGCTGATCCTGGTGACGCTGCTGTTGTCGGTCCAGTTTCGCTGCACTTGGAGTCCACGGGACCGCACCCGGCTCTATCGGTTGACGGAGGCCATCGGACGCTGGTCCATGGTGGACGTCTATGTGGTCACTATTCTGGTGGCCCTGGTGCGGCTCGGGAACCTGGCGAGCGTGCAGGCGGAGGTCGGCGCCATCTTCTTTTGTGCGGTCGTGATCGTCACCATGGTCGCGGCCATGTCATTTGATCCCAGACTCATCTGGGACGTCTTGGAGCGGGAGCATGTCAGAGCCCCAGATGGGTCAGGGAGTCTCACCCCAGGGCCCGGCGGACAATCCGTCTGAGCAGCCCGTCTCTCAGGCGATCATCAGGAAGCGCAGCAGTCTCTCCCTGGTGTGGCTGATTCCGCTGGTCGCGGTCGCTATCGGGGTTTGGCTGGCGGTCAAGACGCTGTCCGAGAAGGGTCCCACCGTCACCATCGAGTTCAAGACCGCCTCTGGACTCGCGGCGGGTCAGACCAAGGTCAAATTCAAGGACGTGGACGTGGGGCAGGTGACCTCGATCGATGTGAGCGGAGACCTCAAGAGCGTCATCGTGACCGCTGAGTTGAAGCATGCCTTCGCGAACTTTCTGACCGAGAACACTAAGTTCTGGGTTGAGCGCCCACGGGTGACGGCGAGCGGGGTCTCGGGGCTGGATACCTTGCTCTCGGGCGCCTACATCGCGCTTGATCCCGGCACCGAAGGGCGCGCGAAGCGTAGCTTCGAGGGGCTGGAGGAGCCCCCGGCCATCACGACCTCAGAGGACGGACAGCAGTTCGTGCTGCGGGCGCCCTCGCTGGGGTCGCTCAATATTGGCTCGCCCGTTTACTACCGTCAGATCCAGGTCGGGCAAGTCGTTGGCTACGCGCTCGACAAGGATGGTCAGGCGGTCAGCATCGAGGTCTTTCTCTCGTCGCCCCATGACTCCCTGGTGACGGCGAATACTCGCTTCTGGAACGCGAGCGGGATCGACATCTCGATCTCGGGTGCGGGCGTGAAGGTCGATACCCAGTCGCTCTTGTCCGTCCTGATCGGGGGCGTGTCCTTCGACACTCTGGATACCTTGGATCTCGATGCCAAGAGTGACCTGCTCCCGGAGACCTTTCCGCTCTATGCGACGCGAGACGCGGCCTATGCCAAGACCTATTCGCGCAAACAGCGCTATCTGCTGTTCTTTGACGGCTCCGTGCGTGGCTTGAACGTTGGCTCTCCGGTGCTCTTGAAGGGGATCGATATCGGCCGAGTGCTGGATGTGCAGCTCCAGTTCGATCGGGAAAGCCTCAGATTTCGTATTCCGGTGCTGGTCGAGGTCGAGCCCGATCGGATTTCGATCGAGGGAGGGCAGCGCGTGCCGGAGGATGATGGACTCATCGATCGCCTGGTCGAGAACGGCCTGCGCGGCCAGGTCAAGTTCGAGAGTTTACTGACCGGCGACCTCTACGTGGATCTGGATTTCTATCCAGAGTCCGAGCCTCAGGTCGTCGCGAGCTATAGCGGCTATGAGGTCATCCCGACCATTCCGACTCCGCTCGAGGCCTTGACCACCAAGGTCACCAACGTGCTCGACAAGATCGACGCCATCCCCATCGATCAAATCGGCAAGGATCTGAGCGAGGCCGCCGCGGGCGTCAATCAGTTGGTCAACTCCGAGGAACTCAAGGGCGCGATCCGAGAGCTGGAGGCCTCACTGGCGCAGGTGCGCCAGCTGGCGGCCAAGCTCAATACCGATATCGCGCCCGAACTGGCGGCTGCCCTCAAAGAGAGCACCGCAACCTTGAAGAGCGCCAATGCCATGATCTCCAACAATTCACCGGTGTACATCGAGATGCAACGCATGTTTCAAGAAGTGACCTCGGCGGCGCGCTCGGTGCGCGTGATAGCCGACTATCTCGAGCGCCATCCAGAAGCGCTGCTGCACGGCAAGGGGAGGGGGCGATGAGGTCGACCAGGCAACGATGGGTGGCTGTAAGCCTGGCGGGGGTGCTCGTCGGTGGCTGCGCGAGCACTCCGCCCTCGAACTTCTACACACTCTCGTCGCTGCCGGCCACGGGTGAAGGCGGCATCATCGCGGCGGAAGGGCTGGGGGTCGGCCTAGGCCCCGTGAGTTTCCCTGTCTTCCTCGATCGCCCTCAGATCGTCTCTCGCGAGACCGGCAACCGTCTCAAGGTCGACGAGTTCCAGCGTTGGGGCGGGACGGTTCAGGACGATTTCCTGCGGGTCTGGAGCGAGAATCTCGCCGTGCTGCTCGGGACCAGCCAGATCATCATCTTTCCGAGCGAGATTCGCTATCCCTTGGATTTTCGGGTGGCTGCCGATGTGCTCGCCTTCGAGGGGACCGCCGAGGGTCAAGCCCTGCTGAAGGTCCGCTGGACGGTGCTGGACGCTGGTCTCGACCGGGTGCTGAGGGTGCGTGAACAGGAATACCGGCGGCCCATTCAAGCGCCGGGCGACGACAACGCCATGATTGCGGCCTTGAGCGCCACGCTTGCCGACTTCAGCGAGGACGTGGCGGAGACGTTACGGAGGCTGCCCAGGCCCGAGCCGGAATCCGTGCAGTCGGGACTTTAGGCGCTGTCCGAGTATCCTCGCTCAAGTGCGCAACCTCTGGACATGCGTGGGAGCGCCGCCCCGGCGCGACGTCCCCGCGCTGCCATGAGTCCGTCCTCGATGAGAGCGATCAAGCGCGATAGCCAATGCGACAGCCGCCCCAGTGGCGTCCCTTGACGTAGATCGGTGCCGAGATGTCGTGCATGATCTCGCCCGTGTCGCGCCGGTAGGTTTGGATGAGGAAGCTCAGCTCATGAGCGCCGCAGCGCTTGCCGACCGGATCGTCGAAGAGGCGCTTGGTTCTGTTGTTGGCCACATCCTGCTCCGGGTCTCCCGTCAGCGGCTGGGAGAAGCGGGCGTTGTGCGTGGGCACATAGCCGTTGAGGTCGCAGCCGACTGCGTAGATGGCCTCTGAATGGGCACGGAGGAAAGACTCTTGAATCGGAGGGAAGATCCGGTCCGTCAGTCTGTCGAAGGGGCTGTTGTATTTCCGTGGCTCGGTGTTGGGGATGGGTGTATAGGAGAGATCGAAGAGCGCCTCTTCGCTGATCTCCCCACTGACAACAGCGCGCTCAAGGGACTCGCTCAGTGCCTTGGTCGCCTCGCGCACCACGTCCGTCATGCGCTGATGGATCTCGATGGAGCGCTGGCCGAGCGGGCCGAGTTGGAAGACCTTGCTGATTTCGTGGAGGTTCGTCGCTAGGCTCTCGAGTTCTTGGGCCTCTCGAAGCGTCTCCGCAGCCCCGATAGCGTTGCGATCGATCATGGACATGATGTCATGGACGTGCTCGACGACACGCTCCGCCTCCCGGCTCTGCTCTGTCATGGACGCCGCGATGCCGTCGACCAAGCTGAGTGTCTGCTCGGCGCCGTCATTGATGCGGTCGAGCGTGCCGGCGGTTTGACGCGCCAGATCGGCTCCCGCCCGTGCTTGATCGCTGCCCACGCGAATGGAGGCGATGGCGGTGCGGGTCTCGTCCTGGATGGCTGAGATCATGGAGCCAATCTCGCTGGTCGCGGTGGCCGTGCGCTTGGCAAGGTTCCTGACTTCGTCGGCGACGACGGCGAAGCCGCGCCCTTGCTCGCCGGCTCGGGCGGCCTCGATCGCCGCGTTGAGCGCCAGCAGGTTGGTCTGCTCTGCGATCTCCTGAATCACCTGAACGATGCCGCCGATCGCCTGGGAGCGCTCGCCGAGCGCGGCGATGACTTGCGCCGATTCTTGCACCGAGACGGCGATGCGGTCGATCTCCTCGGAGGCGTTGGACACGCCTTTGGCGCCTTCCTGGGAGAGATCTCTCGCGCTTTGAGCGTTCTTGGCCGTGTCTGCGGCGTGACTTGCGACGGCGTCGACGCCGTAGCGCATTTGTTCGATGCTCTCCACCAGGTTTCCGGATGCCCCGCGTTGGGAGTCCGAGCCCTCGGCGACACTGCGTGCATGTCCGCCGAGGATGTCGGCGGCCGTGGCCAAACGCTCGGCATCGAAGATGACTTTGCCGATGATCCCCTGGAAGCTTTCCATCAAGGCATTGAATTGCGCGGCGCATTTGCCGACGGGGCCGGACGAGTTCTGAGCGCGGCGCGAGAGATCCCCGTCTCTACGCATCCAGTCAATGGTCGTCTCGAGGTCTCGGAGCGGCGTAACGATCAGCCTTCTCAGCAAGATCCAAAGCGTGAGGCCGACGAGCGTGCCGAGGGTGAGGTCGGCTGCGTAGACGAGCGGCGCCTTCTCTCCTGCTAGGAGGCTGACCGCGCTTGCGCCCAGTGAGGTCAGGATGGCGATCAAGACGCCGATGATTGATGGTCGCATAGGCTCTCCCACTCTTGATCGTTGGCCTTGGCCAGGGGTCTATCTGCAGCTGGGCCGCGTTTCCGCCATTCGGCGACATTATTCAAGCGTCCGATTATCGGCGTCATCGATAAAATGCATAGCAAGATATTTCGAATCTGTGAACCGGTACCAAGCAGGATCGGCAGCAGGCGAAATCCTGCGACTTCCAGGGGCTCCGCTGTGCGCGCATCGATCAGTCGAGGCGACTTGCAGGGCTTATCATGGTGCGTCTTGGGTTTGTGAATGCCCTACTATGGTGCGCTCGATGCCCTGAAGGTTCGCGTGCGAGGGCGCGACCACTGTCCATATCTCCAATGCCATGGGGATGAATGCGGGCTCGCTGCCATGAGTCGAATCCTGCTTGGACGTCTCCGATCCCGCTTCCCGCTCAATATCTTGAGGCTTGCAATGGGCGATATGCGCGCTCGGCAGCGGGGTTCGAGCAGAATGCGCGTGAAAGCCAGCTGTGCGCCATTGGCCTGATCCCTGCTTGCGAGGTCGCACCAATTTTGGTCAAGCGAGAATGAGAAGTATGGAATCACTGCAGGCAGGTACTGACGTCTTATTTATCTTGATCGGAGCCGTCATGGTGCTGGCGATGCACGCCGGCTTTGCGTTCCTGGAGGTCGGGACTGTCCGGGCGAAGAATCAGGTCAATGCCTTGGCGAAGATCATGAGCGACTTTGCGATCTCGACCATCGCCTATTTCTTCATCGGCTACAGTCTGGCCTATGGCATCGACTTCTTCTCGGGTGCCCAGGCGCTGCAGGACAAGAACGGCTATGAGCTGGTCAAGTTCTTCTTTTTGCTAACCTTCGCGGCGGCGATTCCGGCGATTATCTCCGGTGGAATCGCCGAGCGCGCGCGCTTCTATCCGCAGCTCTTGGCGTCCTTCGTCATCGTTTCGCTCGTCTATCCCTTCTTCGAGGGCATGACCTGGAACGGCAATCTGGGGATGCAATCCTTCATCGAAGGGTTGTTCGGGCTACCCTTCCACGACTTCGCTGGCTCCGTGGTGGTGCATGCCGTTGGCGGCTGGATTGCGCTCGCCGCCGTGCTGCTGCTCGGCTCGCGCGCCGGGCGTTATCGCAAGGATGGCAGCATAACGGCGCATCCGCCGTCCTCCATCCCCTTCCTGTCGCTTGGTGCTTGGACGCTGACAGTGGGTTGGTTCGGCTTCAACGTGATGTCTGCTCAGACCGTCGAGGCCGTGAGCGGTCTGGTCGCGCTCAATTCACTGATGGCGATGGTTGGCGGGATCCTGGCGGCCCTTGTCGTGGGTAAGAATGACCCCGGCTTCTTGCACAATGGTCCACTGGCAGGGCTGGTCGCGGTCTGCGCGGGATCGGATCTGATGCACCCTATTGGTGCGCTTATTACCGGAGGGGTCGCCGGCGCACTCTTTGTTTACGCCTTTACGCTGACTCAGAACAAATGGCGCATCGACGACGTGCTCGGTGTTTGGCCGCTGCACGGGCTCTGTGGGCTTTGGGGTGGCCTCGCAGCGGGGATTTTCGGGCTCGAGGCGCTTGGCGGAATGGGCGGTGTGAGCTTTATGGCGCAGTTGGTCGGCAGCCTCATCGGCATTAGCGTTGCCCTGGTGGGCGGTTTTGCCGTCTACGGACTGATCAAGCTCTTGATCGGGCTGCGCCTAAGCGAAGAGCAAGAGTATCGCGGCGCAGACCTCAGTATCCACAACATCACGGCTCAGCCCGATTACAACAGGGGCGAAGTCTGATCAGACGCAGCCTGTCGGTTTCGGCAGGCCGCCCCATTTGCAGATGAGCTTCATCGGGCCCTTCTTGAAAATGTTGTAAAGGTCCTTGGTGGAGACCTTTTGCTTTTTGGCGAAGATCCGAATCGGGGGCACGACGCCATCTTCCTCGTACATGGCGCGTGCCTCCTTGATGAAATGCATGACCTGCTCGGTCATTTCAAAGTCGTCGGAGCGTGCGAGTTCGAGCGCAATCTCCTCGCTCCAGTCGTCACGGTCGAGTAGGAAGCCCTCGTTGTCCAAAGGCACCGATATGGCTGCGGTCATCTGTTCTTCCTCCGAAATTTACTATGTGGCGAATTACCAATGCATAGGCAAGGATGGAGGCGGCAAATAACTTGTCAAGATGCTGGGTTATCACTGTGCCTTGATGTCCGCTGCTTGGCGATGTCCGCAGCAGGCAAGCCTTAGCTGCGGCCGGCTTCGATGGCCTCGACCACGCCGTCCCAGAAGCGGATGCGCGCGCACAGGGCCTCCTCAGCGGCGGTCTCCGCCTCCTCGATGCGCTTTGGATCATCGCCGCAAAGCGTTTCTAGGAGCTTCAGCGAGAGCGGTCCGTGAAAGTCTTCATCGAGATGAATATGCCGGTTCAGGTAGGCATGGAAGGTCGGTGCCTGCTTGGCGTCGATTCCCATCCGGTCGAGGAACTTCCTGAACATGCCGGGGATGAGGTTCTCACGGCCGATCGCCAGCGCCGCGGCGACCAGGTGTGGCTTGTCCTCGCGAATGAAGCAGAAGGTCGTTTCCGTGAAGTAGCGGGCGGGCAGGGGAACCATGTCGGCATAGAGCGCCTTGTCGACGCCCTGCTCGGCGACCAGCTCGAGAAAGCGCAGCGGCATCTCCGCGTCCGCACCAATCTCCCTCATGGAGCGCAGGTAGAGTTCGAAGTGACTGGCGTAGAGCGTCTCGCCAGCGTCGAGCGGGATGGCGTCCGACTCCTCTTCCAGGGTCAGTTGGTTGATGAAATACCGCAGGCTCGGGTCGGAGGCGGGCGCCCAAGGCACCTGAACCGGGGCGATCGCGCGCTGCAGATACTTGATCAGCGACATGAAATCCCAGACCGAGAAGACATGGTGCTGCATAAAGGTTTGGAGGTCTTTCACGCCTTGAATCGCGCCATAGATGGCGTGTCCGTCGAGCTGCGCGCGCAGTGGCTCCAGGTGGTCCAGGTCGAGTGCGGCCATGTGTCTTGTCCTCGTCTTTCAGTATTTCAGTCGATGCTGAAGGAAATGATAACTAAGGTGTGATCCAGTGGTGTCCATTTCTATCCCTGCGAGTCCGCCACTGTGCGGTTTTGGTGCGCATCTTCGGGTCATTTGAGATCAAAATCATTTGAGATCGAAACGGATCGGTACGCGCAACGCCCAGGTGCTCCGGCCCAGCGACTTCGGAATCGGCTTGAAGCGCCTGAGCCGGTACATCGCCTGCAACGCCGCCTGGTCGAGCGCATGATGTCCCGATGATTTCGCGATGCGGATCCGACTCAGGCTGCCGTCGCCTTGAATGGTGAAGGCGACCATCGTCGTGCCTGTTTCACGCTTGCGCCGCGCGCTCATGGGATAGCGCTGATGGCGGCTGATGGCGCGCTGCAGCGCAGCCAGGTAGGCGCCTTCATCTGCGGCCTTGACTGCCCGCGATGCGCCGCTCTGACCTTGAGGCACACCACCGGCGGCCTTCCCCTTGGCTTGGGAGCCTGCTCGGCCGGAGCCCTTCTCGCGCCGCTGCTGGCTCGGCGCTGGCGCCGGTTTGGTCTTCTTGGAGCTGAGCGATTCCTGGTCCGCGGCCACGCGCTTGGGCTTCTTGGCGGGCTTGGGCGTTGATCGCTGCGGTGGCGTTGCGACGGCCTTTGGCTTTGGCTTAAGTTCTTGCTTCGGCTTCGGCTTCGGCTTCGGCTTCGGCTTCGGCTTCGGCTTCGGCTTCGGCTTCGGTGCTGGTTTTGTCTCTGGTTCTGGCAGGGGCTTCGTCGCTATTGGCGTCGTTGCTTGAGGCGCCCTGCGCTCCGGCTCTAGTGGCTCCGGCGGGGGCTGGGCGGGCTGCTGCTCCTGGGGCTCTGGCGCTGACGGTTCGGGCTCCTTGGGTGGCGGCTCGGCTGGTGCCAAGCTCGGCTCCTCGACCGCAGGAGCCTGGGTGTCAGCGACGAACATGGCGAGGTCCAGCGCGACGCGCGCTTCTCCACTGCCCGACCCGCCCTCCGGCAAGGTCGTGGTTCTGAAGCTGAAGACGGCTGCTGCGATGGCTGCGTGAATGGCCGCCGAGAGCAGCAGGCCGCCCCAGACACAGCGCCGGCAGCGTCGGGCTCGGCTCATGAGCGCTGCGTCAAGATGCTGAGTCGCTCGAGCTGCCGGGCCTTGAGTTCGTCGATGACGTCGACGAAGCGCTCGAACCGGGTTGCCGCGTCCACTCTGAGTACGATGGGTGTGTCGTTGCTCAGGCCGTCGAGCTGGCCGGCCAGTTGCTCCAGGCTCAAGGGCTTGCTATCGAGGAAGAGGTGGCCATCGGCGTCGATCGCAATCTCGAGACGTCTTTCACTGTCCGACTGGGCTTGCGCCTTGGACTCGGGCAGGCGGATCTCGAGCCGCCCCTCGCTGATGAAGGTCGCCGTGGTCAGGACGATGGCGAGCAGCACCAGCATGATGTCGATGAAGGGAATGACGTTGATCTGATCCATGCGCTTCATGAGCGGCGTCCCTTCCGCCAGCGCGCCTTGAGCACTTCGGTGCGTCGCAGCAGAGCGTTGTAGAAGATGAGTGCTGGGATGGCGACGACCAGCCCGAGTGCCGTTGCCTTGAGTGCGAGCGCGAGCCCAATCATCATGGTGGTGGTCTCGATGGCGCCGCTTTGCCCGATGTCATAGAAGGCGATGAGGATTCCGAGCACAGTGCCTAGCAGCCCGACATAAGGCGCGTTGGCGCCGATGGTCGCGATGGCCGTGAGATGTCGGGTCAGCGCGAGATCCAGGTCCTCGGCGTCGTCGAAACTGGCCAGGTCGACGCGGGCAAAGTAGAGCAAGCGCTCGATGACGAAGGCGATCATCAAGAAACTCATGAATCCCAGCAGACCCATGACACCGAAGTCCAGGTTAGCCTTCAAAAACTCCACTAGGTCCTCTCCTCAGAGCTGTGTCTGGGTGTCGTCGAGAAAATGAGCCCGGCCTACCCGTTGGCATTCTTGGTCGGGCTCTTGAGTGCGCTGCATTGCATCGGGATGTGCGGCGGCATCGCGGGGGCCATCAGCTACTCGCTGCCGCAGTCGGTGCGCAGGCAGCCCTCAAGCTACGTCAGCTACCAGCTTCTCTTCAACCTCGGACGGATCCTGAGCTACTGTATCGCGGGTGCCGCCTTCGGATGGCTGGGCGCGAGCCTGATCCAGCTCTCGGCACTCGGCTGGCTGGAGCAGGTCATGCGGCTGGTCGCGGCTGCCGTGCTGATGGGTATCGGACTCTATATCGGCGGCTGGCTGCCGGGATTCGCCATGATCGAGCGGGTCGGGCTGCCGCTGTGGCGCCGTCTCGAGCCGGCGCGCCAGCGCCTGCTGCCGGTGAGAAGCCCGCTGGGCGCGCTCTTGATCGGCCTGATCTGGGGCTGGATTCCCTGCGGTCTGATCTACAGCATGCTGATCGGTGCCCCCGCCCAGGGCGGCTGGTTCGCCGGTGCCATCTACATGGCCGCCTTCGGTCTTGGGACGCTGCCGGTGATGCTTGCAACGGGTTTGCTGGCCGGGCGCCTCGGCCTGCTGGCGCGAAGCCGGCGACTGCAGGCCTTGGCCGGAATCACCTTGATCGGCTTGGCCCTGTTTACGCTCTACTACCATGGATACAATCAGGATCAGGGATACAATCAAGAGACTCTCTAACCCGGTTGGTGGGCATTGGCCTCAACCGGCGGACCGGATCATGCCCAAGCAACGCAGTAGGGAATTAGCCCTGTGAAGACCGAGCTTATTGGACGATCTCCCGCCTTTTCGCGTCTCATGAATGCGGCTCGGATGGTCGCGGCGACGGATGTGAGTGTTTTGCTGCTTGGTGAGCCCGGCAGCGGTAAGTCCAGTCTCGCGCGCGAGATCCATATCGCGAGCCCGCGTTACACCGATCGCTTCCCCGCGGATTGCTTCCACGAGTTTGCCTGCACGGGGGCGCGGGAAGGGGAGCTGGGCACATTCATTGAGGGCATCACGGCAGCCCGGGCGACCCTCTACCTCAGCGAGGTCTCGGAGCTGTGCGCCGAGGATCAGGCGCGGTTGATCAATCTCCTGGCGCGTCAGGATTTCGCCGCACAGCCCCTGCCGCTGCGCATCATCGCCGGGAGCACGCAGGATCTCGCGTCCTTGGCGCAGCAGGGCCGCTTCAGACGGGATCTCTACCAGCGACTCTGTGTCGTCCCTTTGGAGGTTCCGCCGCTGCGCGAGCGGGTGCTGGATATCCCCCTGCTGACGGAGCACTTCATTGCCCTGGCGGTCTCGCGCCACGGACTTGCTGCGCCCTGGTTCAAGGCGGGGGCGGAGCGCCTGCTGCGTCGCTACCATTGGCCGGGCAATCTGCGGGAGCTGGCGAACCTCTGCGAGCGGCTGGTCATCTTGCTACCCGGCGCGGAGATCGGCCCCGAGAACCTGCCGCCCGAGGTGCGTCGCGGCGAGGCAAGCTCGGGGCCGTCTTCCGGTTTCGAGCTGCCGCCTCAGGGGATCGATCTCAACAGCCTCGAGGCCGAGCTGATTCGACAAGCGCTGTCACTTGCCGGCGGAAACAAGAGCCGCGCTGCTCGCTTGTTGGGGCTGACTCGGGATACCCTGCTGTATCGCCTGCAGAAGCATCTGATTCCCGGCTGATCTGGGCGGAGGGTCGCCGGCGGAGGGTGAATCAGGCGGTGACGCTGGCTCGGTCCACATGGCCATGCCGATCCGCCAAGGGATTTCTCACAGGCTGCACCATGGCGGCCAAGCGTCAGTGCAGCTTCTGCCCCACGCACCAGACGTCGAAATAGCGCTGCATGACCTCGCGGACTTGAACTGGATAATCCAGAGCCTCCATTTGTCCCATGCCTTCGCGAAAGAAGTCCGGGGCGTCCTCCCTAAGGTGCTCGACGACTGACTGAAACGCCTCCTCCATCAGGACAGGCTGGCGGCTTCGCGTGGCGACGATGGCGCGATTGAGCAGGAGCACCCGCCAAGGGCGCTCTGGGTGGTTTGATTCCAGCTCCAAGGCGCGCTCGATCCCGATGCCGCTCATCACCTCGTTCAGCAGTCCGAATAGCTCGACGAGTTCATCGGTCGTGTGCAGGCCGTTGGCAATATGGGCGGCCGCGTTGACGACTGGCTCGGGATGCTTGAGTTCTGCGCCGCGGCGCAGCAGCCAACAGCACAGCGGGAGGCCGAGCTGCTCCATCTGCTCGGCGTGACGCGGCAGATCGAGCTGGGTTGCGAGGTCACTGAGCTGTGCTAGCAGGCGCAGCCCGTGGTCGAGCAAGACCTCTGGGTCCGAGCCCGTAGCCTCTTGGATTCTTTCAGGGAACTTGGCAGGCAGGCCGGCATCTGCGGCGCGCATGATGTCGAGCAGCCGCTGCATGCCATCCAAGAGGACGCGGGGTTCTGGGCCGTCTGCGTCCGCGACCTCGTCGTAAGCCTGCTCAAGGTCATCACCGATCTCGTTCAACCGATCAGCGATGGAACTGATGTCGATGGGGGGAAGTATCATGCCGATGTCTCTCCTCAACATCGTGGAGCGGGTGCCGGGATCTGGAAACCGGCGCCTCCGAGCGGATTCATTGAAGGATAGCAACGGAGCTGGCCCCCGTCTTGCCTATCCAGCTATCACGCCTGCATCGGCGTTCAGTTAAACTATGCAGATGAAACCGACCCCTGACTTGCACTCCCACTCCACGGCTTCGGACGGAACCTTGTCACCAACCGCCTTGGTGCAGCGCGCCGCGTCGGCGGGAGTCGAGCTGCTGGCGCTCACGGATCATGACACCACGGATGGTTTGAGCGAGGCCAGCTTGGCGGCAAACCGGATGGGGATTCATTTGATTCCGGGCGTTGAGATTTCCGTGACCTGGGGTAATCGCACCATCCATGTGGTCGGGCTCAACCTGGACGCGACCGATGGCGTCTTGCAGGAAGGGCTTGGCCGACTGATGGAATTTCGCGCCTGGCGTGCCGAGGAGATTGGACGCCGGCTGGCCAAGCGCGGCATAGAGGGTGCCTATGAAGGCGCCAAGGCGCTGTCCAACGGCAAGCTGATCGGCCGCACTCACTTTGCGCGCTTCCTGGTCAGTCGTGGTCTGGCCGCAGACACCGGCGAGGTCTTCAAACGCTTCTTGATCAGCGGCAAACCGGGCCACGTCTCCGGCCACTGGGCAACCCTGGAGGAGGCCGTCACCTGGATTCGCGGCGCGGGTGGTCAGGCGGTCATCGCACACCCGGCACGTTACAAGCAAACCCGCACCCGGATGCAGGCGCTGCTCGGGGAGTTCCGCGAACTCGGTGGTGTTGGTGTGGAAGTGGTGAGCGGAAGCCATAGCCGCGACGATGCCTTCACCTTCGCGCGCCACGCCCGAGAGCAGCACCTCATGGCCTCGGCAGGCTCTGACTACCACGGCCCCGAGAATCCTAGCGTCGAGCTTGGCCGGCTCGCCCGGCTGCCGGATGGCTGTTTGCCGATCTGGCACGATTGGCCGGAGATGGCCGCGCCAGTGCCTGAGCTTAGGGCTGCGGCCGGCTGAAGAGGCGGGGATGGCACAGTTTTTTCAGATTCACCCGGATAACCCGCAGCCGCGGCTGGTGCGCCGTGCGGTCGAGATTCTCTTGGAAGGGGGCATTATCGTCTATCCGACGGACTCCTCCTACGCCTTGGGCTGCCAGATTGGCGAGAAGTCTGCGATGGAGCGCATCCGTCGTATCCGGATGGTGGACGATAAGCACAATTTCACCCTGGTGTGTCGCGATCTCTCCGAGATCACCACCTACGCCAAGATCGACAACCAGGCGTTCCGTCTGCTCAAGTCGCTGACGCCCGGCCCCTATACCTTCATTCACGAAGCAACCAAGCAGGTGCCGCGGCGCCTGCAGCACCCCAAGCGCAAGACCATTGGTATCCGCGTGCCCGACAACGAGATCTGCAGCGCGCTGCTCGGCGAGCTGAATCAGCCGATTCTGAGTACCACGCTGATCCTGCCCGACGACGAGCTTCCGCTGACGGATCCCTACGAGATGCGCGAGATCCTGGATAAGCACGTCGATGCCGTGATCGACGGCGGCTTCTGCGGCATGGAGCCGACCACCGTCGTCAATATGACAACCGATCCACCGGCGCTCGAGCGCAAGGGCAAGGGCGACGCCACTCTGTTCGAGGAATAATGCAAGCCCTCAACCAAATTCAGCTTCTCGCCATCCTGGCCCTCCCTGTCCTGCTCGCCATCACGGTCCACGAGGCCGCGCACGGCTGGGTGGCGAGCCGGCTCGGGGACAACACGGCCAAGATGCTCGGCCGCGTCACCTTCAATCCGATCAAGCACGTGGATCCCATTGGCACTATCGTCGTCCCGGTCGTGACCTTCATGCTGGCCGGTTTTCTATTCGGCTGGGCAAAGCCGGTGCCCGTGAATTGGCGCAATCTCAAGCATCCAAGGCGTGACATGGCCCTGGTCGCCGTGGCCGGACCTGGAGCCAATCTGCTAATGGCCCTGGTCTGGGCGCTGCTGATCCAGGTCGGTCTGCTGCTGCTCCAGAGCAGTCAATGGGTGGCCTTGCCCTTGATCTATTCGGGTGCGGCCGGCGTGCTGATCAACGTCTTTCTCATGGTGCTGAACCTCTTGCCCCTGCTGCCGCTGGACGGTGGACGCGTGCTCAACGCCATGCTGCCGCCGCGAATGGCGTACTATTTTTCGCGACTCGAGCCTTATGGGCTCATTATCCTAATCGCGCTCCTGGTCACTGGGCTGCTGGGCTCCATCTTGCTGCCTCTGGTGATTGCTGCCGTTGGTTTGCTGCCGGGCTCAGGGATCGTGAAAGAACTCTTTTTCGTTTGACACGAGGTCTTCCCAACCTTGAATTCCGTCTCTTCTCAGAATGCGCGCGTGCTTTCCGGCATGCGCCCAACGGGCCGACTGCACCTCGGCCACTACCACGGCGTTCTCAAGAACTGGCTTGAACTCCAGCACGAGTACGAGTGCTTCTTTTTCGTCGCCGATTGGCACGCGCTCACCACGCACTACGAGGACCCGAGCATCATCCCGGAGAGTTCTCGGGAGATGGTGATCGACTGGCTGGCCGCCGGCATCAATCCAGGATCGGCGACCATCTTCGTGCAGTCGCGCGTGCCCGAGCACGCCGAGCTGCATCTGCTGTTGTCGATGATCACGCCGCTGGGCTGGCTTGAGCGGGTACCGACCTACAAGGATCAGCAGGAGAAGCTCAAAGAGCACGATCTGTCGACTTACGGCTTCCTCGGCTATCCGCTGCTGCAGAGCGCCGACATCCTCATCTACAAGGCCGGCCGCGTGCCGGTGGGCGAGGACCAGGTCGCCCATGTCGAACTGACCCGCGAGGTGGCGCGGCGCTTCAATCATGTCTACGGCCGCGAACCCGGCTTCGAGGAAAAGGCCGAAGCCGCCAAGAAGAAGATGGGGAAGAAGAACGCCAAGCTCTTCGATTCGCTGAAGCGGCGCTATCAGGAGCAAGGCGATCAGGAAGCGCTCGGAGTCGCACGAGCGCTGCTCGACGGGCAGGGCAACATCACGCTGGCGGACCGCGAGCGCTTGTTCGGCTTTCTGGAAGGCGGCGGACGCGTCATCCTGCCTGAGCCCCAGGCGCTGCTGACCAAGGCGTCGAAGATGCCTGGCCTGGACGGGCAGAAGATGTCGAAGTCCTATAACAACACCATCGCCTTGCGTGACGATCCAGCGGAGGTCGAAAAGGCGCTGCGAACCATGCCGACCGATCCTGCGCGCGTGCGGCGCAATGATCCGGGTGACCCCGAGAAGTGCCCGGTCTGGCAGTTTCATCAGGTTTACTCCAACGACGAGGTGCGCGACTGGGTGCAGGAGGGCTGTCGATCGGCGGGCATCGGCTGTCTCGAATGCAAGCGACCTGTCATTGATGGCGTGCTTGCGGAGCTGGTGCCGATTCAGGAGCGTGCGAAGGAGTACGAGGCGCAGCCTGACCTGGTCCGCAGCATCATGAATGAAGGCTGTGAGCGGGCGCGTGATGTCGCACGTGAGACGATCGACGAAGTCCGGCACGCCATGTCCCTGGTGATGCTCTGAGTGCGGATGGAATGGCTCGCGGCTCCCTGGTCGAGGTTGGAAATCCGGATGGCGTGTAGCGGGAATGGATGACGGGGGCGCGGATCGCGAGCTGGCCGAGGGACTGACGGAGTCGAGCAAACCGAATCAGAGCGAGGCGGTGGAGTCGATCGCCTCGGAGCCAGCGGTGCTGAGCGCCCATGCTGCCGGTGCTCAGCAGGAGTTGCCCTTTGCGATAGTCCAAGGAGCGCCGCTCTTGACGCTGCCGCAGGACCTCTATATCCCGCCGGACGCGCTGGAGGTCTTTCTCGATGCCTTCGCGGGTCCGCTCGACCTGCTGCTGTACCTCATCAAGCGTCAGAACCTGGATATCCTCAATATTCCCATCGCGCAGATCACCGATCAGTACATGGAGTACGTCGACATGATGCGCGAGATGCGTTTGGAACTGGCCGCGGAGTACCTGGTGATGGCCGCCATGTTGGCGGAAATCAAATCGCGCATGTTATTGCCCCGCGCGCCTTCCGAGGATGAAGATGACCTGGATCCGCGTGCCGAGCTGGTCCGGCGTCTCCAGGAGTACGAGCGCTTCAAGCAGGCCGCGGAGGATATCGATGCCCTCCCGCGCATGGAGCGCGATGTCTTCGCGGTTCAGGTCGGAATTCCGCCAGGTTATCTCCAGCGCAAGCCGCCCGACGTCGACCTGAGCGAGTTGCTGGCGGCCTTGCGCGCAGTGTTGTCGCGGGCCGAGCTCTTTACCAGCCACAGGGTCGAAAAGGAGTCACTCTCGTTGCGCGAGCGGATGTCGCAGGTGATGGAGCGCCTGAGGAGCGGTGATTTCAGCCCCTTCGTCGACCTCTTCGATCTCACCGAGGGACGGGCAGGGGTGGTTGTCACCTTCCTGGCGCTGCTCGAACTCATCAAGTCCAGCATTATCGAACTCGCCCAGGCCGAGCCCTTCGCGCCCATCCATGTACGCCTGCGTGAAACCATGCAGTCTGAGGCCCATGACAGCACCGCCGCTTAAGCACATTGTCGAAGCGGCACTCGTCGCGGCCGGTGGCCCGCTCACCCTGGATCAGCTCCTTGGGCTGTTCGGCGAGGAGGAGCGTCCGGAGCGCGGGGAGATCATGGCTGCGGTGCGGGACCTGATGGCTGACTACGCCTCGCGCGGCATCGAGATCGCGGAGGTCGCAGGGGGCTATCGTGTGCAGGTGTGCTCAAGTGTTGCGCCTTGGGTCTCGCGGCTCTGGGACGAAAAGGCCCCGCGCTATTCGCGCGCGTTGCTGGAGACCCTGTCCTTGATCGCCTACCGTCAGCCCGTTACCCGCGGTGAGATCGAGGAGATCCGCGGCGTTGCCGTCAGCACCAACATCATCAAGACGCTGACGGAGCGCGAATGGGTGCGCGTGGTCGGTCATCGCGATGTCCCCGGGCGTCCCGCCCTCTATGCCACGACACGCAAGTTCCTGGATTATTTCGGTCTGCGCTCCCTGAACGATCTTCCACCACTCTCTGAGATCCGCGATCCAGCTTCCTTCCTGGGCGACGAACTCGCCCTGAGCGACCCGCCGCAGGCGGCGGCGCCCGAAGGGCCGACCGCGGACCAGGCCACATGAGTTGAGCCCAAGCATGAGAAAGCCGCCCCGACGCCCCTCAGCGTTCACACCGACCGGAGAACCGGTTCGGCTTCAGAAACTATTGGCCGAGGCGGGACTCGGGTCGCGACGCGAGATCGAGAGCTGGATCAGTGAAAGGCGTGTGCGCGTCAACGGTGAGATCGCCAAGCTCGGCGACCGCGCTACCAGCGCAGACCGTATCCGTGTCGATGGTCGAGACGTACGCCTTCGCAAGCCCAAGCGGGAGGCGCAGCACCAGATCATTGTCTATCACAAGCCGGAGGGCGAACTCGTCACCCGTCGGGATCCGGAAGAGCGCCCGACCGTCTTTCGTCGACTGCCGCGCCCCAAGCAGGGCCGCTGGATCGCCGTCGGGCGATTGGATATCAATACCTCGGGTTTGATCCTCTTCACCACGGACGGTGAGCTGGCCAATCGTCTGATGCACCCCTCGCAGGAGATCGAGCGCGAGTATGCGGTGCGCATCCTGGGCGAGGTTGCGCCGACCGCGCTCGAGCTGCTGCGCAACGGCATCGAACTCGAGGATGGGCCAGCCAAATTCGACGCCATCAGCGAGCGCGGCGGGAGCGGCGCCAACCGCTGGTTCCACGTCGTCCTCCGCGAGGGGCGCAACCGCGAAGTCCGCCGCCTTTGGGAGGCCGCCGGTTGCACCGTCAGCCGCCTCATCCGTGTCCGCTACGGCAATGTCGAGCTTGGTCGGCGTCTCTTCCCCGGTAACTGGCGTCCCTTGACCGAGGCTGAGGTGGCGGACTTGATGCAGCTGGCGGGGCTCGAGGTGCCGAAGCGGTCCAAGCCCAGCGCCAAGAGGTCCGTCCATCGGCACCCTGACGAGCGGCCCGCCGGGCCGAAATGGGGCAGGCCGAAGCGCCCCCGTTAGGCGGTTGTGCGCGGGCCGGATCCTCTAGTCCGCATGGGCGTAGCGGGCGACCAGGGCGTCATAGTCAGCGAAACCGACCAGCTCGCGCAGCTCGGTGAAGCTGGTTCGCTGGGTGGGTGTTTGGCCCCGGGCGAGGTCTTCCAGTGCCAGCTGCATGGCGCGGACCGCGCAGCTCAGTAGGGTGAGCGGGTAGGCCGCGATGCGGTAGCCGAGTTCGGTGAGTCGTTCAGGTGGAAGGAGTGGCGTGATGCCGTCCTCCAGCATGTTGGCCATGCGCACGCCTGGAACCTCGTCGCGGAAACGGGCCATCTCGCTCTCATCGCGCGGTGCTTCGAGGAAGAGTACGTCCGCCCCCAAGTCGGCGAAGGCCCGCAGACGCCAGAGCGCTTCGTCGAGGCCAAGCGCGCTGCGAGCGTCGGTGCGCGCCACGATGACCAGGTCGGCGCCGGCCTCGCGGGCATCGACGGCGGCACGCATGCGTCGCAAGGCCTCGGCCCGATCCACCACCTCCTTGACGCCAGTGCAGAACTCCTGACTTGGCGCCAAATTCAATGCGACTGGATCGCCTCAAACACGAGGCGCAGCTCGGTACCGGGGTA
>NZ_JAAIJR010000088.1 GCF_010915725.1 Thiorhodococcus mannitoliphagus
AACGGTTCTGCCTGGCGCCAAAAATCATCGGACATCTCTTGAAAGGCCATGGCATCCTCGATACGCGTGATTGTCGTACCTAAGATACTATCTTATTTGGCATTTTAATTATTAAGCATTTTCTGTTCCGGATATCCTCTTAGTCGCCCTTGGCACTGGCGGGAGGGCGAATGAATTCGCCCCTACAGCTCGGGCGATTACAATATTCAGACAGCCTCTCAGCCCTCGGGGCCTTTCGAAAGCAAGCTATCGGCCGCTCCCGGCGCCAGACCGAACTCCTCCTCGACCATGCGATTCCAAGCCTCACGCTTGAAGGTTCGCACGTCTGGGACCTTGCGGTGGACCAGGTTGTAGTGACAGTCGATGCAGGTCTTACCCTCCGCCTCTTCGCGATGGATGGCCGCGGTGTTGGCACGCTCCCCCTGAATGGCCGCCTGCAGGTGACAACGGCGGCAGGTGGCCGAGTCCCGCTTGCGAAACCAGTCCCGCGCGGCAAATGCGGCATCGGGCAGATGCAAGAGGTTCACGACTGGATCGTCATAGTCGGGTCCGAACAGCTGCTTCAGCAGGTCTTTCGTCCCGACGAAATGGTCCCAAGTGGCGCCGATCAGGCCTGGCGAGACATGACAATCACCGCAGGAGGCGCGCACACCGGACGGAGAGCCATGGTGGAGCGACTCGCGATAGCTCGCCGCGGCGTAGGTCATCGAGTGACAACTCGTGCAAAAGGCATTGCTGCTCGTCACTTCATCCAACTCGATGAGAAAGGCCATGAAGAGTACGCCCGCCAGACTGCCGATTCCGAGCGCGATGAGAACATGCCGTGTGATGAGTGCCGAGATCCTCCACTTTGGCATCAATGGCTCTCCTCATGGCCGAACCCGAGGATCGGGCTCGATTGCCCTGGGTCCCGCAGCCATTGATGCGCAGCATCCTCGGCGAGCACGGCATCGACCAGCACGGGCGACTTAGCGCCGGCCACAGCACGCGCCTCAGGCAGAAAGCGCGCATAGAAGCTGCGCCCGACGACATACATCCCCTCCCACCAGGCATGATTGGGACTCATCATTGCCGCGCCATGGCGGGCGCGCGCGCCCTCGTCGTGCCACAGCTCCCAGTAGGTGAATTCGATGGGCTCGTCGAAGGGCGTCGGTGTCAGCAGCTCCTCCCGATAGAGGGCGTCCATGATCTCCCTGGCCGGCAGTGCGAACTTGCTGTTGAAGAGCTCGACGACGCTGTCGAACTGGTCCATGAAGCCCTGTGTAAATCCCTTGCTGTGGCACTCGAGACAGACCATTGACATGGCCTGACGGCGTCGTTTGGGTGTCGCGACCACCTTGACGGTGCCACTGCTGCCGTCAGGCCTGACCAGCTCGCTCCCGCGCTTGGGTACCTCAGCGCTCTCTGGCAGTTCCATCTTGACGCCATCCTCGAAAACGACCAGGTACTGCCGCTCGGAGACCGGGGCATTCAGATTCCAGACATTGCGCATGCCGACGTCATGGCTTGGCGGCAGCTTGCCGGCACCGCCCATGTGACAGGTCACGCAGGTCGGTGCGGCCGTGTAGTCGCGGCCGGCGACCCACTCGGGCGCATCCAAGTTCATGTCCTCCCGCTGGGCTGCGTAGATCATGCCGTGCTTGGAGGCCTCGAAGACCTCCTTGTCCGGTGAGTCTGGACCGGAGTGACAGCGCACACAGGCAGCGGGCTCGCGGGCTTGCGCCTTGGAGAAGCGATGACGCCCGTGACATGAGGAGCAAGAGCCCTTGCTCCCGTCCGGATTGATCCGGCCAATGCCAGAGTTGGGCCAGGTCGCCGCATCCAAGCTGCCGTCGCCCTTGACCTTGACCCGAGAGCCGTGGCACTGATCGCAGGAGGCGGCGCGCATCGCCGGACCGCCCACGTTGTCCGCCAATGCCGGCAACCGATCCTCGATGATGGCGAAAGCCTCCGCATGCACCGAGCCTTGCTGCTCTGCAAGCTCCTTCTCATGACATCGCCCGCAGTCCTGAGGCGAGACGATGGTGGCAATGATCTGCCCCTCATGCTCGATCGCATCGACATCCGCTCGATCGGCCTGGTGGCAGTCCATGCAGTTGACCCCTGCTTCCGCGTGTGCGCTCTCGCGCCACTGGCTGGCAAGGCCCGCGGAGGACTTGGAATGGCAGCTGACGCAATCCTCGCCCGCCTCATGCCCCCAATGACTGGAATCCAGCTTGACCTTCTCGGCGAACACAGGCCCTGCGGGCAAGGTGCTCAGCAGAAGGATCAAGAGCACCCAGAAAGGCGCTGTCAGATAGAGTCGCTCGCCTGTACCAACCACTTCAGCCTCCTCAATAACCTGGATCCGGCAGTCGACTGCTCTGAGCTGCACACCTTGCTATCGTGCCCTTGCAGCGACTCTGCGCCATAGGATCATGGGTTCAGATGCGAAAAATCGAGTCACATAGCGCTGAATAATCAAACCCTATTGATGCCAGGACTATCATCTCGAATCCGACTAACCGAGGCAGATGGTATCGGCATCAACAAAGGGTCCCCGATTATTCGCGATCAGCGCTTAGGCCGCAATAAAGAAAGCCTATCAGTGGCATTGCAACATTCGTAACCTCTAATTTAATTAACTTCTCTTCTCGATGGTTTCCTTAGAGAGCGCCCATCAATTATTTCCCGATGCGAGCGATCCCGCCCGAAATCCCCCCTGGTCCCCCTTTGCGAAAGGGGGGAAGCTGTTGATGGACACTTTCTTAGGTAGCAAAATGCCTTGGTCATCCGTTGGACCGGTAGGGTGGACGAGCGAGAGCGAAGTCCACCGAATCCCGTGCCGCTGCTGGTGGACTGCCTGCACCCCTCGACTCCGCTCGGGGCAGGTTTGTCCCTACAAAAGACGACTGGCCCGAAGGATGATCGACGCCTAGCAAAAGGATTAAGCATGCCGAGCACTCTTATGGGGAAGATGGCCACAGCCTTATCCACAAGAACATTACCGCATAGTAAAATTCTAACCATCTATCAAGAAAAGACATTACAATCAATAGCTTAAAGCATATAAAACCTAGTCAATGTATTCAATCACGCCCCACCTCTTCAGTTCCGAGTCAGAATAGAAAATAATGACGCGGCGCAACGATAAAGCCAAAGCAAGAGGAGTGACAGCGCATGAAAGTAAATCGAAGATTACCGCTGATCGAGTGGGCCTTTGCTGGAGTACTCGGACTCGCAGCCATCTGGTCGACGGCCATCGCGCAGGAAGCCGTGCCGATCCAGCAGATCTCCTCGGAGGTCTGCGAAACCTGCCACCAAGAGATCTACAAGCAGTGGAAGGGATCCATGCATGCTCAGAGCACAGCGCTGTCGGACCCCATACACGCCACCTTCTACAAGAAGGTCGTCGGCGACCCGACCCAAGAAGGGGTGCTTCACAAGGCGTCTGGCAAGTTTCCAGTCTGCCTCCAATGTCATGCCCCGAATGCTGCGCGGGACAAGACGACCAAACTCGACGCCATGCCAGCCTATGCGGAAGGCGTCAACTGCGTCGCCTGCCACACGCTGCAGCACTACAAGGGAATCGAGGATGAGAAGGGCAAGATCCGCTACGGGGTGAGTGCCTATGAGCTTGCCGACACCCTTCAAGGACCCATGGGATTCCCCCGCGGTCTGCAGAAGCTCAAAGCATCGGATGATCTATTCGGCGGTGCCGCGGAGAGTTCAGACGACCAAAAGCCCAATCCGCACCTTGGCGAATCGGTCGAGATGGACGGAAAGTCGATCCCGGCCCTGACGATGGAGGCGAACCCCATTCAGCTCAGGACGTCCGACGCCTGCATGGGCTGTCATGACCAGCGCGACAATCCGCAAGGAGTCCCGCTCTGTCAGACCGGCAATGAGTTCATCAAGGGGGGCAGCAAGGTCGCGTGTCAGACCTGCCACATGCCGGTCGCCGCGGGCTATGCCGATCACACCATGGGCGGCGGACACCACGATGCGATGTTGAAGCGATCCGTCGTGTTCGATCTCCAGAGCGAGCCAGTGGGAGAGAGCATCAAGACCCTGGTCCACATCCGCAATCTCCAACCCCACGCCATGCCGACAGGCGCGCCCTTCCGGAATCTCTACCTGAAGCTCACCGCCTATGACTCCAGCGGCGAAGTGGTCTGGGAGAATGCGGACGGCCATCCAGCGAAATCAGACCCGCAGGCCTATTTCGCCTATGGACTGATCGACGACAAGGGACTGCCGGCACCGCCCCCAACGGCCACCAAGCCGGGCGAGGACACGCGCCTGGAGGCGCACGAGATCCGTGAGTTGAGCTATGAGATCCCGGCGAAAGACGTCGCCTTGATCCGCGCCGAACTCTACTACAACCTGCTCTGGCCATCACTGGTGAAGAAGTTCGATCACCTCTCGCAGGACCTGACTGACCCGGTGCTCATCGCGGTTGCGGAGCGCGAGATCGCGACCGACTGAGCGTTTCACGCAACCCGGAGGAAGCAAGCCGTGCCGCGCCGACACTTGTCGATGCGGCACGGCCGCGTGGAGCGCGACATCGCCAGGCAAGCGATTGCGGTCGACAGGAACAGACCCCTTCTTGCCCAGGCTGATCAGGGACTAGCGCCCCATGACTTTAACTTCCCTGCCATTGAGCGCCTGCAGGGGCCGGGCGTTGAATCCGATCGCCTCGCGCATCCGCTCCAGCTGGCCTGAGCTGATGATCAAAGGCTCCCTCATCACGTACCAAAGGACGGACTCCTCGCAGGGTGGTATCGTCAAGGAACCCTCGTAGCGATAGTAGCCACGACCGCTAGGCAGCAAGAACAAGGGATTGATGCCGACCTGACGGTGTCGGACCCGCTCTCCGGCCTTCATCGGGAAGTAGTCCAAGATCCGCGACAGGATGCGATTCTCGCGCTGCCCTGTCTTCAAGGGCACGGCCACGATCACGAAACCGCCCCGCGAATCCCGATGCACTAGCTGGATTTCAGCGTCCGCGACAGCCCCATTGAAACGATGCTCCCCGGGAACATGGAAGTCGAGTCTCTCCAGATCGAATGCACTGCCTCTTACCAAGAGGGCGCTGCCAGGAGGTGTAATGACCTGGACCCCATTGCCCGTGTTGACGATCTCAAGCAGGTGGGAGCGATACTGAAACACCAGCGGCGTATAGCCGAGCGGCGCGGCCTGGCCGACATCGATGGGCGACTGCGCGCGTCCGTCCGCGCAGGTCTTATAGGCTGCCGAAAGGCCACCCCAATGCTCGGGTCCTCTAGGGCCCTCGTAACTCCAGACCGAAGGAGTGGCATCGGCGGCAGCCGCGGACAGCGCCGTGAGCGTCAGCAAGCCGGCGACGACAGGCGCTACCGCAAGCCGACCACGCCAGTGACGCCTCCGACAGCGCAGGAATCGATCGTAAGTCTCCATGACAGCTATTCCTTAGGTCGTTTCAGTCCTTCTATGGACACCACCTGCGCCTTCTGCGGGCTGTCAGCATAGTAGGGCTGCTCTCCGCCCCTACCCTGCTCGTCGGCCAGCTCCTTCTCGCGTGCCGCAATCAAGCCGAGACATTGCCGGACATCCTCGATCGTGGCGGGCGAGAGCGGATGCCGCATCCCCGGCGGCGGCGTCACATCCTTCACGATCGTCGTCAGCGTCTTGCGCATGGCGATGAGAATCTTCTGCTCTTTGGACAGCTCAGTCATCATGAAACCCCTTCAGCCAACGGCGGGAAGATCCCCCCCAATCGGTGGGATCCTGATCTAGAACGCGGCAATCTGCTTGCCGATGCGACGCCAATCGTCGTTTCTGCCAGTCGTCTTCCGTAGTGGACAAGCGCAGCGCAGTCCACCAAAGCCGACGCGGGATTCGGTGGACTTCGCGCTCGCTCGTCCACCCTACCGGCCCAACTGATGACCAAGGCCGCCGCTGCGACGCCGCACGACAACTGAGGCAATCGCGAGCGAATAACCCTCTGCCCGGCCTCGGCGCAAGCGCCTTCAACCCTGAGTCAGAAGATCCTCGAGCGCAAGTTCGTCGATGATCTCGACGCCCAGGCTCTGCGCCTTGGCCAGCTTGGAGCCGGCATCCGCGCCAGCCAAGAGATAGTCTGTCTTCTTCGAGATACTGCCAGTCACTTTAGCGCCCTGGCGCTGCAGGCGCTCCTTGATCTCATCGCGCGGCCGACTCAGCGTACCTGTGATCACAAAGGTCTTGCCAGCAAGCGGCTGCTCAGCGGCAGCCGCGGGCGCGCTACTCGGCGTCGACCAACGGATGCCGGCCGCCAACAAACGCTCGATTGCGTCCCGATTGTGGGTCTGGGCGAAGAAACCCACAATATGCGCGGCAACAATAGGGCCAACACCCTCGACAAGGCGTGCGCTATTCGAGTAAAGGTCATCGAGCTTGGCGGTGCGCAAGGTCTCGGCATCAGGAAAGGCTTCCGCCAGGGCTTCGGCCCGCGGGCGCGTCAGCCCAGGGATCTTCAAGCTCGCCAACCAATCGCTCATCCCTCCTTGCGGCGCCACGTCCGGATGCGCCTGCAGATAGGTCAGGAGCTTCTCCGCCGTCTCTTGACCGATCCCCTTCACGCCCCGCTTCTGCAAGAAGTCGGTCTCGCGCACGGCCATCAATGCCTTGATGCCGTCAAAGCGTCCCGCCAAGGCTTGGGCCGTGGCCTCACCCACCTCGCGAATCCCGAGACTGTAAATGAAGCGCGCGAAGGTGGTTTGCTTGCTGCGCTCGAGCGCGGCGACCAGATTCGCTGCCGACTTTTCCCCCATGCGCTCGAGTCTTGCCAGGCGCTCCGCCGTCAACTGGTAGAGGTCGGCCGGCTCATGGACCCAATCGAGATCGACGAGTTGCTCCACCAACTTGTCGCCCAGCCCATCGATATCCATGGCACGACGCGAGGCGAAGTGCTTGATGGCCTCCTTGCGCTGAGCCGGGCAGTAGAGACCGCCGGTACAGCGCGCCACAGCCTCGCCGTCCGGGCGAATGACATCGGATCCGCAGACCGGGCACTGACTCGGCAGTTCCACCGGACGCGTCTCCGCCGGGCGACGCTCGACGACCACCCTGACGACCTCGGGGATGACATCACCGGCTCGGCGTACGAAGACCTGATCACCGATGCGCACGCCCTTGCGCAGGATTTCGTCCATATTGTGGAGCGTGGCGTTGGACACCGTCACGCCGCTCACCTGAACGGGCCGCAGCCGGGCAACGGGAGTGATCGCCCCGGTACGACCGACCTGGAACTCGACGTCCAGAACCTCGGTCAGCTCCTCCTGCGCAGGGAACTTGCGGGCCACCGCCCAGCGCGGATGATGCACGGTCGCACCAAGCTGCTGCTGGGCTGCGAGCCGATCGAGCTTGAACACGACCCCATCGATTTCATAGTCCAAGTCGTCGCGGCGCTGCGCGAGGGCATCGAAGTAGCCGCGGCAGCCCTCCAACCCCTCAACCCGACGCAGCTCCTTGGAGAGCGGAATTCCCCAACCTTCGAGCCGCTTCAGCCAGGCGTAATGGCTCTCGCCGGGTGATTCCGAGAGTTCGCCCCAGCCGTAGCAGCAGAATTTGAGTGGGCGCTTGGCGGTCACGCGCGGATCGAGCTGGCGCAGGCTTCCTGCCGCGGCGTTGCGCGGATTGGCGAAGGGCCGATCACCGCGCGCCTCGATCTCCGCGTTCAGGCGCGCGAAGCCGCTGCGGCTCATGTAGATCTCGCCACGCACCTCGAGGATCTCAGGCCAGTCGTCGCCCATCAGACGCAGCGGAACGGTCTGGATGGTACGGACGTTGAGGGAGACATCCTCGCCGCGGGTGCCGTCTCCGCGCGTCGCGGCCTGCACCAACACGCCCGACTCATAGCGGATGTTGACGGCCAAGCCATCAAGCTTGGGCTCAGCCGCGTAGACCAGGGACGCCTCGGGCAGCGCCGTCTGGAGCCGGCGATGGAATTCCGCCAGCTTCTCGTCGCTCATGGCATTGTCGAGCGAGATCATGGGGACACGATGCCGCACCTCGAGGAGATCGGAGCGCGGCTCGGCGCCGACGCGCTGCGTCGGGGAGTCTGGCGTAACGAGATCGGGATGGGCGCCTTCGAGATCGCGAAGCTCGCTTATGAGGCGATCGTACTCGGCGTCCGGCACCTCCGGATCGTCGAGCACGTAGTAGCGATAGTTGTGGTGCCGAATCTCCGCGCGCAGCGTCTCGACGCGGGCGCGCGCCTCATCGGACATGGTCACCGGATCAGGGCCTTGGCCCAGCGCATCTCGTTGTCGAGCACCGCCTGACGCATCCCTTCTTCCTTCTTGACGGTCAGCGGCCGGCGCGCCTCATCCAAGACGTCACCATTGAGCGCCAAGGCCAGCTTGCGTGCCGTCGCGGTCATCTCATCGAGGATGGTCATATCTTCAGGATCACCCTCGAGCTGCGCGAAGAGCATTAGACCCGGTGTCGTGAAGCTTTCCATGGCATCGAAGGGGAAGGTGCCGGGCTTGACCATGTTGGCCATGCTGAAATAAACGCGTGTATGGTCATCGAACTCATCGAGGCAATGGAAGATGTCCATATCGCCTGGATAGAGTCCACAACGCTCGGCCACCTCCATGAGGTCCGTCCCCTTAAAGGGATAGCGGCGCGCACTGATACTCACCTGAATCAAAAGGGGCTCTAACCTAGGCATATCCTTCACAGACGTGGAATCCTCTAAGGGTTCTGGCCCAGCGGCCGGGATTTCGCTCTCGAAATCGTCGTCGCCGCGCGCCGCCACGGGTGACGCCGGCTCCGACCAGGAAGATTCGCCGGACCTTTCGTTGGCGAACTCATCATCGTAGTCGCCAATCTCCGGCTGGTGCTTGCTCGAATACACGCCGTAGGGGGCATCCAGATCTTCATCGTCCTCTTCCTCGATGAAGTCGTCCTCTTCATAGTCCTCTTCCTGCCGCTCGCGGTAACGCTCCCACAGATAGAGCAGCAGGATCAGCAGGGCTCCAACGACAATGAGGATTAGGCGGATAGTGCTAGCGTCCATTCGAGTTCTGACTGCTGTTGTACTGGTGTGATTCGATGGCATCGATCATGGTTCCGGCCAGTCGTCTTCTGTAGGGTAGGCAAGCTTGCCCCGAGCGGAGTCGAGGGGCGCAGTCCATCAGCTACAGAGCCGGATCCCGTGGACGTCGCTCTCGCTCGTCCACCCTAGGGGTCGGTTTGATGATCGAGTCCGCATGATTCGATTGAGCGAGGAGTATATCAACGCAAGGCTTGGCTGTATCCACTCGCGCAGCGCGGATCGGCGCCAAGCCCTTCCAGATCGTCCGCCTGACATGCGCCTTGAATCAGGACACAGCGCCCAGCTTGATGGCCTCATCCACATCGACGGCGACCAAGCGCGAGACGCCGGGCTCGTGCATGGTGACGCCAAGCAGATGGCTGGCGATCTCCATCGTCACCTTGTTATGGCTGATGAAGATGAACTGAACGCGGTCGGACATCGACCGAACCAGCTCGCAGAAACGCCCCACATTGGCGTCGTCGAGCGGCGCATCAACCTCGTCGAGCATGCAGAAGGGCGCGGGATTGAGCTGGAAGATCGCGAACACCAAGGAGACAGCAGTCAGCGCCTTTTCACCACCTGAAAGCAGATGGATGCTCGAGTTGCGCTTCCCGGGCGGGCGCGCCATGACGCTGACGCCAGTCTCGAGCAGGTCTTCGTCGGTGAGATCCAAATAGGCATGACCACCGCCGAACAGCCTGGGAAAGAGCTGCTGAAAGCCGTGGTTGACCTGATCATAGGTCTCTTTGAAACGCGTTCTGGTCTCACGGTCGATCTTGCGGATCGCCTGCTCCAGCGTGTCCAAGGAGCGCGAGATGTCCTCATGCTGGGCATCCAGGTAGGTCTTACGCTCCGACTGCTCCTTGAGTTCGTCGATTGAAGCCAGGTTGACCGCCCCCAGACGCTGGATCCGCGCGCCGATCTTGGCGAGCTGCTCCTGCCAGGCGTCCTCGCTCGCCCCGGGATCGACGGACTCGAGCACCGCGACCGGCTTGGCTGAGGATTCCGCCAACTGCTCCTCCAGGGTGCGCCGGCGGACCAAGCGCTCTTGGCGATCGAGGCGCAGTTGATCCACACCGCGCTGACTCCCCTGCACCGCCTGCTCAATGCCTTGACGCTCCTGCTCGAGACGCCGCACCTCGGCGTCGAGCGATTCGCGCTCGCGGCGTGCCTCTTGAAGGCTCTCTTCGACCTCAACTCGCTGCTTGAGCTGCTCATCCAAGCGCTCACGCTGCTCGACCAGCGGCTCAGCACCCTCCTCGAGCGCCATCTGGACCTCGTCGCGGCGCTCGCTCAACTGTTTTTGCTGCTCCTGCGCGCGCGCGAGACTCTGGCGCGTTGCCGCCAAGGCCCCGCGGCTCGATTCGACATTGATGCGCAGCTCCTGGACGCGCTCCCGGCAGGCGCGCTCAAGCTCCCGGCCTTGGCTAACGACGGCCCGCAGTCTGGTGCGCTCCTGCTCCATGGCATCGCGGCGCTCGGCAAGCTCATCCATTTCGCTCAAGAGCGCGTGCAAGAGTTCCCTGGCCTCCTCCATCTCCTCCAAGGCCTCGGCCGACTGCTCGGCAAGCTCACGACGCTCCTCTTCCAAGGCGCGCAGACGCTCCGTCTGGTGCTCGCGACGGGTCTTGAGACTGCTCAGCTCGGCGCGCAACGCCGACAGCTCGCGCGCACTGCCGGACAGCGCCGCGGCCATCTCCGCACGACTCTGCTCGGCCTCGGCCCGCGCCTCACGCAGCTCGGACTCGCGCGCCAAGAGTTCGCTCTCGCGGGCGATCAGCGCATCGATCTCAACCTGAAGCGCCTTGATGGCATCGGCACGCGCCAGGACGCCGCCGCCAGCGTCCGCGGCAGGAGCCCTGAGCCAGTTGCGGCCAATCTGCACGCCATCCGGCGTCATAAGGGACTCGTCCCAGCTCAGGTCTCTGCGCGCATCCATCGCCTCGGCCAAGGATGCCGCGGCACGCGTGCGCCCGAGCAGGCCATCGATCGGCCAGGCCGCCTTGACGTAGCCACCGAGGCGGCCCGAGGCATCCTCGGCCGCGCCGGAGAGACCCTGGGTGGTCTCAGAGGTATCCACAAGGACCAAGCCGGGTAGCAAGTCACCCTGGGAAGCGCGATAAGCATCCAGTCCCGTGCAGCCGACTGCCCCCAGCGCATCGCCGAGCAGGGTCTCCACGGCCTGCTCCCAGCCAGGCGTCACCTCGAGCTGATCGACGAGCCTGGGCGCATCGCTCAGCCCCTGCCGAGCCAGCCACTCCGTGCGCTCGGAGTCGGAATCCGCGAGCGCGGCATCCTGCAAAGCCACCAAGGACGCCAGACGACCCTTGGATTCCTGCAGCTGGGTCCGCAGCGCATCCAGGGTATCGGCCGCCTGGCGCAGGCTCGCGTCATGCTCCGCGACCGCATCGGCGGATTGCCGCTGCTGGTCCTCAAGCTCCGCTGCCCGCTCCTCGAGCAGGGTCTCCTGCTCGACCAGTTCCTCGAGCCTCGCGCTCACATCACCAGCCTGGAGCCGCTCCATCTCCTCGTCGATACGTCTTTGCCGCTCGCGGTCGCGCCCCATGGAAAGTTCGAGCGCATTGATGCGTGCCCGCTCGCGCTGCGACTGTTCGGAAGGTTTAGCGGCCGCCTGATTGAAGGCGTCCCACTCCGACTCCCAGGCCTTGAGCTGATCCTCAACGGTCATGAGTTCGCCGGCGGCCTCTCTGAGCGCCTTTTCCGCCGTTTCCAGATCCGGCTCGTCGCGCGTGAGCACCACGTCGATCTCCCCCAGACGCTGCTGGTCGCGCTCCAGGTGATGTTCGGCCTCGTAGAGTTCTTGATCCAACCGCACCAGCTCGGCCTCACGGCGACCACGCTCTTCATTCGCGAACTGGATCGCCTGCTCGGCGCGCACGATCTCGGCGCCGACCGCGTAGTAGCGGCCTTGCACCTCGTTGAAGGTATCTGAAGCGGCGTTGTAGGCAGCGCGCCGATCTTCGATATCGGCCTCGAGCTTGCGCTGACGAGCGAGGCCTTCCTCGGCCTGATTCTCAGCCTCGGCAAGGCGTCGATCCATTGCCTGGATCTCATCGTCCAGACCGCGCCAGCGCAGTGCCTTGAGTTCGAGATCCAGCTGGCGCTCCTGCGCCCTGAGCTGGCTGTACTGCTGCGCGGTCGCCGCCTGCCGCTCCAGATGCATCAGCTGCTTGCCCACCTCATCGCGGAGATCGTCGAGGCGCTCGAGATTCTCACGCGTGTGGCGCATGCGATTCTCGGTCTCGCGCCGACGCTCCTTGTACTTGGAGATCCCGGCCGCCTCCTCCAGGAAAAGCCGAAGATCCTCGGGACGCGCCTCGATGATGCGCGAGATCATCCCCTGCTCGATGATGGCGTAGGAGCGCGGCCCCAGACCGGTGCCAAGGAAAAGGTCTTGAATGTCGCGCCGGCGACAGCGCGAACCGTTCAGGAAATAGCTGGACTGGCCGTCGCGCGAAACCTGACGCTTGACGGAGATTTGATTGAAGGCGGCAAACTCACCGCCGGCCCTGCCGTCGCTGTTGTCGAAGACCAGCTCGATGCTAGCGACACCCACCGGCTTGCGACCCGTACTGCCGTTGAAGATGACATCCGCCATGGACTCGCCGCGAAGCATCTTCGCCGAACTCTCGCCCATGACCCAGCGCACGGCATCAATGACATTGGACTTACCGCAACCATTGGGACCGACCACGCCAACGAGATTGCTGGGGAAGGAAACGCTCGTCGGATCGACGAAGGACTTGAACCCAGCAAGCCGAATTTTTTCGAGTCTCATCTAGCGCACATCGTCCTGACCGCCCACCACAGGGCAATATGCCCGACAGCCCCGCCGCGCGCCGCACAGATCCGGCGCAGCGACACAGACATCGCATGACAGCTGACCCGCCATTCAACGAGGACCAGCAGTCGACGCGAGGGCATGGCGGATCACCCGGCAAGCATCCGCCCCACCGCTGTCTTCGCGTTGTCGCACCGACACCATGACCGCAAGCAGTCTAGGCGACGAGCAGCGCATCAGTATAACAGGCAAGCGAGTCGCTCTTGGCAGAGCCAATCATTCCGGGTGCGACCGTCGGTGCTGCGCGCCGGCCAGCGACTGAGGTTGGGCCGGCGTTAGGAGGCCTATCATGCACCCTTGCGCTGGGCCTCCGACCTCGACCCAAGGCTCATGCCGTGATTCCGGCACCCCGGAGCATAGAACAGAGGGAGGTGTTCTAAATTTGTGCATGACTTCCACAAGAATCTTCGATAACAACCGGTTGCGTCTTTTCATGCACAATTCCAGGACACTACCGGCACCGGCTACTCTTCGCTCACTCAACTGCGGCGTCTGCCGGTCAAGACGCTCAAGATCGACCGCGAGTTCGTCGACGGACTCGCTAGGAGCCTGTCCGACTTGGGGGGATCGAAGCGAGGAAGTGGGAGAGCGAGGCCATTTCGTTCCGGTTTTGAGGCGCATAGTGGTTCTATGTAACGAAAAAACGGGGCGAAAGGGACCGTTCTCCCGATTCCGCAGCCGATTCATCCTAAGTCGGACAGGCTCCTAGGCGCAGCGACAGCGGCGCCATCGTCTCCGCCGTTGCCTAAAGCCTCTTCGTCACGATACCAGAGGCGAATCAACGCTCTCCTCTGACTGCGCCATCCAGTCGGTCAGCGTCTCGCTCAACCGCCGCAATTCATGGTCGACCAAGCGCGCCAACCGCTCGAATTCGGCGCACGCGGTACTTGCTTCATCGAGCCCTTCCAGACACGCTGCGGCCTCCTGGAGTCGGTGCGCCGAAATGTTGGCGGCCAGCCCGGCGATGGCGTGCGCCTTCCGCAGGGTTTCCGCGAGTTCCTTCCGGTCCAGCGCTTCTTGGAGTTGCTGGACGCGGAGGGGGGCATCCAGCAGGAATTGGGCGATGACTTCCCGCGCAAGCGAACGATCCCCCATGATCCGACTCAGCAGATCCGCTGCATCGAAGACCTGATGCGCCGGGTCCGCCGCGTCGCTCTCCACTTCGCGCGGGATAGGATCCGCCAGTGCGCCGGACGCCGGTTCTGCGGCATCCATAGGCGTCCGGCTTAGCTGCGTCACCAGGATCGCGGCCAAATCCAGCGGTTGGATGGGTTTGACCAGATAGGCGTCCATCCCGGCGTCTAGACAACGTTGTCGGTCGCCCCGCATGGCGAGCGCAGTCATGGCCACGATGGGGATACGCTGATTCATCGCTCCGACCTCGCCGCGACGCAAACGACGCGCTACCTCGAAGCCATCCAGCTCCGGCATCTGGCCGTCGAGCAGAACCAGATCATAGGGGACGTGCGACAGGGCTTCCAACGCCTCCCTGCCATTGCTGGCGGTATCCGCCACGCGATAGCCGAGTCCTTGCAGCATGCCCTGCGCGACAAGCTGATTCGTGAGGTTGTCGTCCACCAGCAGAATGCGCGCCGCGCTGAGGGTCACGCCGGTCATCGCCGGGCGCGCCGCCGCGTCGGGGTCGCGTCCGGCCACGAGCGGTTGCTCGTCGGACGCGCGCGTGGCGTCCAGACCCATGACTTGGAGCAGACATTGGTGCAACCGATGCCGGCGCACCGGCTTGGTGAGATTTGCCGTGAAGCCGGCCTTGGCCATGCGCGCGGCATCTTCGCCGTGGTGCAGCAACGAGGTCATAAGGATCAGGCGGGCGCTGCGGAGATGGGGGTTCTGCTGGACCAGGTCGCCGAGTTGCATCCCGTCCAACGTCGGCATGTTGAGATCCACCAGTGCGACGGCGAATGGATCGCCCGCCCCGGCAGCCTGTTCCATCAGACGCAGCGCGTCCTCGCCCCGCGCCGCCTCCTGTGGGCGGCAGTCCCAGGAACGGAGCAGATTCACGAGTAAAAGACGGTTAGCCGCATGGTCGTCCACCACCAGCACCTTGAGCCCTACAAGTTCGGTGCCTTGCGGGAGCGTGTTCGCGATCTCCGCGGACGGATGCTCGAATTCGGCGGTAAACCAGAAGCATGAACCGTGATCGGCCCCGCTTTCCACCCCAATTTCGCCATGCATGAGTTCGGTCAGTTGCTTGGCGATGACCAGTCCCAGTCCGCTACCGCCGAAGCGCCGCGTGGTGGAGTTGTCCAGCTGGCTGAATGCGTTGAACAAATTGCCCAGCTGATCATCCGGAATCCCGATACCGCTATCCTGTACCTCGAAGCGGAGCCGCGTCTGCGACCCGCGCGAGGACGCCAGCATCACTCGGATACCGATCTCGCCCTGATCGGTGAACTTAATGGCGTTCCCCACCAGATTGACGATGATCTGGCGTAAACAGCGAGGGTCGCCACGCAGCGCGGCGGGCACCTCGGGGTCGATCCAATACGTCAGCTCCAGATGCTTTTGCTGGGCATTGAAGGCAAGCATCTCCAGAACCTCTTCCAGCACGATACGCGGCGCGAAATCCAGCCTCTCCAGTTTCAGCATGCCCGCCTCGATCTTGGAGAAATCCAGGATGTCGTTGATGAGGGCGAGCAGACCCTCGCCACTGTCGCGCACGATCTCGGCGAGACGGCGCTGATCCGGGTCGAGCTGGGTCTCCAGCAATAGCCGAGTGATGCCAATGACGCCATTCATCGGGGTACGGATTTCATGGCTCATGTTGGCCAGGAATTGGCTCTTGGCCTGGGTCGCCGCCTCGGCCCGCACCAGCGCCTGGTCCAGCTTGCGATTCTGGCGTTTCATCTGCAGTGCGGACTGCTGCAGTTGCTGTTCGGCCTGCTTGCGTTCGCCGATATCCTTCAACCCGCCATAGAGTCGCCAGCGTCGGACCTCCTCCGATACGCAGCGATTCGTAATCTCCACCCAGACCAATTTCCCGTCCCGGTGGCGCAGTCGCAGTTGGCAGGTCGAGACTGCGTCGGACGTCAGGCTCAGGAAATGGCGGTCATAGATGGAGCGATCCTCGAGCACGATCAGGCGGCGCAGTGTCCCCATCGCCATGATGGCTTGCACCGTGTAGCCGGTGATGGTTTCGACCGCGCCGTGGATCCAATCCAGCTTGTAACGGCCCCTGTCTAATTCAATACAGGAATAGGCGATATCCGACATCAGCATGGAGAGGTGCCGAAAACGCAACTCGCTCATCCGCATCGCCTGCTCGACGCGGCGTTGGCGCACAATGCGCCAGAGCGCCTCGGCGATGAGCTGGAGGGTTTCCACCTCCAGCTCGGTATAGTCGGTGCTCCTGTTGCCCACCCCGATCAGCATGCGGGTTAGACCGTGGTCGATGACCGGCAGGCTGATGAATCGCTGCAGGCCGACATGCCCCTCGGGCAGCCCCCCCGGATCGGAACCTGTCCCATAGTCGTTGACGATGATCGGCGCGCCCTGGCGCAGGGCGTCGGCCCAACTGCCGGCCTGACTGATCGGATAGTGGCTCGCGATGGTCGCGGGCAGTCGGCAGCCCTCTTCCAGCAAGGTGATCCGCGACCAGGCGACGAGTTCGATGGTCTCTTGATCATCGTGGACCAGGTGGGCGAAGGCGATGGCGCTCTTCGTCAGCGACTCGGCCACCCCCAAACCATATTGCAGGAAAGCGGATTCATCCAGACGGCTGGCGGCCTGGGGTAATTCCAGTAGGGCCTCCGCGCGCCGTTTCTGGAGGACGGTCAGCCGCTCCTCCTGCTTACGCACCGTGATGTCGCGGTTCACTCCACGCCACCCCTGATGCTCCCCATCGCTGTCGACGACGGGTCGACACACATGCTCGATCCAGCGCACCTCGCCATCGGGCCGGCACAGCCGCAGTCTGACTGACGGCGTCCTGACCTCGGTATCGGCGATGATCCCGCGCCCATGCTCCGACCATAACGGCCGGTCATCGGGATGCACCAGACGCTGCATCAGCTCGGGGTCGGTCAGAAAGGCGTCCGGCGGATAACCGCACACGGCTTCGCAGGCGGGCGAGACATATCGATACCGTCCGTCGGATCCCAGCCAATAGTCCCAGTCGGAGGAATAATCGGCCAGCATTCGATAGCGGGTCTCGCTTTCGCTCAGGCGCGCGAACGCGGCAACGAGCTCCGTCTCGTGAAGCAGACGCTCGCTCAGGTCGGTCACCGTGCAGATGAGCTGATCGGCTGCGTCATTCTCCCCAGGCAAACGGGCGACCTGAAGCTCGCCGTCGAATACTCCGCCCGCGGCCGTCAGAAAATGCAACACGACCGGCGCGCTGGCTCCAGACTCCCAGGCCTGCCGCAAGGCATGGTCGAGTTCGTCATGAGACGCCTTGGCGACCAAACGGGGCAGATAGTACCCGCGCCGGATGCACCGTTCCTGATCCGACCAGTCGAACAGGCGGCTGGCGGCCTGATTGCTCATCTGAATCAAACCGACTCGCTCGACCACCAGGACGGGCTGGGGAATCGCCTCGAAAAGTACCCGATAGCGGCTCGCGATACGCTCCGCAGCGGTTTGCGTCGCGCGCAATTCGGCGTTCTGAAGTTCCAGTTCCACCTGATAGATGCGTAGGTTTTCGTTCAGCCTAGCGCGATCGGTCTCATCCTCTTCTCCCTCCAGAGCGTGCCCCACCCAGTCGAAATCGCCATGGTCCAGCGCTTGGCGCGCGTAAGCCCGAATGCTCGCATCGTCCAAGGGTTTGGGAGGCTGGTCGGACATGGCGTGATCCTAGTTCGAGTGGGAAATGAGCGGCGAAAGCAGCGGACATCCAGCGCGGTCAAAGCGCCCATGACGCATGGCGTCAGACGCAGTGCTCGCCATACCGCACTTGCTCCAACGACGCAGGGTTGCTCATCGGCGCGTCATCGGAAAAGCGTTTGCGGATGGCGAGAATCTCTGGAATCAACTGGAAGAAGGACGCCGCGATGCGCGGATCGAAATGCGTGCCCACCTGTTCACGCATCCATTGCAGGGCGGCATCGACCTCCCAGGGCTTCTTATAGGGACGCTCCGAGGTCAGCGCATCGAAGACATCGGCTAGGGCCACGATGCGGCCCGACGCCGGAATCGCCTCCTCGGCCAGTCCTTGCGGATAACCGCTGCCATCCCATTTTTCGTGATGGCTCAGGGCGATTTCGCGCGCCATCCGCAGCAACTCGGAGTCATCGCCGCTGAGAATGTCGTGGCCGATGACGGAGTGCGTCTGCATCGTCCGCCACTCGTCGGGCGTTAGGCTGCCGGGCTTCAACAGGATGCCATCCGCGATGCCGATCTTGCCGACATCGTGCATGGGGCTGGCATGCAGCATGATTTCGCACTGCTGCTCGCTCCAACCGGAATGCCGGGCGATGAGGGCCGAGATGTGGCTCATGCGCAGGATGTGCCCACCGGTTTCATTGTCGCGATATTCCGCCGCTCGACTGAGACGCTGCACGATCTGTAACTGGGTGTCGCGAATCTTACGGGTGCGCTCCCGGACGATGCGTTCGAGCGCGTCCTTCTGATCAAAAATCATCCGATGGGCCAGTTGGACATCGAGCGCATTGCGCACCCTGGCTGCGACCTCCGCCTGATCGAACGGCTTGCGCACGAAATCGCTGGCGCCCGACTCCAGGGCACGCAACATCTCGTCGCGGCCCGCCTGGGCCGAGAGCACCAGGATCGGAGGGACGAGCGGATCCTTCAGGGCGGCAATAAGCTCAATGATGTCGAAGCCCGTCAAGCCGGGCATCTGGATGTCCAGCAGGAGCAGATCGACCGGGGCTTCGCGATAGACGGAAATGACCTCGCGGGGATCCTGAATTAGGACGACATTGCAATAGCCTGACGCGCGCAGCAGACGGTCCATCAGAATCAGGCTGGTACGTTCGTCGTCGATCACCAGAATCCGCGCCATGCTCCGGATTGGGTTCTTGTTCGTGCCAAGGCTATACATGCTCTTCACCGCGTTGACTGTCGTGACCGATGTTTGCGAGGAGCTATATCGGTTTGGAAAATCTCATCCTGGGAGCTGATGTTAGGCAGCCGCCTTCAGGCGCCTGAACTCGCCGCAGGCATGCTGAAGCGCCTCGACAGAGAGCTTCGCGCGTCGCGCGAAGTGGTTGAGCTTGTGGACCCATTCGAGGCATTCAAGCTTGAAGACAGCGTAGATCGATAGGAACACATGATTGGACTGTGTGATTGGACTCTGTGCGCAGCCTTGGCGTCGGTGAGTTGGCCAAAGCCGCGTTGGACTTGAGCGATTTGTGAGACTCCTCAATGCTCCAGCGCAAGGCATCGGTTTGCAAAATCGCCGCCGGGGAGAGGACGCGATCGCTGCTCAGGAACAGTGCCCAATGGTTCGTGCCAGCGGGGCCGTCAGCGTCTTGCTTGAGGCCGAACAAAGAGCAGAGGCACCGGGATCCACTCTACCTCGCCGTTGCGGTCCACGCTCAGCTCCACATCCAGGCAATCAGGGCTGATTCGTGCTTGCTCAATAGTGATTATATTAACTTTCAACCTGATCGGGAATAGACGGAATTACAATAAAACAATTGGTTACGCGAGATTTGGCGCGCGCAAGGAGGTCGTAAACCCTCTTCCAATTGGGAAAATGGTTCGGCAACAAGCGCCACTGACACCCCGACTTCACGACTTACAAAATGGCGTCGACAATCAATTTACGTGGATAATCGGGGGCTCGACCGCGCCGATCGCGCGGCAGGCAATCGTGCTGGATCAGGTCCCATTCGGTCTCCGTCAAATCGCTCGGATATCCCATGGCTTAGCTATGACCCCTAAGATAACCGCTACCATACACGTTTTCCTACCAGGCAGCTTCTAACCCTGTGACCCTGGCCGACCCAAAGGTGCCGATCAGGTAATCGGCGTAGATTTCGAGAAAGTCTTGGTTCATCCGCGCAACCTAGCAGGTCCTCGGCCTCCTGCGTAACATCAGCTGCCTAACATCAGCGGGTAAGTGCTCACGCATCTCTCACTGCCCCGCGTCCGGACCACAACCCGCGAGTGCGCGCCGATCCGAACGCCTAGAGCCCAAGTGCGACCAAGCATAACTGGGCCTTGACGCGGCGAAAGAGCGACTTATCCGTTTCGGGACATGCGTCGCGGTAATGCCAGCAGGAAGCGCCCAGCATTCGCCAACTGACGCCTGAGCAGGTTCCAATTCTCCTCACGGCGACGCTCGTCTTGGCAGCGCAGCAAACGCGTGCGCTGGGCGCGATCCATCTGATCGAGGATGGCCGTCCAGAGGGTATCCTCGACGTTGTAGAGGCGTCCCTCCGCGAGACAGACCGGTATGACGTTGGCGATGGGCACGTCCAAGTCGGCCGCAAGCGCGGTCACGGCGGCCTGGATGCTCATCGCCTTGAGGTTGGAGGAATCCGTGAGGTCATAGGGCGGCAGCCACTCGCGCAGCGGCCGCAGGCGGTCGATATGGGTAACGACCACGATCAGCGGCGGCGCGCGCCGATCCACCCGCTCTGCTTGCGCGGCACGCAGCGCGTCCAGCGTCTGGCGTTCAGACTGCCGATCAGGCCGGTGCGCCGCGCTCACCCAGAGGATCATGTCGGCCCCGGTCACGGCCTCGTGGAGCGTCTTGCGGGCCAGCCGCTCCGAGCCAGGGCTATCGAAGATGAGTCCAAGCTCCAAGCCATCGCGCTCCAAACGATAAGGCATCAGTGCCCTGGTCGTCTCAGGCAGGATATCGGTCGCCGCACGCATCTGACCGAAGAGCATGTTGATGAGGCTCGACTTGCCGGCATTGGATCGCCCCAAGACCAAGATGCGCAGAGGCTCGCCCGCAAGCGCCTCTTCCTTGGCGGACTCCGTGTTGACGGCAAGCTCGAGATCCTCGCGCGAGGCTTGCGTGATGCGCTTGACCGGATTCTCGTCGGTCAGCAGCAGTCGCCCGCTGTAGAGGTCGATGGCGTAGCGGCCGACCTTGCGCACGTACTCACGCAGCAGCCAGCGATAGACGTCCTGCTGCGCCAAGGCGAAGCCGCGTTTCCGCAACTGGATCCAGGCCTCGTTCAACAGGGCGTTAGGCGGATTGACCATCCATTGCCCGGCGCGGTACATGCCGAGCAGCCGCTCGGCGAAGGGCTTCCAACGATAGGCACGCGCGAGCGAGCCGATGGTGAGCCGATGACTGAAGGGAATCTGCTCGATGATCGTCTCGCGCAAATCGCGGCTGGCGCGCTCGATGACCAGCAAGGCATGGGGGATGCGCAGTTCCAGCAGCGGCTGCTCGACCTGCGGATGGAAATAGCTCGCGACCCGCTCCAGGGTGACCTGAGCCAGCTCGCCGAGCCGCGTCCCGTCCTCGAGCGGCCAGTCTTGGGGCTCGATCTGGTCGGCAAGATCCTCCACCGCGGCCCAAGCACCGTCGGCAACCGGCGGCCAGCTTGGATCCGGCCGCGTGCTGGCGGCGTCCAGCTTGCGCAGTTGACGGTCCTTGAGCCAGTACTGCAGACCGAATCCGGCGGCACTCAGCAGGAGCAGGCTCCCGATCCAGACCAGCACTAGCCCCTTCTCGTGAAGCCACAGCAGCCCAAGCGGCATGAGCGCGGCGATTGGCAGCGCCCAGAGCAAGAGCGACCCGAGCCAGGGACCATCGATCCGGCTAATGATTCTTTTCATGTCTTACCTGACTTGAAACGCGCCCGTACGATCTCCGAGCCCTGGCTGCACTGCTCGTCGAAGACGCGACGCAGGACCCGCGCATCCGTCTCCAGGCCCAAGGTGCGTCGATGGAAGTAGTAGGCGGCGGCCTTACCCAGGGCATAGGTCGTCCCGCCACTGGCTGTCGCGCCCCAGACCGCGCCCAGTGTCTGCCCCAAGTAGGGGACCAGCTTGAGCGCGGCTCGGCCGACATAGCGCGCGGCATAGGCCAGGGCGACACCGGATCCGAGCAGACCGAGAAACTCCAGCTTCGACTGACGATCCCAGCGCTGCGCATAGATGGCCGCCAGGCTCTGCAGCATCTTGGCTTGGATCGCCGGCACCGCCGCCAGATCCACGACCGGGAAGGCCCCCATGGCAGCCGCCGCCAGCGCATAGCCCAGGATATGCGGATGGGCCGCCTGGGCGAAGACGTCCTTCACGCCGGCGTCCTGTCCGAGTAGCCATTGCAGCCTGAGCGCGGAGACCCTATCGATCGCCTCCCAAAGCGCCTCCAGCCCATAGTCTTGCGGCTCATAGCCATCTTCCGGCAGCGTCAGATCCACCGGCACCCAACGCGCGGGCACCTTGCCTGGGAGATCGGCCGCGCGCTCGCGCTGGGCAGCGAGCGCGCGCGCAAGATCCTGGGGAAGGGTCGCAGACCAAGACGTCTGCGTGAAGGGATAGGGCAGCGGATGCTCTGCGTCAGCCGCATAGAGTTCATGGAGTCCGGTCTGCGCGATCACCAGCGGCCACTCCGGATGCCGAGCACGCACCGAGCGCACCACCTCTAGGACCGCATCCTGATCCTGGTCGCTGGCCTTCATCACGGCCAAGAGCAGATGCGCCCGCGACTCGCAGAAACGGATGTCCTCTCCGGGGTCGTAGTCCACTTCTGCCAGCCCGCGCGTATCCAGGAAGCGCACCACCGGGGCCTCGGGGGGGAAATCGTAGAGCCGCGCCGTCGCGGTGCAGGGCTGAAAACCAGTGCCAATCTCGGCCTGCTCGCTGCCGGTCAGGGCGCGGATGATGGAAGTCTTGCCCGCCTGAGTCTTGCCGATGAGCCAAACCACAGGCAGGGACGACCGCGCGCGCGCCGCGTGTAAGGCGTCCTCGAGCGACGCTCTGTCGACCTGGGGGCTCAAGATCGCATCCTTGAGCCCGCGCCAACGGTCGGACCTGCTGCTGGCGTCCGAGGCGCTCATCGATCGGCTCTTCGGCTCGTTAGCGTCCATGCGCATCATTGTATCTAATTGAGACGACAAGACCCGACCCAGCACGCCGCCATGCACCGAGGCCCCCAACCGCAGAGCCTGGCCCGACAGATGACGGCTGTGAAGGCGACCAGAAAATCCTGCCCCAGCGGCCCAACCTGACCGCAGCCAACAAAGCTAGATTCAGAAAACGCATTTCATCGTAGCTGTGCAATAATTCAACATTTATCCTTTCCACCCTCCAGCAAAACGCCGAGGTTGCCAACAGTGTCTTCGTTCACGCGCTCATTCCTCGGATGCAAGCCGACTCGGCTCGGCCGGTTCACCCTGGCGACGCTTCTGATGGGCAGCCTCGTGCTCGTCGCAACCGCCTGTGCGACAGATTCGAGCGAGCGGGCTTACAGCTCCACATACCGTCCTAGCAACAGCTCACCTGAGGTATCGGCCTACCGCTCCTCCTATCAGCGCGACCAGACGCTCAACCAGTTCGGAGACAGCGGACGCATTGATCGGCTGGACCGCCTCCAGGGCGTGGATCGCACCCCGGCTGGCCTCGACATTCGCACACCGAGCGCCCTCATCGTGGATGATCGCGGCAATCGCATCTACGCGAAAAATACGCAGCGTGTCAGACCCATCGCCTCCGTGACCAAATTGATGACTGCGATGGTGGTTCTAGACGCCGGGGTCTCGATGAAGACACCCATCAGCATCATCGAGAATGATCGCGACACCCTCAAGAACAGCCGCTCGCGGCTTCGCATCGGCAAGGCCGTGCTGCCGCGCGACCAGATGATGATGGTCGCCCTCATGTCCTCGGACAATCGCGCCGCCCACGCGCTCTCGCGCACGACGTTTCGTGGCGGCACCGAAACCTTCGTGCGCGCCATGAACCGCAAGGCCAAGGCATTGGGTATGAAGGACACCACCTTCGTCGACGCCACGGGGCTGAATCCACGCAATCGCTCGACCGCCGAAGACATGGTCAAGATGGTGCGTGCCGCGTCGCGTTATGCCTTCATCCGCCAGACAACCTCCCGTGGAGAGATGGTGGTCTACCCCTTCGCGGACGGCACGCCACTGCAGTACCGCAACACCAATCGACTGGTTAGGGGCGGGGAATGGAGCATCGACGTGAGCAAGACGGGCTTCATCAACGAGGCGGGGCGCTGCCTGGTGATGCAGACCAACATCGGCAGCCGCCGCCTGACCATCGTACTGCTCGGCGCAAGCGGCAAGCTCACGCCCATGGCTGACTCCGAGCGTCTTCGCGATTGGATGCTCTCTGGAAACTACACGACGGCTTCGCGCTAAGAAAGCATCCATCAACACCTTCCCTCCTTTCGCAAAGGGGGGCACGGGGGGATTTCGGGCGGCATCGCTCGCATCAGGAAACAATTGATGGACACTTTCTAAGGCGATTATCGGAGAATCTCGTCCTCGATCATCCTTCGGCCCAAGCGCACGACCGGTGGGAGCGGCGCCCCCCCCCGGGGGGGGCCCCAAAGCCGCCGGGCCCCCCGCCCCCCGCGGGTTGCCGGGAGGCTGCACCGTGTCGACCCAACCCACGGGCGGGGCGCGATAAAAA
>NZ_JAAIJR010000089.1 GCF_010915725.1 Thiorhodococcus mannitoliphagus
TACCCCGGTACCGAGCTGCGCCTCGTGTTTGAGGCGATCCAGTCGCATTGAATTTGGCGCCAAGTCAGGAGTTCTGCACTGGCAGCAGGAAGCGACGCAGGAAGGCGGGATCCATGCCGTCCGTGCGGTTGGCGATCCAGATCGCCGGGACCCGGTTCTCTTCCAGGATGCGATTCATCCAGCCCTTCTGACGACCGGTGACGGCGCCCCCGCGCAGCAGGGCGAGGAGCGAATCGTCGCGGTCGAAGACATCCTCGACTTCATCAAAGATCAGCAGCGCATCGCGACGGCGGGCCAGCAGGCGCTGCGCCAAGAGGTAGGCCGAGAGGCGGCCTTCGCGATCCAGACCGCCCGCGTCGGCATCGGCGCTGCGTACCTGATAGGCCCGCAGCCCGGAATCCGCCGCGATCGCCCGGGCCAGCTCCGTCTTGCCCGTGCCCGGGGCGCCGTGGAAGAGGGCATTGACGCCGACTGCGGCCGTGCGTGCGGCCTCACCCAGCACCTCGCTGAGCTGTGCCGTTTCTCGGTTCAGATGCGGAAAATCCGTCACGCGCCAGGTCGCCTCCGCGGCCGGCTCGATCAGCATCTCCAGCAGGGTCTCGCCATCGGCCGGCGCGGCATCCAGCACCCCGCGCAGCAGATCGCTCGGCTGCACGAAGTCCTCCAAGTCGGACTGATCGTCTTCGTAGCGGGCTAGACCCAGGGTGCGCAGGGGCGCGCCTCGGCCGAGGGTCTCGCGCAGCCTCTCCGGCGCCAGGCCGAGCAGCGCCGCGAGGCGCGGCAGGTTGACCCGTGCCGGTCCGCGCGCGCACTCGCGCAGCAGGATCCGCAGCGCGTCGGACAGGATGTGCTGATCGAGAAAATCGAGCACCCGCAGGGTCGGTGCATCCAGGGCCAGCTGCTCGCCGAGCAGGGCGACGGTGGACGAGAGTGTCGCCCCGCCGTCGGCCTTCGCGACCCGCTTCAGGACCACAGGCGGGATTGCGCCGAAGCGGCTGCGCAGGCGCTCGCGCAACTGCCGATCATCGATCGGCTGGGTAGACTCCTCGTCCCAGTCGTCGAGCAAGACCTCCTCGTCCTCATCGAGGTCGTCCGGCTGCCCCAGGAAAGTGGCGACCATCTGCGGGTGCATCACCGGGTGGAGCAGCTGCCAAAGTGCGCCGAGGAAGTCGCGATCGGACAGGCGCCGCTTGACCTCAGGGGCGCCGTCCAACAGCTGCAGGGCGTAGAGGGCGAGGCGCCGCTCCGTAGCCGGAACGCGCGCGACATCGGTTCGCCAGAAGGTGCGTGGCTTGCGCATGATCATGCCTCTTCACTCCAGGTTTGAAAGCGTCGGCTGTCGAAATGGAAGGTCACCAGCTCGCCGCGGCCGGGATGACTGTCCCAGATCACCCCGAGCACCAGGTCGAGCGGCTCGCGGAAGTAGGTGCTGCCGGCGGCGTCCTCGCGGTCGAGGACCGGTGTCTCCAACACCTCGATGACCACGGCGGGTTGGTCGTAGCGCGGCGTGCGTTTGTTCTTGAGCCCTGGCTTCCAGGTCACCAGATCGCCCGGGGCAAAGACATGGCGGTGCATCAGCAACGCATAGCGCTCGCGCAGGGCGGCGCCGAGGTCACCGCGCAGGTCGTCCAGGGGCTCGTCGTCGAGCAGGTCCATCGGGGCCTCTTCGCTCAGGCCGATACGGGCGAGCAGCTCGCGCGAGGACAGGTCGTTGGGTCGGGATGGGGACATGGCGGACTCCTCTGGGATGGGTGAATCGAGCAAGCGCCACGCTGATCCGAGGGCCAAGGGCAGTCCCTGGGGTGCCGCGGGGCAAGCGCTTGCGATCTGTGGATTTCATCACGTCGATGCGTCAGCGCCCGTCGTATAGTCGGGCCATGGACGCCATCCTGCACAAACGCTACGAGCGGCTGAAACGCATCGAGGGTGTGTTGCCACCCGTGGGTGCCGCGGAGGCGGATTGCCGCGACCCACAGTGGCTCCTGCAGCGTCTGGGTGACGCTTACGGCGACGCGGATCCGAAGGCGCAGCTGCGCGCCCTGCAGCGCGACCTGAGGGACTTGGTCAAGCAAGGGCGCATCGCGGCGGTCAATCCCCGTGGAAAGCCGCTGCGCTATCGTCGCCACAAGGAGGACCTCAAGGAAGACGCGGCGATCTGGTCCCATACCCTTCAGCAGATCCGCGACCTGGTCGGCGGCGTTGCAAAGGCGCGTCAGCTCGATCGGCTGTGGCAGCAGCTGCCCACGAACGACGAGGTCCCCTTGCTCGATGGGGATCGGCTGCGCATCGTCCCCGATAGCCTGCGGTTGCGACCGCCAGCGGCAAATCCGGATGCACTCACCGCCGTCATCGCGGCATTGGCGCAGGGCTGCGCGCTCGAGGTGAAGTACGAGAACGCTGAGGGTGAGCGCAAGGGCGCGCGGATCCATCCCCAAGCCGTGGTCCAGCGCGGACCCATTCCCTATCTCTTTGCCCTGAAGAACGACGAGGACGCGCCGGTCCGCCTCTACGCCCTACACCGCATGATCAAGGCGACGGTCCTGCCCGAGGTGCCCGCGCGCAAGGCCCAGGGCTTCAATCTGGATCAGGCGATCGCCGAGGGGCGGGTGGACTTTGGGCAAGGTACGATGATCGCGCTGGAGCTTCGAGTGCGGGGCTATCTCACAACGATCCTGCTGGACTGCCCGCTGAGTGACGATCAAGAGGAAGCGGATGAGCCGGAAGGGTCAGATTTCGCACTCCGGGTGACCGCGACCGTGCCGTCAACTGGACAGCTCTTGCGCTGGCTGTTGGGGGCGGGGGACAACCTGGAGGTGGTGGCGCCAGCGGACCTGCGGCATACGGTGGCGGTGCAGGCGGCGAAGATGGCGGGGCTGTATGACGTGGAAGGCGTCTGCGCCGAAGCCGCGAACTCAGCGCAGCGCGACAGTTGTCGAGGCACAACGGCCGTCACTGAGAATGGCGAGATGAGCCTCCGCCAAACCTAACCTAAGAAAGCGCTCATCAATTGTTTCCCGATGTGAGCGATCCCGTCCGAAATCCCCCCTGGCCCCCCTTTGCGAAAGGGGGGAAGTTGTTGATGGTCACTTTCTAAGTCGGACAGGCTCCTAGCAACCGGGCTGCGGGGAGGATTCGGCTCCGCCGGTTAGCTCCCGCCGTTGGTCCAGCAGGTCCCGCGATTGGTGAAGGACGTCGTCGAAGCAGTCCTGACACCGCTGAGCGTCTTCGATGCGCGCGGCTCGCTCGAGGGCCGAGATGGCTGCGTCCAGGCTTGGGACGCCGCAATAGCCAGTTGCGCTGCGCAGCTGGTGGGCGTATTCGGCGAGCCCCGGCCAGTCGAGTTCGGTGAGGCAGGCCTTGAGGGATTCGATCTCCTCCGGGAGCCCGTCGAGCAAGGCCGACATGAGGTCTGCGGCCAGTGCGGCGTCGCCGCCCGCGCTTTCCAGTGCCAGGGCTTGATCGTAGATCGCCGCGGGGTCGGCGGCGGACGGTCTGTCGTTGTTGCTCATCGTGGCGCCCTCTATCCTGCGGCCGATTGTGCGGCAGCCATATGGTTTCGCTGTGATGTCGCTAAGACTCTACCGGCATCACCAGCCTCAGGTCCAGCAATGGCGTCACGCTGGGTGCGTTTCTCACCCCAGCCTGCCTCTGGTGGCTGTGACTCATCAGCTTTGGCCGCATGCGTCCAGCCGCGCATGCGTTGCGGTGCTTGGCCGGGACGCATTAAGCTGCGCGGGTCTGTGACCGCGCTTCCGCGCCGTCTCGCGCACAGCCCTCGGAGGAGCCAATGCCGTATTCAACCATCGAAGATTGCGTGGGTCGGACGCCGCTCGTGCGTTTGCAGCGATTACCCGGCGAGACCAGCAACCTCATTCTGGCCAAGCTCGAAGGGAACAACCCCGCCGGCTCGGTTAAGGATCGGCCTGCGCTCAACATGATCCGCCGCGCCGAGGAGCGCGGCAGCATCAAGCCGGGCGATGTGCTCATCGAGGCCACCAGCGGGAATACCGGCATTGCCTTGGCGATGGCGGCGGCCATGCGCGGCTATCGCATGCGCCTCATTATGCCGGAGCACATGAGCGAGGAGCGCCGCGGTGTCATGAAGAGCTTCGGTGCCGAGATCGTCTTGACGCCCAAGGCCGGCGGCATGGAGGCCGCGATCGACCTGGCAGGCGAGATGGAGCAGAAGGGCGAGGGGATTCGACTGGACCAGTTCTCCAACCCTGACAACCCAGCGGCCCATTATGAGACCACAGGGCCGGAGATCTGGGAGGACACCCAGGGGCGGATCACCCACTTCGTCAGCGCCATGGGCACCACCGGCACCATCATGGGGACCGGCCGCTACCTCAAGGAGCGGAATCCCCAAGTGCAGATCGTCGGCGTCCAGCCCGAGGAGGGATCCAGCATTCCCGGGATCCGGCGCTGGCCCGAGGCCTATCTCCCGCGTATCTACGACCCGGCTGGCGTCGATCTCATCATCGACCTCTCGCAGGCCGTCGCCGAGCAAACCGCGCGCGAGCTGGCCGCGCGCGAGGGCATCTTCGGCGGCGTGTCCTCCGGTGGCGCCGTGGCCGCAGCCTTGCGCCTCTCGGCCGAACTCGAAGATGCCGTGATCGTCGCCATCATCTGCGACCGTGGCGATCGTTACCTGTCGACGGGCGTTTTTCCCGCCTGAGCGCCGGATCTGAGCTACTCTATCGGCCTGATTCGACCCCAGGTCCATCCCTGTCGAACCCTTGAGTCTCCTGCGAAATCCCTGAAGCCTACTAATAAAAAGATAATATAAACAAGGTACTGAAGCATGCAACAGGATGTGCTCAGGAAGCGCTCAGATACGAAAAGTTGCGACTTTTCGGACTGGACTCACCCCTAACGCTCAAGGTCCAATCCTGCCAACTGCCAACTGCCAAATCGTGTCGAGAAGATCCAAAAAACCCATTCCACAAGCGCCCGTCGAGGCCGACATTGAATCCCTGACCCATGAAGGCCGTGGTCTGACCCACATCGAGGGTAAGACCGTGTTCGTCGACGGTGCGCTTGCGGGCGAGCGCGTGCGCTTCCGCTACCGCCGCGTCCAGCGTCGCTTCGACGAGGCGATGGTCGAGGAGGTGTTGAGCGCATCGCCGGATCGTGTCGAACCGAGATGTCCGCATTTCGGTGTCTGCGGCGGCTGCAGCCTCCAGCACCTAGATGCCGAGGCCCAGATCCGTATCAAGCAGGAGAGCCTGGCGGACGTCTTCACCCGCTTGGGCAAGGTGGCGCCGGGGCGTTGGCTCGAGCCACTGACCGCCGAACATTGGGGCTATCGCCGTAAGGCGCGCTTGGGTGTGCGTCGTGTCGCCAAGAAGGGGCGGACCCTGGTCGGCTTTCGCGAGCGGGGGAATTCATTCCTCGCCGACTTGAGGCGCTGCGAGGTCTTGCACCCCAAGGTCGGAGACCGACTCCAGATCATCGGCGACACCATCGATCAAATGAGCATCCGCGAGCAACTTCCGCAGATCGAAGTCGCCATGGGCGATGATGCCTGCGTCTTGGTCTTCCGGGCACTGCAGACACCGACCCCGGAGGACGAGGCGCTGCTCTTGGAGCTTGGCGAGCGCGAGGGCTTTCGCATCTATCTCCAAGAGGGCGGCGTCGACAGCGTGCGCCCGCTGCCGGGGCAGGACACGGCGTTGAGCTACAGCCTGCCGAATCATGCCGTGGAGCTGGGCTTTCTGCCGACAGATTTCACGCAGGTGAACTTGGAGCTGAATCGGCGCATGGTCGATCAGGCGCTGGGACTGCTCGAACTCGATTCAACTGACCGCGTCTTGGACCTCTTCTGCGGGCTTGGAAACTTCACCCTGCCACTCGCGAGGCAAGCGGCTGAAGTGGTGGGTGTCGAGGGCGATGCCGGACTGGTGGCGCGCGCGCTTGCCAATGCGGAGCGGAACGGGATTGGCAACGCCAGCTTCCATACCGCCGATCTCTATGGCGAACTCGAGCATCAGCCCTGGATGCGTCAGTCGTTTTCCAAAGCCCTTTTGGATCCGCCGCGCAGTGGCGCCCTGCAGGTGCTCGACTGGCTGCCGCGCCTCGGTGTCGAGCGCATCCTCTATGTCTCCTGCTATCCGGCGACCCTGGCGCGCGACGCCGACCGTCTGGTCAACGCCTTGGGCTACGAGCTGCGTGCGGCCGGTGTGATGGATATGTTTCCGCACACGGCGCACGTCGAGTCCATGGCCCTTTTCGAACGCCGAGGTTAGGCCAGTCGCGCATCATGCATCTGCCGCCTCGGACCGAGAGGAGAACGCTATGCCCCTAGAGATTGAGCGCAAGTTCTTGGTTTGCGGCGATGGCTGGCGAGCCGGCGTCGAAGCGCAAGGGCGCATCCTGCAAGGCTATCTAGCCGATGGGCCCCGCGCCACGGTGCGCGCTCGCATCAAGGGCGAGCTGGCCTATCTCACCATCAAGGGCGCGAGCAGCGGCATCAGTCGCTCTGAATTCGAGTACCGCATCCCCGTCGAGGACGCCGAGGCCATGCTCCGCGAGATGGCGGTTTCCGCCGTGATCGAGAAGGTGCGCTACCGCGTCCGCGTCGGAACCCACCTCTGGGACCTGGATGTCTTCGAGGGCGAGAACCTGGGATTGGTGATGGCGGAGATCGAACTCGAGGCCGAGGACGCAGACTTCCAGCTGCCGGATTGGGCCGGCGAGGAGGTCTCGAAGGATCCGCGCTATTTCAATGCCGCGCTCGCGAAGCATCCTTACTCGCGCTGGTAGTTGCGCTGGTAGTTGGACGGCGCGGGCGCTCGTCGCGCTCCTCCTGATCGCGCCGCTGCCGGGCTGTGATCACGGTTTGCCGGATGACGGCGTGATTCGGGTCGGCCTGTCCGGGCCGGCGCGCAATCTGGATCCGCGTTTCGCCACGGACGCGACCTCCGAGCGGATCAATCGGCTCCTCTACCGGCGCCTGGTCGAATTCGACGAGCAGCGGTTGCCGGTGCCTGGCTTGGCGACTTGGCAGCGCCTCTCGCCCAGTTACTATCGCTTTCGGCTGGGGGCCGAGGGCCGCGATTTCACCGACGGCTCGCGCCTCACCGCCGATGACGTGGTCGCCACCTATGCCTCTGTCCTGGACGCGGCGAATGCCTCGCCGCACCGCGCCCAGCTTGCGACTATCGCGTCCGTTGAGGCCCTTGATCCAGATACCATCGATTTTCGCTTGAGCCTGCCGGACCCCTTGTTTCCCGCCTATCTGGCGGAGGGGATTCTGCCAGCGGCGGTGGTGCGCTCTGGGCGCAAGCTGACGGATGCCCCCATCGGAAGCGGCCCTTTTCGCGTGCTGGACTGGCCCGAGCCAGGACGATTGGTGCTGGAGCGTCGGACCGACGGCCAAGTGATGGAGCTGCTCGCGGTCAAGGATCCCAGCGTTCGCGTGATGAAGCTGCTGCGCGGCGAGATCCAGATGCTGCAGAACGATCTCTCGCCCGAGCTGATCGATTACCTGGCCGGGCGGCCCGGGGTCGATGTGGAGGTTCGGCCGGGGCGGAACTTCTCCTATCTGGGCTTCAATCTGGAGGATCCGCTCACCGGCGATCCGCGCGTCCGGCTGGCGCTGGCGCATGCCCTGGATCGTGAGGCGCTGATCCATTATCTCTTTCGGGATCGCGCCGAGTCAGCGGAGGCGATCTTTCCGCCGGACCATTGGGCTGGAAACTCGCGACTCGCGCCCTATGCCTTCGACCCGGAACGTGCGCGGGCACTGCTAGCCGAGATTGGTCATGGTCCGGAGCGCCCGCTCGAACTCACCATGAAGACCTCGAGTGACCCCTTCCGCATTCGTCTCGCGACCGCCATCCAGGCGCAGCTCGTGCCCGTGGGCATCGCGCTGACCATTCGCAGCTATGATTGGGGGACCTTCTTTGGGGATGTCAAGGCGGGGCGCTTTCAGCTCTACGGACTCACCTGGGTCGGGATCAATACGCCAGATATTTTCAGGTACGCCTTTCACAGCGCCTCGATTCCACCGGCTGGGGCGAATCGCGGGCGCTACCGGAGCCCGCGCGCGGATGCCTTGATCGAGGCCGCAAGCGCGGCTCAAGACTTGGGGGAGCAGGCCAGGCTCTATCGCGAGTTGCAGGGTCTCCTGCATGAGCAGCTCCCCTATCTGCCGCTGTGGTACGAGTCGCAAGTCCTGGCGCGACGCACCGAGCTGCGAGGCTACCGTCTCGCGCCTGACGGGAATTACGACGGTCTGGAATTCGTGCGACTGGCGCCGGCCAGCGCGCTCGAGCGACGCTGAAGAGGGAGCGATGGAGAGAAGCATCCGCATTGATGTGCCGCAGCAGCGATTGACGCTGATCCAAGACTCCAGAGAGCTTGCGTGCTATCGCGTTTCCACTGGGCTGAACGGGGTTGGCGAGGCGAACGGCAGCGGCTGCACGCCGCGCGGTCTGCACCGGGTGAGGATCCGCATTGGGGACCGCTGTCCGATCGGTACCGTCTTTCGCGGGCGGCGACCGACCGGCGAGGTTTACGACGAGGCGCTGGCCGCCGCCCATCCCGGGCGCGATTGGATCCTGACGCGTATCCTTTGGCTGACCGGCTGCGAGTCCGGGCGGAATCGCGGCGGCTGTGTCGACACGCTGCGTCGCTATGTCTACATCCATGGCTGTCCGGATTCGGAGCCCATGGGAGTGCCGCGCTCGCACGGCTGTATTCGCATGCGCAACCAGGAGTTGATCGAACTCTTTGATTGGACGCCGGCGGGCACGCCCGTGGAGATCTGGGATTGAATCCTGTCTCGAGGCTGAGGGCGGGCTCGGGGCGCCCTGGGGCCTGCTTGGAAAGCGTCCATCAACAACTTCCCCCCTTTCGCAAAGAGGGGCTAGGGGGGATTTCGGGCGGCATCGCTCGTATCAGGAAACAATTGATGGACACGTTCTTGGTACCAGGTGACCCTAATGCTTGAGCGCCTCTTGGCGCGGCTCGGCGCGTCACTCATGGTCGTTTGGGGCGTTTGTACCCTGGTCTTTCTCTTGATCCACCTGGTTCCTGGGGATCCGGTTGCCGTCATGCTGGGGGAGGGCGCGCGCCCTGCCGATCAGCTGGCCTTGCGCGCGGCGCTCGGGCTCGATCGGCCGCTCGCCGTCCAATACCTGGACTACCTGGCGCGTCTCGCCCATCTGGATTTCGGGACCTCGCTCCATGCTCAACGTCCAGTCGCGGCGGTGCTTGCGGAGCGCGTCGGGCCGACCCTTCAGCTCGCGATTGCCGCACTGACGCTGGGCATCATGGTCGCGGTGCCGATGGGCGTGCTGGCCGCGCAGCACCGCGGCGGTCTGATCGATCGCGGCGCTATGGGCTTTTCCATGCTGGGGGCCGCCATCCCGAACTTCTGGCTGGGACCGATCTTGATCCTGGTCTTTTCACTCTGGCTTGGCTGGACTCCGGTGAGCGGACGAGAAGGGGCGGCGAGTCTCATCCTTCCCGCAGTGACCCTAGGGACCGGGTTGGCGGCCATTCTGGCGCGCATGGTTCGCAGCAGTGTGCTGGAGGTCTTGGGCGAGGACTATATGCGCACGGCCCGCGCCAAGGGGCTGTCTCCGGCGGCCGTGCTCTGGCGGCATGCCCTGAGAAACGCCTGGCTGCCCGTGCTGACCTTGATCGGGATCCAGTTCGGCGCGCTGCTCGGCGGGGCCGTGGTCACCGAGACCGTCTTCGCCTGGCCGGGGCTGGGGAGCCTCTTGATCGAGGCGATCCAGACCCGCGACTACCCGGTGGTCCAAGCGGCCGTGCTGCTCATCAGTCTGAGCTATCTCGCGGTCAATACGGCGACGGATTTGCTTTATGTGGCGGTCGACCCGCGCGTCCGGCTCGGGCAGTGAGGCTGTAGAGACGGCTTGAGTCCTGCCAAGCCGTTTGGCGTGTCGCCCTCAGGGATGATGCGATACATCCGAAAAGGCGACCTAAGCCATGCGGACTTCAGAAACTGTCTGGAAACTCCTAGGGAGACTTCGCCTCAGACCGACGAGTCATGTCATGCCATCGGGATCGCCATCGGGATCGGAATCGCTATCGTCGGTTCGATCCCGATCCCGATCCCGATCCCGATCCCGACGGCCTTGGATGGTCGGACGCTTCATCGAAATTTGACTCATCTGCGAGCATTTTTCGCCCTCAAGGATCCTAGGAGCCTGTCCGACTTAGGATGAATCGGCTGCGGAATCGGGAGAACGGTCCCTTTCGCCCCGTTTTTTCGTTACATAGAACCACTATGCGCCTCAAAACCGGAACGAAATGGCCTCGCTCTCCCACTTCCTCGCTTCGATCTCCCCAAGTCGGACAGGCTCCTAGGGACCTCTACGATGATTTCCAGACAGCCTCTCAGGTTTGTCCCGCTGGTGTCTATGTTCGGCCTGGAGGCCGATGCTCACTCTTTGAGTCGACCCTCCCGGGCGCCGCGACTGCCCGACTACTCCGAATAGCCGCGCCCGGAATCGCGGACGTCACGGGCGAAGTAGCTCAGGCGTCCCTGAGGCACCACCGTGACCCCGCCTTCGCTCACTTGGAAGCGCTGCGCGTCTTTCTCTGCGTCGAAGCCGATCTCATCGCCAGGCTCGATGTGATTGTGGCGGTCGACGATGACGCGCTTGAGCCGTGCCCCGCGACCGATCCGCACATAGTCCATGATGACGCAATCCTCCAGGACCACGTCCTCCTCGATGACAGTCTCGCGACGGATGATGGAATTCTTGATCCGCGTCCCCGAGTGGATCATGGTCGCCGCGCCGAGCAGGGTGTTCTCCAAGTGCCCGCCGAGGATGCGGGCGACCGGCCCTTGATAGCCACTCGAATAGACCGGCCATTCCGGATTGAACATGTCGAAGGGCGGCTCGGCCCCGAGTACGTCGTGATGGGCGTCGAAGTAGGCGTCGATGGTGCCGACGTCGCGCCAGTAGACCCGATCCTCGTAGGGCTGGATGCCGGGGATCTGGTTGGTCGAGAAGTCGTAGGCGAAGAGCCGGTGGTCACGCAGAAGTCTGGGCAGCACATGCTGACCGAAGTCCGTTTCTCCGGCTTCCTTCGCTTCCATGAGTGCCTTGACCAGAACCTCGGTCGAGAAGATGTAGTTGCCCATGGAGGCGAATGCCTGTGTGGGATCCGCAGGCATTGGCGTGGGATTGGCGGGCTTCTCCTCGAAGGCTTGGATGCGGCCGTCCTCGTCCGCGGCGATGACGCCGAAGCTGGATGCGTCCTTGAGCGGAACGGGAAGGGCAGCGATGGTGACGTCGGCCTTGCGGTCCTTGTGGAATTGGACCATCTGGCGGATGTCCATGCGGTAGATATGATCCGCGCCGAAGACCGCGACGAGATCAGGTCTGTGCTCCTCGATCAGATTGATATTCTGGTTGACCGCGTCCGCCGTGCCCTGAAACCAGTGCTGTCCCGACATCATCTGCGGCGGCACCACGGTGACGAACTGGCTCTGTAGCAGGGGCGAGATGGTCCACGCCTTGCGTACGTGCTCGATCAGCGACTGCGACTTGTACTGGACCAGCAGGTAGATGGTCTGGATCTGCGAGTTGACGAAGTTGCTCAGGACGAAATCGACGATTCGGTAGCGCGCACCGAAGGGCACTGAGGGCTTGGAACGCCCGGTCGTGAGCGGCTGGAGTCTGGATCCCTGACCACCGGCCATGACGAAAGCAATGATACGGTCGTTATGCATGTCGTCCTCCGCGAGCCTTGCGGTCAGGCTCTGTCTGTTGTTTCAGGTGTTCGCGGCCCTCAATGATAAACCTGTCGTCTACAGGTTTCCCGCCATTTGGAGGCCTGGGCGGTCTGCGAGAGTGCCGGGCAGTGGTGCGCGCATCTGCGAGATTCGCGGCGCCCCTCGCGGTCCGGCTAGAATAGCAGCCTTCCGAGGATTTAGAGCGATGAGCGACCCAATGAAGAATGTCCCCCGCCGGCCGGTGATACTCATTATCCTGGACGGCTTTGGTCTGAACCCCGCCAAGGCCAACAACGCGGTGGCGATTGCCAGCACGCCCAACTTCGATCGCTACTTCTCGACGTATTCACATACGTCGATTCAAGCCTCGGGGCTGGCCGTCGGATTGCCGGACGGCCAGATGGGCAACTCCGAGGTGGGGCACATGACCATCGGCTCCGGCTGCGTGGTGCGCCAGGACTTGGTCCTCATTGATGAGGCGATTTCGGATCGCAGCTTCTTCGAGAATCGCGCCTTGGTCGCCGCGGCCAATGCGGCCGCTTCCGCGGGACGGCCGATCCACCTCATGGGCCTGGTTTCGGATGGCGGTGTCCATAGCCACGTCCGCCACCTGAATGCGCTGATCAAGCTTTGCAAGCATCAGGGCGCGCGTCCCATGGTCCACATGTTCACGGACGGGCGCGACACGGCGCCGCGCTCGGCGCAGAATTATCTGAAGAGCGTGGAGAGCGCACTCGAGGTCGCGGGCGGTCGCATCGCGACCGTATCCGGCCGCTACTATGCGATGGATCGCGACAATCGCTGGGAGCGCACAGAGCTTGCCTGGCGCGCCTTGGTGGATGGCGAGGGGCGCCGCGCCGAGAGCGCCCGAGCCGCGATCGAGACGGCCTACGCCGAGGGCGAGGACGACGAGTTCATTCGTCCGACCATCATCGAGGGTGGCGACCTCATTCAGGACGGCGACCCGGTCATCCACTTCAACTTCCGCAAGGATCGCCCGCGGCAGTTGGTCTCGGCCTTCTTCAAGCCGGATTTCGACGCCTTCGACCGGCGCGGGATCACTGGGGTCAAGGTGACCTGCATGATGGAGTACGACCAGTGGTTCGGTCTGCCCTTCGCCTTCGACCACGACATGCCCAAGATCACCCTGGGGCAGATCCTGAGTGACGACGGTCTGCCTCAGTTCCACTGTGCCGAAACCGAGAAGTACGCCCACGTGACCTTCTTCTTCAACGGCGGCCGGGATGATCCCTTTCCAGGCGAGGAGCGCACGCTGATACCCTCGCCCAAGGTTGCCACCTATGACCTCAAGCCGGAGATGAGCGCCGGCGAGGTCGCGGATGCCGTGGTCGATGCGATCGAGCGCCAAAGCTATCCCTTCATCGTGGTGAACTTCGCCAACGGTGACATGGTCGGTCACACGGCGATCCGCGACGCCGTCATCGCGGCCGTCGAAACCCTGGATCGGGAGGCTGGACGCGTGATGGACGCGGCGGTGGAGGCAGGCTACTCGGTGATCCTGACCGCCGATCACGGCAATTGCGACGAAATGGTCGATCCCGTTACCGGTGAGCCGCACACCCAGCACAGCGTCTACCCGGTGCCTTGTCTCATCGTCGACGAGGTGCCCTGGCGCTTGTCCGTGGGCGGCGGGATCAAGGACATCGCGCCCACGGTGCTGAACCTCATGGGGATTCCGGTTCCGGACGCGATGGACGGACGTTCGCTGCTGCTGGGTCCGGCGACGGTCTGAGGCATGCGGAGCTATCTGGATCTGCTGCGCGACGTCATCGAGAATGGTGTCGACAAGGGTGATCGCACCGGCGTCGGCACCCGCTCGGTCTTTGGGAGGCAGGTCCGTTTCGATCTCAGCCAAGGCTTCCCGCTGCTCACCACCAAGCGCGTCCATACCAAGAGCGTCATCCATGAGCTGCTGTGGTTTCTGTCCGGGTCGACCGACAACCACGACCTGCGGGAGCATGGCGTCAGCATCTGGGACGAGTGGGCGACCGAGGAAGGCGGTCTCGGCCCCATCTATGGCGCGCAATGGCGCAGCTGGGCTTGTCCGGACGGCCGCGTTGTCGATCAGATCACGGAAGTCGTCGAGACCATTCGTACTCGACCCCATTCTCGGCGTCTGGTGGTCTCGGCCTGGAATCCGGCGGATCTGCCCGACGAGACCAGGAGCCCACAGGACAATGTGCGGGCAGGGCGCATGTCGCTCGCGCCATGTCACTGTCTCTTTCAGTTCTACGTGGCCGAGGGGCGGCTGTCCTGCCAGCTCTATCAGCGCAGCGCCGATCTCTTCCTTGGGGTGCCCTTCAACATCGCCAGTTATGCGCTGCTGACCCATCTGATCGCGGATCAATGCGATCTGAGCGTCGGCGACTTCGTCCATACCTTTGGCGATCTGCATCTCTACCGCAACCATCTGACGAATGACATCGTCTATGCGCAGCTCGCGCGTGAGCCGCGGCCGCTGCCGCGCTTGCGACTGACCCGCCGGCCTGCGACTCTGCTCGATTACAGCTACGAGGACATCGAGATTCAGGACTATGACCCCCATCCGGCCATTCGTGCGCCGATCGCGGTTTGAAACAGGCCCGCGATTCGAGAACGCGGTTCTCGACGCACAGAGGGAGCGCCTTTCTTTGGGGGCTTGCTTCCTGTGATGGCTCGCTAACGGAAACTTGTCGCGGGATCGAGGTCGGCCTGACCAACCTCGGCTCAAGGAAACGTATTCATGATGACTTTGCTGTTGGAATCACTCTTCGACTACGGCCTCTTCCTGGCCAAGACGCTGACCCTGCTGGCTGGTCTCGTCGTACTCGTCTTGATCGTCTTCCGCGCGCGTCAGAGCGGCGAGCAACGCGAGCATCTCGAGATCACGGATCTCAAGGATCGCTACCGCACCCTCACCTTTGCCATCAAGGAATTCTCGCTTCCTGCTAAGGAATACAAGGCGCTGGTCAAGGCGGAGCGCAAGCGCGAGAAGGCGCGGGAGAAGGCAAGCGAAGACCAGACCAAGCGTCTCTTCGTCATCGAGTTCAATGGAGACATCAGGGCGAGCGAAGTAGGTGCCCTGCGGGTGCTGGTCACGGCACTGCTCATGGAGGCGCGTGACGGCGATCAAGTGCTGGTTCGACTGGACAATGCCGGCGGCATGGTCAGCGAGCATGGTCTGGCCGCGTCTCAGCTGGCCCGCATTCGCGCCAAGGGCATCCCCTTGACGATTGCCGTCGACAAGGTGGCGGCGAGCGGGGGCTATCTCATGGCCTGTGTTGCCAACAAGATCATCGCCGCTCCCTTCGCCGTGATCGGCTCCATCGGCGTCTTGGCGGAGCTGCCGAACTTCCATCGGCTGCTCGATCGCTACGGTGTCGACTTCGAACTGCACACCGCCGGTGAGTACAAGCGAACCCTGACGGTCTTTGGCGAGAACACGGACGAGGGGCGCGAAAAGCTGCGCGAGCAGCTCGAGGAGACGCATCACCTCTTCAAATCCTTCGTCGCCGAGAACCGGCCGAACTTGGATCTCGAGCGCGTTGCCACGGGCGAATACTGGCATGGCCAGCGGGCGGTTGACCTTGGATTGGTGGACGAGATCCAGACGAGCGACGATTTCCTGCTGAGTGCGAGCCAAGACATGGAGCTGCTCAAGCTCAAGTACCGCGCCCACAAGAAGCCGATCGAGCGTCTCATCTCCAGTGTGCGAAGTGCCGTCGATCAGGCACTGACGGTCTGGCGTCGCTGACGCCGTGATCCTTCCCGGAAGCCGGCCGGGTGCTTCCGGCCAAGCAGCGACGAGGAGCAGGCGAGTGACGGAGCTGGTGATCCATTTCCAGCGGCCGGCCCATTGGGCCGAGGCCATATCAATCCATTTCTGGGACGGACAGCCGCATGGACAGGCGACGGACTGGCCAGGCCTCCGGATGGAGCCGCTGAGAGATGACTGGTTTCGCATCCGTCTCCGCGACCTCCAGGGTGTCCATCTGGTGGTCCACGACGGACAGGGTCGTCAGACTCAGGATCTGTTCCGCGCCTCGGACGGTTGGCTGACGGCGGACGGTATTTGGCTCGACACCGAGCCGCCGGCGGCTCCGAACCCCAAGCCTGCGGAGCCACCCAGGAAGAGGGTTGCCGCCCCGGTCGTGCTCGATCTCGCGCCCCGCCCCTTCGAGGAGCGTCGGGACTTCCGCGAGGAGACCATCTATTTCGTGCTCACCACCCGCTTCTACGACGGGGATCCCTCCAATAATTTCTTCTGTCGCGACCGCATCCAATTCGACGCCCAAGGGCAGCCGGTCGACCCGCATTGGCGCGGCGATTTCAAGGGCTTGATTCAACAGCTCGACTACATTCGCGACCTTGGCTTCAGCGCCATTTGGATCACACCACCGGTCGAGAATCGCTCGGGCTTGGATTACCACGGCTATCACGCTTACGACTGGAGCCGCATCGACCCGCGGCTCGAGTCTCCGGGCGCGACCTATCAAGACCTGATCGATGCCGCCCATGCCAAAGACATCAAGATTATCCAGGATGTCGTCGTCAATCACTCTTGTCAGTACGGCATTCGCGGCAAGGTCCATATCGATCACCTGCCGACGAAGTACTATGTGCCGCATGGCTCGGAGCAGGGGCGGGTCGATCATGGCCCCTATCAGGGGAATCTGGGCAACTATGCCTGGGCGGGTCGCGATGACCTCGACAATCCCGTGGCGCCGGACTGGTATCGCGAGCGGCACCGGCGCGATCCCGAGGGGCGCGAGCCGCTGGTGGATCCCAAGACGGGCGAGACGGTGCCCAAGCCCGGCTACCAGCCGGGGCGTTTCTTCGGTATCGACCCCGCTGATTTGGATCCGCAGTGGTATCACCAGGACGGCTTCATCTGCGGCGGCGATTGGGAGAGCGCCTACCCGCTGCAGCACAAGCATCTGGCGGGCGACTGCATCGACCTCGCCACCGAGCGCCAGAACGTGAAGGAATACATCATCGGCGCCGTCAACCGTTATCTCGACATGGGCGTGGACGCCCTGCGTATCGACACCGTGAAGCATATCGAACGCGACAATCTGCTCGAGTATGTGAATGCATGGAAGGCCCACAAACCGGGACTCTTCGTCTTCGGCGAGAACCTGGTCAAGGGCTACGGCTGGGGCGACCTCGGTGGCGGCGACAATGGGCCGTCGGAGATTCGCCCCTGGTGGTACACGCGGCTGGGTCATGACCCGAGGGATCCGCGCTCCGGTGGTGATTCGGGTTTTCCTCAGCTCGATTTCGGGCTCTTTTCGACCTTTCGCGATACCGTTAGTCGCGGGACCTACGCGGGCACGGCACAAATCCTCAGCATGGATTGGATCTATGGCGAGGTGACGCAGCTGGTCACCTTTTTGCAAAACCACGATGTCGGCCCGGACAACGACTTCAAGTACCGCTTTCAGGGGGAGCAGTGGATGGCCGCGGCGGCCTACAATCTGCTCTGGATGGTGCGCGGCATTCCCTGCCTCTACTATGGCGAGGAGATCGAGTTCATGAAGGGTGCGCCGCAGGACGTCGAGGGTGAGCGTGACACCCTCAGTCAGACGGGGCGCGCCTATTTCGGCGATCACCTCGAGCCTGACCGCATCGAGCAGACCAAGGCGCATCCGCTCTACCGCCACATCCAGCGCCTCAACCTCATTCGTCGGGCCGTGCCGGCGCTTCAAAAGGCGCCGCTGGAGCAAGTGAGTGAATGGGGGGGCGGAATGTCCTTCGTCCGATCGCACGCCGAGAGCGGCAGCTATGCCGTCGTGGGCCTGGCGATTGGGCAGGATCAGCAGGTCGCCGTCGATGCTGGGCGTCCGGGCATCTACCGCGATGCGGTCACCGGTCACGAGATCGAGACCGGCGGTCACCTGAGCTTCCACATCAAGGCCAATTCCGCTGGAGTCTATATCCTAGACGGACCCGGTAAGATTGGTGTGGACGGCGTCTATTTACGCTAGCGGCGGGCGCTGGTATCCGTCGGGCGAATGTGTATTATCCCAACCATGATCGAGCAAGCAAAAAGCGGGCGCGAGCGCCGCATTCAGACCAGATATCCGGTTGACCTTCATGCGAAAGTGCGAGGTCGAAACCAGCTGCCGACGAATTGTCGGATTCGCAATATCTGCAATGGCGGCGTCCTCATGGACACGGACCTCAGCGAGCCTGAGCTTCCGTTCCAGGCCGGTGACCACGTCGACGTTCATTTCGATCTTCCGGATACCCAGAGCATGGATCCGGTCCAAGCGGTCGTCGAGGTTGTCCATCGCGTCGACCGGGGCCTGGGCGCACGCTTCATTCGCCTCAGTGGCGACGGACGCTCGCGCCTGGCCCGCTTCATCAGCGACAAGGCTGCGACGAGTCGTGGTACCGAGGACGAACTCGAATCGAACCCCGTGCGTCTGCGGGCCCGCGAGGTGCTCGAGGGTGTCGGCCAACAGCGGCTCGGCGGGATGCTCGACTCACTGCTCGAAACCCTGGTCGAAGAGCTGTGGGCGCACATCGAGCGCGCCGGCAGTGACTCGGAGCGGACCCAGCTTTCGGGCGAGATCGGCTCGCTCGCGCGGGCCATCCACAACGGAGGCTTTTCAGAGCGCCTCAAGGAACAGCTCGTCGACTCACTCAAGGACGTCGGCAAGCCAGCGGCCGAGGGAACTGCTCCCGGCAAGCCCCCGGGGGGCGATCTGTCGTCCGAGGGCCTGCAGTTGGTCGATCAGGACGAGTTCGAGGTTTGGCTCGCCAAATCAGAGCTGGCCAACCGCCTCGAGGAAGAGCTGCGCGAGCCATTGGATGCCCTGCGAACGCAAATCTCGGCGATCTTCCACGGCTCGCAACTGCCGATGGAGCCGATGGTGCTCGCGGAGACCATCGAGCAGATGCTCGTGGAGCTGGGGCTTGGTCCGCAGCTTCTGCGCACTGCCCTTCAGGTCGTTCCCGCTCACCTGTCACGCAACCTCGGCTCCTTCTATCGGGAAATGCTGCAGGCCTGGACCTCCGCCGGGCTTGCGGACTTGCAGCCCGCAGCTCAGGAGGCCGGGGCGCCGGACCAAGCCGCTGGCGTTCCGCCTGGGATCGGCCCAACGCCGGCCATGGGGCCTGAGACCCTTGGCGCCGCGCCGGGACTCGACCAGACTCAGCCCGGGGCTCCGTATCAGCAGCCGATGCAAGGGGGCGCCGCCGCGCCGCAGTTCTCCCAAGACGCGAGGACGATTTCGCAAGCCGCAGGGCTGATGGCGAACATTCTCGGCCAGCATCAGTACAGCCAGCGCCCTTACTATCCCGGCTTCGACCGCCGGGCGCGCCCCCAGCTCGGTCGCCGCCGTGTGGCGGATATGCTGGCCGGAATGCCGCAGGGCTATCAGATGCCCGAGGTCGACTCCAGCCGTCCGCTGCGCGAGCTGGTGCAGCAATTGCTTGAGGTCGCCGAGGCGAAGTCCAGGGGCGGCAGTATCGACGGACCACCGACGCCAATGGCCCCGCAGGTCGAAGAGCGGGTCGATGTGACGGATCGTCTTCTCTCCCTGATGCTTGCAGACCCTGCGGCGCCGTCGCCGGTCAAGTCGCTGATTCGACCACTGACGACGCGCTTTCTTTCCATGGCGCTGACGGAGTCGGGCGGGATTACGGATAACAAGCTCCCGCTGATCAACCTCATCAATAAGCTCGAGCAGCTCGCGAACTACGACCAGGGCGATGATTCGTCGGACGATAGCTTCCGCAAGGAGCTTGAGGGGATCATTCAGAAGCTCGCCGCGACCGAGCCGCGCGACGACAAGGCGATTGATGAGGTCAGCAAGAAGGTCGACGATCTCGAGTCGCGGACTGGCAAGGAATACAAGGACAACATCTCCAACTGGGTCAATATCTGCGAGTCCAGGGAGCGTGCTCGGCTGGCGCGCGAGGAGGTCCGCGAGCGACTGAACGAGATGTTCTCGGGCGAGCGCATTCACAAGGTCATCTCAGAACTCTTGGGCGTCGGCTGGCGCAACCTGCTGGATCTCGTTTGTGCCAACTCTGGGATGGAAGACGCCAGGTGGGTCAAGCATTGGGAGGTGCTGACAGGGCTTTACGCAGCCACCGCTGAAGAGCAAGCTGAAGTTGGGGATGATGTCGGCTCACAGCTCGATACCATCATTGAGGAGATCCGCTCCGGTCTGACCTACATGGGCATTGATCCCATGATCAGCTACGAGCTGCTCGAGCGTATCGAGAACGCCGTGCGCCGTGCCCGCGCGGGGCTGAGTCGGGAGCAGGACTACATCGTCTTCAAGCCACTGCAGCCGGATCCGGAGAGTGAACCTGACAAGGTGCCTAAGGATCTGTCGGCAGCCGACTGGAAACAGGCCCTCGACGACGTTGAGTCGCTCTCCATCAGTTCGCTGATCTGGATGCGCTCCAAGGACTCGAGCAAGGCGCTGCGCTTGATCTGGCGCAATGACGACGGTTCGCGACTGGCCGTCACGGACACCATGGGCAAGAAGGTCAAGGTGCTGCGGCGCAACCGGCTCGCCGAGGCCTTCGCGCGCGGTCAAGCACGGGCGCAGGCGCCGACGGGTAAGCGGATCGTCACGCGTGCGGCGGATGCCGCGCTCTCGGAGATGCAGGAGCGTCTGAAATATCACGAGACCCATGATGCGCTGACCGGGCTCTCGAACCAGCGCATGCTGGTGGGCTCGCTGACCCAGCTCTTGATCCCGGATCAGCGCTCCGCGTCCATGCATGCCCTCTGCTTCCTAGAGCTGGATCGCTATGACACCCTGACCGGAACCTTCGGGTTCTCGGTCGGTGAGCGCATGCTGATGTCGGTGGCCAAGCTCCTCGAGGGCGTGGTGTCGGATGCCGCGTGCCTGTCCTATTTGGGGGGCAGTCGGTTCGGTGCGCTCATGCCGGTGATGGACGCCGATCATGCGGTAGAGGTCGGCGAGTCCATTCGCGCCGGTCTGACGGTGCTGCCGTTCGACCTTCAGGACAAGCCGTTCCGCATCTCGGGTAGCCTGGGGCTTGCGATGCTCATGGGAGATAACCTGAGTCCGGAGAAGATCGTCTCTGCGGCGAGCGTCGCCTGCCTTGCCGCGCAGCGTGAGGGCGGCGACCGTGTCTTTCTGTTCCGCGAGGACGACGAGGTGATCTCGCGTCAGCTTGAGCACATGCGTAGCTGGGCACAGGCCGAGGATGTCATCAAGGCGGGGAGACGCAAGCTGCGCTACCAGCGCATCGTGCCCTTGGATGAATCTGCCGGTCTGTCGCCTCACTGCGAGATTCTGCTCAGCGTCTACGACGAGGATGGCGTACCCTTGCCCCTGCCGTCCTTCATCGCGGCCGCAGAGGCCTTCAACATGATGCGCGACGTGGACCGGCAGGTCATTGAGGAGACCTTCAAGTGGGTCAAGAACAATCCGCAGCTTGTGCGGGAGATCGGTGGAGTTGCCATCAACCTCTCAGGTCAGTCCTTGGGCGATCCGGACCTCTTGAGGTACATCAAAGCGGCAATCGCGGAATTCGATATCCCGGTCGAAATGGTCAGCTTCGAGGTGACTGAGACGGCGGCGATCGTCAACCTAGATCAGGCCGCGATCATCCTCGATGACATCAAGTCGCTGGGCTGCAAGGTCGCCTTGGACGACTTCGGGGCCGGCATGTCTTCCTACAGCTATCTCAAACGGCTGCCGGTCGATTTCGTCAAGATCGACGGATCCTTCGTCAAGGATATTCTGGTGAGTCCGCACGACCGGGAGATCGTCAAGTCCTTCAATGAGATTGCCCATTTCATGGGCAAGAAGACCATTGCCGAGTATGTCGAGAACCAAGAAATCCTCGAGCTATTGAGAGATATCGGGGTCGACTTCGCCCAAGGCTATGCCATCGAAAAACCCAAGTTCATTGAGGATCTGAGGTAGACCTAGGAGGCGCTTTACGCGCCCATCCCGGTGCTGAACCAGAGGTCCCCGATCTAGCCCGCGCTCCGAGATCGAGCGCAAGTCCTGGCATGCGGCCTCTGGGCTGCGGCCTTCGTCATCGTGGTCTGGAGTATTGTGACCAAAGAGAACATCCCCTTACCTGAGGCCGTCCCCGCACAGCGCGAGGAATTCGTGAGTGCCGGCGGCGTTCGTCTGGCCTACTATGCTGATCGCTTGGCCCAAGGCCGCCCGCTACTCCTGATTCATAGCATCAATGCCGCCGCGAGCAGCTACGAGGTTCGGCCGCTGTTCGATGCCTATGGCGGCCGTCGCCCCGTCTATAGTCTGGACTTGCCGGGCTTCGGGCACTCGGATCGCTCGCCGAGAGACTACACCCCTGAGCTTTACGGGCATGCGATCGCTGAGCTGCTCCGCAGTGTGATCGGCGAGCCGGCCGATGTCCTCGCCCTCTCTCTGGGGTGTGAGTTCGCCGTCCGTGCGGCTTTGCTGGCCCCGGATCATGTGGCTTCCTTGGTGCTGGTTTCGCCGACTGGTTTCGGGGCCAAACCGGTTCCGCCTCCGAGCAAGCTTGGAGTCTTTGCGCGGCTGCTCAGCCTCCCGTCCTTGAGTCAGGGCCTCTACGATCTGGTGGCATCGCGCCGCAGCATTACCTACTTCCTGGGCCTATGCTGCGTCGGAGACCCGCCCGAGGCAATGATCGACTACGCCTACGCGACCTCCCACCAGCCAGGTGCGCGTTATGCGCCCCTGACCTTTCTCTCGATGCGTCTCTTCACGCCCGATGCCATCGCGCAGCTCTATGAGCGACTGGCTGACTTGCCTGTCCTGGTGATTGCCGACCAGGATCCCTTTGTCGGATTCGAGCGCTTGGAGCCTTTCCTGATGACGCACCCGTCGTGGAGTCGGGTCAGGCTCGCGCCTCATCGAGGACTCCCGCACTGGGAGCAGATCGAGAATACGCTGCTCACGCTGGATCAGTTCTGGGCTTAGGAACTGTCCACGAAGGAACTGTCCATCAACAACTTCCCCCCTTTCGCAAAGGGGGGCTAGGGGGGATTTCGGGCGGCATCGCTCGCATCGGGAAACAATTGATGAACACTTTCTAACAAGATGCCAATGCTTGCTCAGCAGTGGCATTCGAGTCGACTGATGGAAACCTTCGGGGTCGTGGGCACGTTAAGAAAGTGACCATCAACAACTTCCCCCCTTTTGCAAAGGGGGGCCAGGGGGGATTTCGGACGGGATCGCTCACATCGGGAAACAGTTGATGGGCGCTTCCTAAGTTGTGATGCCGCGTAGGGCGCAATAGCCCCAGCGTATTGCGCCGCATGGCAGGCAGCCGTGAGGCTTCGATCGCGCCCGCCGCTCGCAGAGGGTGCAATACGGCCGCTCCAAGATCGAACGCGGGCAGTTCGTGGCATGTATCGACAGCAGGAATGCGGCTCAGCTATCCGTTGACGGCGGCCTATTACGCCCTAGCTGAGCTAGGGTTTGTCCTTCGGTTGGCTTGGTATCGAGGTTCTTGGAAATCCTCCAAGCAGGGAAATAGTTGATGGACGATTACTCAGTCAGCGCTGCCTCGCGCAAGGGTTTGAGTCGATAGACTTCTTCGCGGAGCGCGGTGAGTCCGCGTCGTTGGAAGTGAGCAGACTCCGGCAAGGCGTCGAAGCTGGCGAGGGGGTCGATACGATAGCGCTCGCGATAGAGGGTCTCGACCTCGCTCCGATGGACCGAGAAGGGTGGTCCGCTCATCTCAGCTTGGTCATAGCTCAAGGTGATGAGGAGCGTCTCCATCCCCTGCGGAAAGAGGCTTTGCATTCGGGCTGCATAGCGAGCGCGCATCGCAGGCGGCAGCGCGATCAGTGATGCCCTGTCGAAGACGGCGTCCACTTGGCCCAGATCCCCTGGTTCGAGGTCGAAGAAGTCACCGCAGAGCACTGACAGTTCATCGACCTGATAGCGCTGAAAGCGGCCGGCGCGGGTGATGCTTGGCGTGAGCCGATGCTCAGCGAACAGCTCCTCCACCGCAAGCTGGCTGATCTCGACGCCCACGACCTGATAGCCCTGGCTGACGAGCCAGAGGAGGTCCAACGTCTTGCCGCAGAGCGGGACAAAGACTAGGCTGGCCTTGGGCAAGCCGAGTGTAGGCCAGTGCTCTTGCAGGTGTGAATTGATGTCGTCTAGATGCCAGCCGATCTCACGGCGGCTCCAGCGTTCGAGCCAGAATTCGGGATCCATGTCTTGTATGTGCGCGGTCGGGTTGCTGGTTGTGGTGATGTGATGTGATGGGCCTGAGCATTGATGCCGAGTCGCCGAGGAAAGACCGCCAACGAAGGACCGCGATGTCACCCAGTGGCTCCAGCCTTCCGCAGGCGACCGGTGCCTCATTCTAGACCAGATGCGTGCCTTGAATTGTCTAGGTTGAGGGGCGGTCCACAGACCTGAATAAATTCCGCTGTAAGCTAAGGCGCTTATCTCAGGAGATTGAGCACGCCGGGACCTTATTGACCTCGGGTCAGGCATGGCGACAAATTAGGGTTGCTCTCAGAGGCTGTCTGACAAACCTCGTAGCCCTTGGCAATGGCGGGAGGGCGAATGAATTCGCCCCTTGTATGTTCTGTTCTCAGGGATTGATAAGGAGGAGTGATAAACGGAGTTTATGAAGAGAGCCCGGGAAGCCGTTCGCCCCTGAAGCCTGGACG
>NZ_JAAIJR010000008.1 GCF_010915725.1 Thiorhodococcus mannitoliphagus
GACTGACTGTCCGGCTTCGATCGGAACGGCTGTCCGCTTTCCTTCGGACTGGGTGTCCGGTTTCACTGGAATACGCACTTAGGGCGCAATAGCGCCGTGCATGACGCCGGATACAGCGCGCTGCCGACCTCTCGGGCGCGCCCTTGGCGCGCAAGAGGTCTTGTGGTGCCGCGGCCTTGCAAAGACCTCAAATGCGGATCCCGCGCGTGCCCAGCTGTCGCCGAACAATGGGGTCTGTTCGGTTCTTGGAGGTCGCGGCCTTCATGAAAACGACAACCCGATCGATGTCGCGAATCACCCCGAGCAAGATGGCGTCGTCGTCGTAGATACCGCGGAGCGACTCGAAGGCGAGGTCCATCAGATACTCGTCCGCTCGGGCGATACCCACGGCGTAGGCGATGTTGCAGGCGAGGCCGCGTTCATGGTGGTGCATGCGGCCTGCGAAGCGCCGCCAGGCGTCCATCCAACCTTCCCATTCCCGTGCCGAGACGTTGCTGCGGCTGGTGCGCAGAAAAAGCACGACCTTCAACATCTCTTCCTGCCAGGCCCAAGGCGGGGAGCCGAGCTTCTTGCGCACGCGCTCCACGACGCGGCCGTGATACTGCACACAATGATCGCACTGGTAGTAGAGGCCGAGTGCGTAGGCGATGTACTCGCGCTCCAGCTCGCTGAGCGTAAAGGGGTCTGACTCGCCTGGCGCGCCCGAAAAGGTATGGGCGTGCAGCTCGTTGAGAACGTCGTTGAAGGGTTGGCCCTGAATGGACTCACGGACTGCTTGACCTTGCACGGATGAAACCTCGCGGAAAACGACTGTTGCTGAGGAATGCTACGCACGCTTCTTTTGCAGTGCAACATTAGAATTTGCTGCTAGACGGACGACTTCAAGTCTCGAGTAACCCTGATTGCACAGCATTGCTGTCAGCATAGGTCGCTCGGGTTAAACCGACTGTGACCTGGATCGCTCAAAGCGATCCATCGCCTTGCCCCTGGCGGCTGAAAGGCTGTGTGCCTGCGCCTTCCTTGGACACGGCCCGAGGCAGGACCCGGTCGAGCGCAGGGGGCTATAATGCGCTCTCCGCACAGGCCTCGGCATGCCGCCGCCGGCCGCCATTCGGGAGTCTCGGATGTCCTCCTCGAGCACCAAGCCTGGCAATCAACCCAAGCCCAAGAAGAATCCTTGGGAGGCGATTGGCCTCTTCGGCGGCAGTGCGCTCTTGGTCCTCGTCGCGCTCTTCATCGCCGCCCAATACGTCAAGCCAGCACCGCCGCGCCAGGTCAGTATCGCCACTGGCGCCGAAGATGGCGGCTACTACCGCTACGCCGAGCAGTATCGTCGCATCCTGGCGCGGCATGGGATCACCCTGGAGGTCATGGCGACCTCGGGCTCGCTCGAGAATCTGGAGCTTCTCTTGGATGAGGATGCGCCGGTGGATCTGGCGTTCGTTCAGGGCGGGGTCGCCACGGCTGAGCAGCGCCAAGCATTGAGCGGCCTTGGCAGCATGTTCTACGAGCCGGTCTGGCTGCTCGCGCCCATAGACACGCAGGACAGCCGCCTGAGCGCGCTTCAGGGTGAGCGGATCGGCGTCGGCCCAGCCAATAGCGGGACTGGCTTCCTTGCCACGCGCATGCTCGCCCAGAGCGGCATCACTGAGGACAATGCAGGGCTGCGCTGGGGCGCGATCGAGAAGCTTGCCGAGCAGCTACGCACCGGTGATCTGAAACTCCTTTTCATGGTCGCTTCCACAGACTCACCCATGCTGCGAGCCTTCGTCGCCGACCCAGGCATTCGCATCCGCACCCTGGCGGAAGCGCCGGCCTACGCCCGTATCGACCGATCGCTCACCAACCTCGCGCTGCCTGCCGGAGCGCTCGATCTCGCCAAACAGCTTCCGGAGACGGATCTTGATCTGATCGCCGCGACGGCCAACTTGGTCGCTCGGCCAGAGATTCATCCGGCGCTCGTGGATTTGCTGATCGAGGCCGCAGTCGAGGTGCATGGTCAGGGCGGGCTCCTGGCTGCGCCGGATACCTTTCCGACGCCACAGCACAGCGATTTTCCAATGAACAGCGACGCCAAGCGGCATTACAAGGACGGCGCACCCTTTCTGCAGCGTTATCTGCCCTTCTGGGCCGCGACCTGGATCGATCGCACCAAGGTCATGCTGCTCCCGCTCCTGGCCCTCTTGTTTCCGCTGTTCAAGATACTGCCGCCGCTCTACGCTTGGCGCATCCGCCGCCGTATCCTGCGCTGGTATGTCGAGCTGCGCCAGATCGACCTCAAGCTCGAGACTGGCAGCCGGGATACTGCCGAACTCGAAGCTTTGGCGGAGCGTCTGGAGCGCATCGAGTACGAGGCCGCACAGGTCGAGGTGCCGCTCTCGTACTCCGATCAGCTCTATGATCTGCGGCTCCACGTTCAGCTACTGCAGCGGCGCCTAAGAAGATTGACAACTCCCCTTGAAACCCAGGAGAACCTCAGTTGGGATGTTTAAGCTTTGACGTCTTGTGAATCCTCCAAGCCTTTGTCGACAATGACGCGAATGAAGAGGCTCGGTGTCCTCCTCGTTGCCGCCCTAGCAGGCTGGGTGGTCACCTTCCTAGCGCTTTGGCTCTATCAGGTGGGCAGCGGCCACTCGGTCTCATCGGCTTGGGTGGTCGCCGGGTCAGACCTGCGCGTCATCGTTGGGACTGGTCGCAAAATCCCGGGAAGTCTGGCGATCACAGCGCTTGGCCCCCGGGGAATTGCGATGGCCCAAGCGCCTGTCCAACCTTTCGATGCGCGCACCTATAGCGACTTGTCGCTCAGTGTCGATGGCCTCGCAGAAGGGCAGACCTTGCAGTTCGTGTGGTCGACTGCCGCCAGTCCAAGGCAGCCGCGCTATCTTGATTTGCCGCTGTTGAACGCCCGCGATCAAGGCATCGAACTGGCAAAAGCGCCTGAGTGGCAGGGGCGCATCATCGCCGTGGGGCTCATCTTGAGAGGAAGGCTCGATCAGCCCGTTAGCCTGCATGAGCTGCGTCTTACGCCGGCTGGTGTCACGCCCTTGACGACGTTGCAAGACTTGCGCGCAAACTGGGTGGGCACCGCCGATTGGAGCGGGCGCTCTCCGAACTTCAATCGCGGCGGCCCTGTGGAATCGCGCTTGCCGCTCGTTCCCATTGTCGCGCTCTGGGTGCTGCTGAGCGGTTTGATCTATTTCGCGATCAACGCGGCGCGTCATGGCAGCCGTGCCTTATCGCCCTACCTCATTCTCTGCTGTCTTGGCTGGGCGGCGCTCGAGACCCGCTGGCAAGCCGAGCTCTTTCATCGGTTGCAGCGAGCCGAAGACAGCTTTGCCGGCCTCAGTGAAGTCGAGCGACAGCGGGCTGCGCCGGACGGAAAGCTATTTGAGCTGGTCGAGCAAATCCGCAGCTCACTACCAGGTGACTCAGACAGGGTGTTCATCGTCACCTCAGACCCCAATGCCGCCATGGTCGGGCGGGCGCGTTATCATCTTCTACCTCAGAACACCTCTCTCGGTCTGCAAGCGCTGCCGTCTGAAAGCGAAGCGCGCCCCGGTGATTTCGTGCTCATGCTGAACCCCGCAAAAAATGTCAGCTTCGATCGCGAGAAGCGTCTCTTGGTGTCTAGGAACCATCAGTTGCCGGTCGCACTCATTCGGTCATGGCGTGGAGCGGGCGAACTGTTTCGGGTCGAGGAGGGAGAATGATGCTCGGCGGCTGGCTCGGCCTTGTCTTCGCAACGCTCCTACCTTGGGTGACTGGTGCCCTTTGGGCTCAAGTGCTGCTGCGCGATCGAAGTGCTGCTGGCTATTTGGCGTCTATCGGTTATGGATATGTGATCGGGGTTACAGGATCTGCGTTCCTGCTTCAGGCGGCAATGGCGCTCGGGCTTCCGCTCGGTTTGATGGCTCCAAGCTTAGTCCTCGTGGCACTCTTGGCCCTGGGTGTTCGGAGGCTAAGCGGTGTAACTGCAAAGGGTGCCGCGCAGCCGCAGTCCGGGTCGAAATTGGCATTCAGCTGGCAGATGGTTCTCTTTGTCGGCTTGCTGTTGTGGCTGTGCCTAAGGGCGTTGGATCTAACACTGGAAGTCTACTGGCGGCCGGTATTGGCATGGGATGCCTGGACGACCTGGCTGTTTCGCGCGCGCGCATGGGCCGAGTTAGGCGAATTTGTGCCCTTCGTCTCCCTCCAAGATTGGCTCTCGGATCCTGCGAACCGCGCTTATACCATTGACGCTTGGGCCTATCCCGATAGGGTTTCCGTCATCGCCCTTTGGTCAACGCTTGGCTACGGGGCATGGGAGGAAACCGCGGCGAAACTTCCCTGGCTTTTTTGCTACGTCGCGCTCGGGCTAGGATTCTACGGCCAGGCAAGGATCTGGGGCTGCTCACCGCTTGGCAGTTTGGTCGGCGTTTCTGGGCTGTTGACGCTGCCCATCCTCAATACTCACGTTGCGCTCGCAGGCTATGCAGACCTATGGATGGCAACATCGCTCGGTTTCGCCAGCATCGCGTTCTTCCAGTGGACTCGCAACGGAGATAGGCGCCAAGGTGCTCTATCGCTGATCATGTTGGTGTCGGCCCTAGGGCTCAAACATGAAGGCGTTGTTTGGGCGCTCGTTTTTCTTCCAGCCCTTGTCGCAGCTAAGATCTCCGGCAGAGTCTTGCTGGGTCTTATTCTCGCTGTATTGCTGCTGGGTGGGGCACTCTGGTTCGCGGGTGGAATCTCGATGAATGTGCCCGGCCTTGGAGGAGTGGTTGTTGGTCCAGAGCTTATCGAGCTGCCTTATCTCGGTCGATTCGACCTTGCTTACCATGATGTGTGGTCGTCGGTGCTGCGGCATCTCTTCGTGTTCGACACATGGCACCTGCTTCCCTACTTCGTTCTCATAAGCAGCTTATTCGCCCTGGTGTTGATCATCAAAGGCCGTGGGGTGCACTGGCTGAATGTTCAGATGATCTTCCTGGCGACAAGTCTTCTTGCCCTTTACGCTTTGTTCTTCTGGACCGATGCCTATCGCTGGGTGGAGAAGGCGACGAGCCTGAATCGGCTGATCCTTCATTTTGTCCCTAGCCAGTTATTTTGGATGACCGCACTCTGGTGTTGGATATCCGCAAATCAGCTGCGACCAGAGAGGCTGTCTGACAAACCTCGGGGCGAACTTATTCGCTAAGAATCCCTGGATCGACGGCGGGGCGAATGAATTCGCCCCGACAGCTCGGGCGATTGCAATATTCAGACAGCCTCTGAGCCATCACGATCTGAGCGAGCACGCGAGGATGTGCGCCGCCCGCTGCGATCGGCGCAGGCTCCCTGATAAACCGCCAAGACCTTCCCCGCAACCTGGCCAATGTCAAAGTGCTTGGCGAGGGTCGCTGGCCCCGCGGCCCCCAGTGCTCGCCGAAGCTCCGGATCTTCTCGCAGAAGCCTCAACTTCTCACTCAGATCTGCGGGGTCGTCCGGCTTGGTTAGAAGCGCGTTATTGGCGAGTCGCGCAACCCAGCCGGTCCCCGATCCTGGAATGTCGCTGACGACAACCGCTTTTGCGAAGCACATGGCTTCGAGCTGCACCAGGCCGAACGCCTCGGTTCTCTCGACGGATGGCAGGCATAAGACGTCAGTCGTCGCAAGCAAGGCGTTGAGCTTGTCCTCGGACTGATATCCGATAAGCTGGACGCGATTCCTCAGGTTTAGGTCGCGGGCCAGGGACGCTAAGTGATCCTTGAGTTCCCCCCTGCCTGCGATCAGGATTCGGCTGTCTTCGACCGTCGCCGCAGCCCGGATCAAGACCTCGTGGCCCTTGTAGTAAGTCAGCCGACCGATGGCGAGCACGCGCAATGTGGCTGACCCCCAGGCGTCTTCTGCTTGCTTGAGGGCGCCTTCCGTAGGTTCGGCGATCCTATTGATGTCAATTCCAAGAGGGATTGTGACGCATCGGCTTAGCCAAGGCCGCAGGGCCTCACTGGATTGCATATAGGGCGGCGATGTCGCGATGATGCTGTGGGCCTTCTCAAGGATCAACCGCTCCAGCGGGCGATAAGCGCCATAGGCGACGGCGAGACGGCGATCTCTTAGGGAAGACACGACATCCGAGTGCCAATGCACGACCCAAGGTAGACGGCGCGCGGCTGGAACGGCGAGCGCGAGCAGTGCTGAGGTATTGGGCAGGTGCAAATGCAGTAGGTCGGGCCGAAACTCGCTTATTGCACGCTTGAGCCAGAATGGAAAGGCTGGGCTGACCGGCGCATAGAGCAGCTGCCCGTAGCAGGGCGCACGATAAACCGTGATACCTCGATCTCCCGATGGGAGCGTTCGATACCCCTGTCGGCGCTCGCTATGCACCAGCACGGCGACCTTGGCGCCGGCTTGAGCCTGCGCCTGCGCAAGGTCGGCCAAAAAGTACTCCATGCCACCCGCGAAGGGCGGAAAGTACTTTCCAATGTGCAAGACGCGCATCAGTCTTCCGTTTGCGGCCGATGCTGCCGGGCGGAGTGTTCGGTCTGGCGACTTGCTCCCGCCGACTGAGACGCCTTGATGCGCGTTTCGAGAATGGCGATATGCTGCGTCAAGCGACGTATCTGGCGCTCTTGGCGAGAGCGCTCCAAATCCATGGTGAGGATCTTGAGCAGCAGCAAGCCGAGGCCGATCACCACGATCAGCATCGGCGGGTAGTTGATGCCCAGATGCCTGGCGATGTAGTCGACGATCCGCGGGAAGGCGCCTAGCAGGATGGTCGCGCCAGCGGCTCCAATCCACCAAAGCGCATAGGGGCCGTGGAGATGATCTCTGCGTACGAGTAAGAGGATGACGGCGCTGATCGTGATGCCAAGCGCCATCGATGTCATTTGATAGGTCATGGCCTGGGCTCGGTGAGATCCTTGATCCGATGCGTGCGCCCGAATCCGACTCGGGCCGCGCAGAGGACGCTCGTTTGCAGCATGTACTTGCCGACCGTCCACCAAGAGTCGAATACTCGCGAGGCACCTTGAGTGCGAGGCGTCATCGCAACATCGACTTCCCGCGTCCGCAGTTTGTTCCGATGGAGGATCAATAGGACGCCGACGTCTTGATAATCCAGCAGCGTCGCCTCGCGCGAAGCCAGAAGCACCATGGACGCCAAGTTGTAGGCGCGAAACCCGGAGGTAATATCCTCGAGCCTCAGGCCCGTTAGCCAGCGGAAATAGCTCCAAGCCCATTTGCGCGCCTTGGAGGCACGCGCAGGGTGAGCGCCGATGACGACATCCGCCTCTTTCGCGGCGATCGGGGCGAGCAGTTGCGCGAGGAACCTTGAGTCGTGCTGTCCATCTCCATCGAGCGTGATGGCGAGGTCATACCCCTGCCATATCGCATAGCGGAAGCCGGTCTGGATCGCGCCCCAGGCGCCGAGCTGCAAGGGCAGGCGGATGACTTCGCTGCCGGCGTCCTCGGCGATCTTCGCCGTGTCATCCGTGCTGGCGTCATCGATGACGATGACGGGGTAGTCCCAGCGCGCGAGCAGCTCCGTGACCACAACGCCGATGGTCGGAGCTTCGTTACGGGCGGGAATCAAGACGACAGGGTGTGCGTCAGCCATGTGCATGCAGAAAGTCGGTTCTTGGTGCCGACGCCAAGCGGGTAGGTCAAGTGTTGCCCCGGAAGCTAGGATCGCTTCTGCGTCCCACCCCTCACGGACCACGACCCTTGGCAGTAACGCCATCGGATAAGGTCGTTTGCCTGTCCGTCGTCAAGGAACCGAGACGAGGTGCTCGGTAGGCTAGGTTGGCGCTTCCGGAAGCCCAAGTCTAACCGAAACTCAAGTGCGGTCGCCCGATTTTCTCCGGCTTGAGGCGGCGACAACGCGATCGTCACCTGCCGTGGAAGTCGAGTGAGGTAGGTCACAACTCTGCGGCGCAGTCCCGATCCGTCAAGCATTGGGCCGGCGAAACGCTTGATCGAGACGTTGGTTTCGCTACACTCTTGCATACAGTATTCTGAGCACTCTAAGCGTGAGGTTGTGGTTTTCACCACACACCTTGCCATCCACTTGAGCAGGGAACGAACCATGACTGTCTTCGCCCGTACCTTGATCGGAGCGAGCCTCGCCTTGCCGCTGGCCGCCAATGCTGAGTCACTTGGTAACTATCCAAGCGACGCGACCTGCGAAGACGCTCGGAATCAGAGCTACGCGGAGGGATTCGCCGCCGGAGACGAGAACGGCTACAACCGCGGCTATCCGATTGGCTTCGGGGATGGCGCGGCTGCCCAGGTTGCTGCGTGCGTGGCCGATCCTCAGGGATGTGGCATCACGCTCGCTTCCTGTATCCCAGACGCCTCCTACGGCGAGACCGAACCCAACGACAACTTCATCACGGCCGACCCGCTCACGCTCGGCGCCCCCTTCTGGGGTCAAAACTATGGCGCGGCCGATCAGGATTGGTTCTACACCGAGACATCCGCGCCGAATCAGAATCTCATCGTCAACTTTTCGGTACCTGATTGGATTGAGGGTGTTAATCTCGTCACCGGAGTCCCTGCCATTTGGAACCTCTCTGTCCGCGACGCTGCGGGAAACGTCTTCGCCAACTTCAACACGAACGTGCTCGGGGCCGTCGAGAGTACGCCGAATGCCGTGACTTACAATGTCACGCTCGGCTTAGTGGGCACCTACTATATCATGATCAAGCCAGTGACCGGCGATGAGAGCACGGCCTACACGTATTCGCTCACAGCCTTCTTGCAAACCCCTGACTTCAATAACAATCAGCCGATTGTCGGATTCTACGATTCCGAGATTGAGCCTAATGATGTCCCGAGCCGAGCCAACCCGCTCGCAACCGGTGTGAGCATGTACGGTCTGATAAATCTCACCTTCAACACGCCGTTAGAATCTGAAGATACCTTCGTCTGGGGGCAAGGTGAGAATGACTGGTATGTGTACAACACGACAGGTAACGAAATCATCACCTTAGGCTTCTGCGCGAAAGAGAAGTGTGGTCCTGGTAACTGGTTTATCGAGGTCTATGATCAGGCCATGGCTCAACGTTGGGAAGCTGGCGAGAGCCGCAACACTTTGACGCCACTCATGGCATTCAACACCGACACGGTCGAAGACCCATCAGCGACTTACCGGATCGGGCTCAAGGATCCGGGCTACTACTTCATGCGGGTCAATCACAAACGCTTATTCGACGCGCCTTGTCTTCTGAATCAGTTCGTCTCGACAACCTCCGAAACCGGCTTTACCGGTTTCTGCGAATGTGCGGAGGGAAACTCCTGTTACATCCCTGCTGATTGCGCGGATGAGGAATTAGGGCTCCTTTGCAACAGCGTCCCGACCGATTGCGTCGTCGGCATCGAACCTGGGTGCGACTACATTGAGAATGTTCCGCCTGGATGCGGTGTTCCCGACGAGGAAGGTAATGTCGAACCCTGCGACACCTATCAGACCCAGGCGCGTTGCGCATGTAGCCAATTCGGCGGCGTTGTGCAGATCCCGGAGAACGAGTACAGCAGTCCTTACAACTTCACCTGGCATGGAACCAAGCTACCCCCGAATACCCTCGATACGGATGCGTACGAGGACTATTTGAATCGGCCAAGTCCCTACAACTAGGCGTCTCGTGCGAAGACTTCATAGAGTGTCCTAGAGGCGAGTCTCCTAGCGACCGGCATTGCCCTACTCATCTGACTTGAGTTTCACAGTTGAGTAGGGCTCTCCCCGGAGCTGTCCCATTAGGCGCCCTCGGCGGCACGAACCGCATCGGTCCCGAGAGATCTCCCGCTCATCGCCCCCACTGCATCCTCTGATTCAACCGCATGGCTGCTGGGAGCGGCGCCCCGCCGCGACGGACGCGCGGTCGCGACGGGGCGCCGCTCCCACGTCGCGTTGTCTGAAGGTGCAGGGTGTCGACTCAAGCGACTAGGCGGTCCGATGATCATCTTCTTCGCGTCCTTTCCTTCTTTGCGGGTCCAATGATCGGACATCGACTGCGAATCGCAGTCGAGCAACCAAGGAGCGGAGCATGCTGAGCACTCGGCAGCGCGGGCATGCCTTGGGTAAGCTCTGCGACGCTCTACACGCACCCCAATGCCTGAAGATCGACAACCGCATGGATACCACTGAGTCAGCGCTCTACCCTATCACCGACCCCTTTGTGACCCACGAGATCGTCGTGGACAACGGACACCGACTCTATGTCGAGGAGTGCGGACGTCCGGACGGCATCCCCGCCCTTTTCCTGCACGGCGGCCCAGGTGCTGGCTGCGAGCCGGCCCATCGCGGCTTCTTCGATCCGACGCGCTATCGCGCCGTGCTCTTCGACCAGCGCGGCTGCGGCCGCTCCGTGCCGCATGCGTCGCTGAATGCGAACACCACCTGGGACCTGGTCTCGGACATTGAGACGATTCGCCAACAGCTCGGCATCGACCGCTGGCTGGTCTTCGGCGGCTCTTGGGGCTCGACCCTGGCACTGTCCTACGCCGAGACGCATCCGGAACGCGTCTCTGCCCTGGTGGTACGCGGTATCTTCCTCTGTCGGGATGAGGAGATTCGCTGGTTCTATCAGGAGGGCGCGAGCTGGGTCTATCCGGATTTCTGGCGAGACTTTCTGGCCCCTATCCCTGCCTCAGAGCAAGACGACTTGCTCACGGCATACCACAAGCGGCTGACGAGCGAGGACGAACAGCTGCGCATGGAGGCCGCGCAGGCCTGGTCGATCTGGGAAGGACGCACGGCCACGATGCTCGGCAATCCGAATGTCGAGGCCCACTTCGCCGACTCCCATGTCGCCCTGAGCCTGGCGCGGATCGAGTGCCACTACTTCGTGAATCAGTCATTCCTGGCACCCGGCCAGCTGCTGCGCGACGCGCATCGGCTGGCCGAGATTCCCGGCGTCATCGTCCAGGGGCGCTATGACCTCATCTGTCCCATGCGTTCGGCCTGGGAGTTGCACCAGGCGTGGCCGGGCGCCGAGCTGCAGGTGATCGCGGACGCCGGACATTCGGCCTTCGAGCCCGGCATCCGGCGCGCCCTGGTCGCCGCGACCGACCGCTTCGCTCGAGCGCTCGGATGATCGGGCTGCTGCAGCGGGTCACTCAGGCCGAGGTCACAGTGGATGGTGAGCGCATCGGGGCCATTGGGGCAGGTCTGATGGTCCTGGTCGGGGTGCAGAAGGGCGACACCGAGACGCGTGCCGACCGGCTGCTCGAGCGCCTCTTGGGCTATCGCGTCTTTGCGGATGCCGATGACCGCATGAATCTCAGCCTGGGCGACATCGACGGCGGCCTCTTGCTGGTGCCGCAGTTCACGCTGGCGGCCAACACGAAAAAGGGCAGGCGCGCCAGCTTCACCTCAGCCGCACCGCCCGACGAGGGTGAGCGGCTGTTCGATTATCTGGTCTCACGGTCCGCTGCCGCCCACACCAAGGTTGAGACTGGCCGCTTCGGCGCGGATATGAAGGTCAGCCTGATCAACGACGGTCCCGTGACCTTTTGGCTGGAGACATGAGGCCAGCATTCGCATCCCGGGGCGCTGGCTCCGTCTCGCGACGGACACTATGATGTTGGTCCTTGATGCGCGATCCGTGACGTCGGGCTCGATGATTGGACCGTCCAATGCGATGTACTGGTCGATCGACGGGGCGCTGTCGGCTCGTAATGGGATATCCAAATCCGGAGGCCCCGCTGATGGACCATGCGGTCCAACGCTGTACTGAGATCTACGCCATCGACCGTTGGGGCGAAGGCTATTTCGGCATCAATGAGCAGGGGCATCTCTGCGCGCGCCCGGACCCAAGGAGCGCGACGGAGATCGATCTCGCCCAACTCTCAGAGGAGATCGCCGAGGCGGGACTCGCGCTTCCGGTGCTGGTGCGCTTCAGCGACATCCTGCGTCACCGCGTGCGCTCCCTTCATCAAGCCTTTGCGGATGCGAGTGCGCACTGCGGCTATCAAGGGGGCTATCAGCCCGTCTATCCGATCAAGGTCAACCAGCAGGCCGGTGTCGTCCGCGAGATCCTGCACTCGGGCGACGCGGGTCTGGAGGCGGGCAGCAAGCCTGAGCTGATGGCCGTGCTTGCCCTGTCGCCGCCGGGCGGCCTGGTCATCTGCAACGGCTATAAGGATCGGGAGTACATTCGTCTGGCCTTGATCGGCCGGCGGCTGGGGCTGCGTGTCTACCTGGTGATCGAGAAGCCCTCCGAGGTGCCGCTCATCTTGGAGGAGGCGGAGCGGCTGGGCGTCGAGCCCCTGCTTGGTGTGCGCGTGCGCTTGGCGGCGGCGGCGGCGGGCAACTGGCAGAGTTCCGGTGGCGAAAAGGCCAAGTTCGGCCTCGCCGCCAATCAGATTCTGCAGCTGGTGAGCACGTTGGCGGAGGCCGACCGACTGGACTGGCTCTGCCTGCTGCATGCGCATCTCGGCTCGCAGATTCCGAGTCTTCAGGACATTCGCGCCGGCGCCGCCGAGCTGGTGCGCTTCTATGCCGAGCTGCGCCGCCTGGGCGCACCCATCGGCATCATCGACGTCGGCGGCGGTCTCGGGGTCGACTACGAAGGGACACGCACCCGCAACTACTGCTCGGTGAACTATGGGCTCGATGGCTATGCCGCGGCGATCGTCACCACCATTGCCGAGGAGTGTCGGCGCGACGGGCTTCCCGAACCGCATCTGCTGAGTGAGTCCGGGCGGGCCATGACGGCCCATCACGCCGTGCTCATCACCAATGTCATCGACCGCGAGCACGCGAGCGGCCAAGCTGTCGAGCCGCGCAGCGACGAGACGGATGCCACGCTGACCGCGCTCAGCCAGCAGCTGCGGATCGCAGCCAAGGGGTCACCGCAGGAGATCTATGCCGAGTCCCGCGAGCTGCTGCACGCTGCCCGCGAGCGATTTGCGCAAAACAGGCTGGACCTGGTCGGCCGGGCACGCGCGGAAGAACTCTTCTTCGCCATCTGCCGCGCGCTCGCCGGGCGATTGGATCCGGGCATCCGCCGGCATCGCGAGCTGGCGGATGAGGTCAACGCACTCCTGGCGGACAAGCTGTTCTGTAATTTCTCGCTGTTCCAGTCTTTGCCCGACATCTGGGCGCTGGATCAAATCTTCCCCATCGTGCCGATTCAGCGGCTCGACGAGAAGCCGACCTCGCGCGCCGTGGTGCATGACCTGACCTGCGACTCGGATGGCTGCATCGCGCACTACGTCGACGAGGGCGGCATCGAGGCCAGCCTACCCGTGCATGCCGACGCCGGCACGCGCGAGCCCTATCTGCTCGGTTTCTTCATGGTCGGGGCCTATCAGGAGATCCTGGGCGACATCCACAACCTCTTCGGCGACACGGATGCCGTCAACGTGGAGTTGGACCCGAGCGCCCCGCGCGGCTACCGCCTGCTTGAGGCCGAGCGCGGCGACACCACGGATGAGCTACTGAGCTACGTCCACTTCGAGCCGCGCGCCTTGCTGACCCAATACAGGCGCAAGCTGGAGGCAACGGGGCTGGACCGCCCCACGCGCGAGCGCCTCTTCGTCGAACTCAAGGCTGGACTCTATGGCTACACTTATCTTGAGACCTGATCGGAGCGCCCGAGATGTGTACTGCAATTCCCTTGGGGCAGTGTGGCGGCGAGGCCGGCAGCCGCTTGGTTCGCTCTCTGCGTGAGCGCCCGCCGCGCAGCGTCAGCTTCGCACTCTCTGCCCGCTTATTGGCGTTGATCCCTGGCCGCGGACGGCTGCTCGGCGCCCAGTCCTGGGGGGTCGCCTGATGCACGAGCTGTCGCTTTGTCAGGCGCTGCTCGATCAGGTCGAGCGCGTCGCCCAGGACCACGGGGCGACGCGGGTGGACCGCATCCTGCTCAAGGTCGGCCCCTTGTCTGGCGTCGAGCCAAGCCTTCTACAGCATGCCTATCCGCTCGCGGCCGCTGGGACCATCGCCGAGGCCGCCGAGTTAGTGATCGAGCCGGCCGAGGTGCGCGTGCGCTGCCTTGACTGCGGCGCGGAGACGGACGCTCAGCCGAACCGGCTGCTTTGCGGCGCTTGCGACAGCTTCAAGACGCGTCTAATCAGCGGTGACGAGATGCTGCTGGCAAACCTCGAGCTGACCATTCCGGACGACGAGCCGACCGTCGGAGTGCCGACCGATGCATTTCACCAAAGGAAGCGCTGATCGAAAATGCGGTTTCCGAGTCACTGCATGTTCCAGCGCTCGGACGCTTGAAAATGGAGGGTCATCCATGGCCCAGACGAGAAACGCAATCAGTCTGCGTTTCCTTAGGATGACAGAAATGCTAAACCTCAATGAGACGATGACGTACACTGCCGTTTTCGCTGGGAGATGCCTATATGTGCGACACCTGCGGCTGCAATATCACACCTGGTAACGAGCACCTCGTCCGCGGCGAGGGCAAGCACGCTAAGACTGCGGATGGTCGTGCAGCGGTCACCGTGCTCCAGGGACTCCTCTCCGAGAACGACCACCAGGCCTCTCACAATCGCGAGCATTTCGACCGTCGCGGGGTCTTGGCCTTGAACCTCATGTCATCGCCCGGCGCGGGCAAGACCAGCTTGCTCGAGGCGACCATCGAGGCGCTTGGCGAGCATATCGGCATCGCCGTCATCGAGGGCGACCTGGAGACCGAGAACGATGCCGAGCGCATCCGCGCCAAGGGCGTGCAGGCGGTCCAGATCGCAACTGGCAGCGCCTGTCACCTTGATGCGCACCTCGTCCACGACGCGCTGCACCGCCTCGACCTGAGCCACATCGATATTCTCTTCATCGAGAACGTGGGCAACCTGGTCTGTCCCGCGAGCTTCGACCTTGGTCAGCATCGTAACGTGACGCTGCTGTCCGTGCCCGAGGGCGACGACAAGCCGGCGAAGTACCCCGTCATGTTCAGGGCTGCGGACCTAGTGCTCTGTACCAAGACCGACCTGCTTCCTCACATGCCGGAGTTCCAACCGGAGCGGGCCGAGCGCTACCTGCGCGATCTCGCCAGCACCGCTCCCTTCGAGGCCGTGTCAAGCCGCGCCTCCGGCGATCTGTCGGCCTGGCTTCAGTGGCTGCAGGACGAGTTGCACGCCCAACGCTCGCGCCTCGAACTCGGCCGGACGATCCGGCCGAACATCCAGAAGGACGGCGAGCGTCTACACGCGGCCCATGACGCCAAGGACCATCATCACCATCACCACCACGAGCATCACGCAGGGCATCATCACCCCAAAGTGACGGCTGAGTAGCTCACCACCTATCGGTTTTATGTAGCCAGGGCTTCCAGCCCTGGCAAACCAGGCCAGGATGGCCTGGCTACGCAGGCTTGGAGCGGCTGTTCCGGTTGATTTCGGGAAACCGATAGGTGTTGAGGGCTGAGTAGAGCGCCACTTGACGCGCTTCCAGTGCGGAGTAAGCACGGACCAGTCCTCGCACTGCCGCCAGCGCCCAAGCATGCAGTGGTCGCGAAGTCCTGTTGTCGAGTCCTTGGCGGACGCGATCTCAGGACGACAAAGCATCGACAGCGTCCCAAGGGGGCCTGAGCGCAGGCCCCATGGACAAATCGTTACTTAGCGTCTACATAGAAAGACTCGGAAATAACGAGCACTACAATCGAACGAGCACTACTATCGGAGGATTCGCGGCTGTGTCTGTAAAGCCCTACAAAGCCCTTTCTGTCTTGACCCTGACCACGGCGGCCACCTTGATGGCCTTCGCCCCGGTAAGCCAAGCCTTCAACTTCGGCAACATGATGAACCCGAGCCGCTGGATGGGGGGCAACAACGACCGCTACGACGATCGCTACGATGAGCCTTACTGGGGCGGACCCTATGGCGGCGGCTATGGCTACCCTGGCGCCTACGGCTCTCCCTATGGCATGCCCTACGGTGCTCCGGGCTTCGGGATGCCGCCAGCCGGCTACGGCGCACCGGGCTACGGAGTCGCTCCCGCGGCGCCTCAGGCTGCACCCCAGGCAGCCTCCAGCAACAGCGCTGAGGTCGAGGCACTCAAGCGACGCATCGAAGAACTCGAGGCAAAGCAGCAGAGCCAGCCAGCCGCCAATGAATGGCCGTCAGCACCCGCGTTTCGTCCCATGAATCAATACTAATTCGTGCTGAAGACTCCAGTCGGCAAGCCCCGCCACAGCGCGGGGTTTTTCATTCCGGACGCGCTCAGCGCTCACCCCCAGTCATCTGATCGCCGCGAGGGTCCGCTCCTGATACCATTCCGCAATCAATCTGGCGGACCCCAACCGCGCCCCGGCACCTGGTCCGGGCGCTCAGCGTGGCCCGAGAATCATCGACAAGGACAGGGGAAACCATGATGCAGCTCACTCGCGCCCTGCTCGCCGTGGCTTTGGTCAGCGTGCTCATCCAACCGGTAAGCTCCGCAGAGCCGGGCTATGCCCGCTACAGCACGGATGCCCCCTTCGAGGACGTCATGGACGGACTGCGAGCCGCCATCCAAGAGCGTGGCCTTTATATCAACGAGATCATGGACATGGCCGGAATGCTGCAGCGAACGGGCGAAGATCTCGGGCTGGGTACGCCGGCCTATACCCAGGCCAAATCCGTCCAGTTCTGCAGCGCCATACTCTCTCACGAAATGACGATCGAGAGCCCTGTACGCATCGTCAATTGCCCCTTCATCATCAGCGTCTATGAGAAGACCGGCGAATCCGGCACGACCTATGTCGCGCATCGAGAGATTTCGGCTCAAGAGCAGGAATCCAGTCCGGCGATGCGGAAGGTCGCAAAGATGCTGAAGGATGTGGCCGAGGCTGCAATCGCCTGGTGAGCCTCGCAGCCCTGCCGACCTTGAAGACAGCGCGATCACGAGCAAGGTAAGGCCGGATGGCGATCGCACGCACGCAAGGCGCCAATCTCGTTGAGATCGCCGTGCGCTACCTCCCGCGGGTGCTTCACGTCCTCAGGACCGAGGGCGCGGGCGTCCTGGCGCGCAAGCTCAAGCGCCGCCTCCAGACCACGCCGCTCGCCATTAAGGGTCCGCCCAGCCTGCTGAGGCTGGAGGAGCCCTTCGCGCCCGTCGCCTTGCCTCAGGTCGAGGCGCCCCTGGCCTCGGTCGTGATCCCCATCTTCAACCAATTCGCCTACACGCACCATTGCCTCTGCGCGCTCGCCCGAGCCGGCGCCGAGATCGACTTCGAGGTCATCCTCGTCGACGACTGCTCGGACGACGGCTCGGCGGAGCGCCTAGCCGGCTATCCCGGGGTGCGCGTCATCCGCAACCGCGAGAACCTTGGATTCGTCGGCTCCTGCAACCGTGGCGCCGAGCTTGCCCAGGGCGATTTCATCGTCTTCCTGAACAACGACACCCAGGTTCAACCCGGCTGGCTGGACGCGCTGGTGGCGACCTTTGGCGAGGCCCAAGACGCGGGCATCGTCGGCAGCCGGCTGATCTACCCGGACGGCCGTCAGCAGGAAGCGGGCGGCATTCTCTTCAGCGAGGGTTCGGCCTGGAACTACGGCCATCTCGACGACCCCAACAAGCCGCAGTACAGCTATCGACGCGCCGTCGACTATTGCTCCGGGGCGGCGCTCGCCGTCAGGGCGGATCTCTTTCGAACACTGAGCGGCTTCGACGCGGCCTTCGCGCCGGCCTACTATGAAGACACGGATCTTGCCTTCCGCGTCCGTGCCGCCGGCTATCAGGTCTACTATCAGCCGCTCTCCGTGGTCGTCCACTTCGAGGGCGTCTCCGCTGGCCGCGACGAGGGCGCGGAGAGCGGCCTCAAACGCTTCCAACGCATCAACGGCGAGCGCTTTCGCGAGCGCTGGGCCGAGGAGCTGGCGACCTATGGAACTCGGGGCGAAGATCTCGAACGGGTCAAGGAGCGCCGCGTCGACCGGCGCGCCTTCATCGTCGACAACTATATGGTGACGCCCGATCGGGAGTCCGGATCCCTGAGGATGCTGAATCTCTTTCGCATCCTGCAATGCATGGGCTACAAGGTGACCTTTGCCGCGGCCAACCTCGAGGCCCCCCAGCCCTATGTCGCGAATCTTCAGCGGATTGGCGTCGAGGTGCTCTACCGGCCCTATGTGCGGTCCATCCCCAGGTACCTCTCTGCCCGTGGCGGCGACTACGATCTCGTCATGCTGAGCCGCGCGGATGCGGCCGCGCAGGTCATCGCGGCGGCGCAACGCCATTGCAGCCGGGCGCGGATCGTCTTCGACACCGTCGACCTGCATTTCCTGCGCGAGCAGCGCCTGGCGGAGCTGAAAGGCGACCGTGCGACGCGCGTCGTCGCGGAGGTGCGCAAGCGCCAGGAACTCGACCTCATGCGGCAAGCCGACATCACCCTGGTCGTTAGCGAGGCGGAGCGTGACCTCCTGACCCGCGAGGCAAGCGACGTCACTGTCCGTGTCGTCTCCAACATCCACCAAATCTTCGGCTCTGCGCGCCCAATGCGCGAGCGACGGGACCTGCTCTTCATCGGCGCCTTCGCGCACCCGCCCAACCGCGACGCCGTGCTCTTCCTCTGTCATGAGGTCATGCCCCTGATCCGCGCACGCCAAACCGGCATCAAGCTGCGCGTGATCGGCGCCGATCCGCCAAGCGAGATCCTGAACTGCGCGGCAGAGGACATCGCCATCCTCGGCTACGTCCCCGAGGTTGCGCCCCATTTCGCCGACTGCAGACTCTCGGTCGCGCCACTCAGGTACGGCGCCGGCGTCAAGGGCAAGATCAATCAGAGCCTGGCCCACGGACTCCCAGTGGTCGCCACCCCGATCGCCGTGGAGGGGATGCATCTCGTCGACGGAGAATCCGCCCTGATCGCCGACAGTGCTCAGGACTTTGCTACGGCCGTGCTGCGGCTCTACGAGGACGAGCCGCTCTGGCAGCGGCTTTCCGATGGCGGACTTCGGGTGATGGAGGCGCATTTCAGCTTCGCCGCCGCCGAGCGGGCGCTGCGGGAGGCCCTGGCCGTGGAGTCCGCGCCATGACTGCCTCAGTCGCCCCCCAGGTTTCGGTCATCGTCGTCAACTACAACGCCGGCCCGCTCCTCAGCCGCTGCGTTGGGGCCGTGCTGGGCTCGGACATCCCGGTCGAGGTCGTGGTCAGCGACAACGGCTCGACCGATGATAGCTTGACCCTGCTGCGAGCGACCTGGGGCGCAGAGGCCCGGCTGACCCTGATCGAAAACGGCGCCAACCTCGGTTTCGCGAAGGGCAACAACAAGGCGCTTCCACATACCCAGGCCGACTACCTGCTCTTCCTGAATCCAGACTCTGTGGTCGAGCCCGCGACGCTCGGTCGGGTGCGAGCATTCCTGGAAAATCGCCCCGACGTCGGGATGGCGGGCTGCCTGGTCCTGGATCCGGATGGCTCCGAGCAGGTCGCTTGTCGGCGCTCGATTCCGGATCCCTGGATCGCGCTCAAGCGCATCCTCCATCTGGATCGCTTGGGCGGTTCAAGGGGGCGTCGTCTGAACCACTCCTTGGAGCCCCTTCCGCAAGGACCCATCGAGGTCGAGGCTATCTCGGGCTCATTCATGATGGTGCGCCGCGCGGCGCTCGACGAGGTCGGCCCGCTGGACGAGGGCTACTTCCTGCACTGCGAGGATCTGGATTGGTTCGTGCGATTCCATGAGGCCGGATGGAAGATCGCCCTGGTGCCGAGCGCAGGGGCGACGCACTACAAGGGCAGCTGCAGCACCAGCACACCCATCGCGGTCGAGCGCCACAAGCATCGCGGAATGGAGCGCTTTTTCCGCAAGCATCAGGCACAGCAGTATCCGCGCGCCTTTGGCTGGCTCGTGATCGTCGGGATCAGGCTGCATTTCGGGCTCAAGGCGCTCGTGCTGGCGGCTCGGCACTCATGGCGAAACCGGGGCCGGAAGGCGCCAAGATGAGCGCGGCCGAAGACAAGGACCTCGGGAAGATCCTGGTGACCGGCGCAACGGGTCAGGTCGGCCGCCGACTGGTTGCGGCCCTGATCGAGCAGGGCCAGGCGGTGAGCGTGCTGACCCGCTCGCGCGAAGCCGCGACGGACCTCTGGCCGCAAGGGCGGGTCGAGATCCTAGAAGCGGACCTGACAGCGCCGAGCACACTCGGCCTTGCGGACCTGGACCAGATTGACACCCTCTTCCACTTGGCGAGCTACTCACCAGGCGCCCAGGAGCCAGACATCTACAACGCACCCAGTCACTGGGAGGTCACGGCCAAGGGCACTCAGAACCTGACTGCCCGACTAAGACAGTCGCGGGTGCGGCGTATCGTCTACCTGAGCAGCATCAAGGCGATGGGCGACCAGGCCTGCAGCCTCGGGCGGCCGGCGGACGAGTCGACCGCGCCGCAGCCGGACACGCTCTACGGACGCGCGAAGCTCAAGGCAGAGCAGGCGGTGCTCGAGTTGGAAGGCATCAACGCCATCAAGACCAGTGTCATGCGGCTGCCCATGGTCTATGGCATCGGTGACGCGGGCAATATCCCGCGTATGATTGCCGCCATTGCCGCCGGTCGCTTTCCACCCTGGCCCAGGATCGAGAACCACCGCTCGGCGGTCCATGTCGACGACGTGATCGCCGCCGCGATCCTCATCGCGCGCAGCCCAAAGACCGCCGGGCAGGTCTATTGCGTGACGGACGGCGGAGGCTATTCGACGCGCTGGATCTACGAGCAGATCCTCTGCGCACTGGGGAAGAAGATTCCCGGCTGGACGGTTCCGCTGAGCCTGCTGCGACTGGCTGCCGGGGCAGGCTCGGCGGCGGAGCGCCTGCTCGGCCGCCGGATGCCGCTGACCTCGGAAGGCCTGAGCAAGCTCACGGGCGATGCTTGGCTTTCATCCGACAAGCTGAGGTTGGAGCTAGGCTTCACTCCCAGGCATAGCCTGAGGGGCGAGATCCCGCGCTTGACGCAGGCGTTGCGGGCGAGACCTTCTCCAGGACCTGAGCGACCGCGCGATCCGTAAGCGGATTCTGGCTCAGCAGGCGCGCCCTGCCCCGGCGCAGATGATCGGCCAGGCTCCCGGCCGCCAGGGTCATGGCGTTCTCACCCTGGCGATTGGTAAAGAGGAAGACGCGCCGGAACTCGCTCACCCAGTTGAGCCGGAGCGTACTGCGCGTCCCGCGCTCGCTGTTGAACTCGACCCAGGCGCCCACCTCCAGCTTCTTCACCAAGCTCATGTATTCATCGTCCGGGGGCGCTGCCGGCTGACTCGGCGGCTCTGGGATCAAGGCCGAGAGGTCTTCGGACTCCTCGGCAGCGTCATCGTCGTCGAGGTTGGAGAGCGGATCGGCGACCGACATGGAGGGCGGCTGCAGGGAACTCCTGGACTTCGACAGGGGCTCGGCAAAGCCACTGCGCGGCCCCTGTGGATAGAGCTGTGGCGGGGCGTCTTTGTGCAGTGCAGACACGTGCAGCTGGATCAGCTCACTGAAGAAACCGTCCCAAGCGCCCTGCAGGCCGACCCGTCCCAGCCCCTCACGCAGCCCCTTGAGCATTGCCGGCAGCATGACCACCAAGCGGTCTCGGTCCTGTGAGCTGGACTTGGGCTCGACGCTCCAGATCAGCTCGTCCATATGCCGCAGTGCCTCCTTCCAGGCCTCACCGGACTCGCCAGCCCTGACGAATGCCTCGACCAGCACTAGCCGCCAGTGGCGTGTGATGAAGTCCGCGAGCAGCGGGGGCAAGCGACGGCGATTGATCCTCAGATCGACCTCGGCGCCGACGCGGCCCGCGGCCATCTCCTTGCGCTCGCGCGCCTCGAGCTCATCGACCATGTTGTCGGCCTTGCTCTTGGCGGCGACCTCTTCCTCGTGGAGAAAGTTGTTGAGGACGGCCAGCTGGCTCTCGAAGACCTGGACATCGGACTCGAAGCCCTTGAGGATCGCCTCGACCACGGCGCGGATCTTTTCCGTCAGCCTTGGCTGGTCCTTGTCGCCGCGGCCGATGCCGGCATGTGCGATGGCATCGAGCAAGCGCCTCGCGGGGTGGTTGCGGTCGGAGAAGAACTGCTTGTCGATTAGGGCGACCTTGAGCACCGGAATCTGCAGCTTTGCGATCTCCGCGCGCACGCTCGCCGGCAAGTCCGGGTCGTTGAACATGGCATCGAAGAGCATGCTCACGATGTCCATGGTCATGGCATCCATGGGATGCGACCAGCTCGCCATTGGCGTTGCACGCAGCTGCTGCAGTGCGTTGCCGGCGAAGGGATCGATCTGGACCGAGCCCAGCCCTGGCATCTGACTGGGGTCGACAGGGCCTCGCTGGAGATTACCCAGCGCCTCGACCAATTGGTTGCTCGTGAAGGAGTTCGCCCCGGCGCCGCCATGCCTGACAGGCATGCCGCCACCGGGCATGCCGCCACCGGGCATACCGCCACCGGGCATACCGCCACCGGGCATCCAGGCGCCGCCACTCGGCCCTGCGCCTTGGCCGTGCATGCTCTGTATGGCGCTCAGAAGCTGATTGAAGAGATCCTGACCTGTTGTCCCGCCTCCAACGCCGCTGCCACCGCCTTGTTGCCCAGGCGCGGCATAGCCGGCCGCCGCGTAGCCCGCACCGCCCATTGAGCCGCCGCCCTGGCCTGAGCCTGAGTAGCCTTGCTGCTCCTCTGGCGCTTTCAGCGAGATATTGGGTAGGACACCTGTCTCGGCGAGATACCTGTTGATGTCGGCGTAGATGGCCGGCAGCTCCGGCCCGGTATGGCGCTCGAAGGACTGCAGCAGCGCCAAGGCGACATGAGGGACGAGGTCCATGCCCGTCAATGCCTGCAGCATCGACTTGTAAATAACACCTGGGTGGAGGGGATTGTCGTCCTGGGTGATGCGCGGCACCTTGAGCAGGGCCGCAATCCGCCTGTCTAGCGCGACCAGTTGCTGAGAGCAGTTGAAGGCGGCCCGCGTGGTCAGCTTGGTGATGGCAAGGTCTTGCTCCAGATCCTCGTCCTCGACCAGGCTCAGCTCGGTGGGAAGCTGCAAACCCTGGGTTTGAGACGCGTTGTCACCCTTCAAGACGGACTCGAACTCGCGCGCGAAGCTCGCCTGAAACTGCTGTAGCAGTTGAGGCGCGCGGTTGGAAAGCACTTGAGTGGCTGTCAGGCAGGTCTGCTGATGCTCCAGGCTGGTTGCCCGATCCGCCAGTGAGAGGAACTCGTCATTCGCCCGCCCGACCTGACGGGTGAAGACGGCACTCATGCGGTCGATCAAGCGATCTCGACAAACCGCGAGTATGGCAACCGCATCCTCGAACATTGCCGTGGTCAAGTGGCTCTCTCTACCCCCGAAGGGAACGACATTGGAGCTGTTGTTTTCGGCCATGATGTGGATACTGAGTGAACGAGAAGTTCAAGGCTTTGTTGGGTCATCTTTGGCCCGGAGCGGCATAAGCAAGGTGTAGCTCGACAGCCACCCGCGGCCGATATGCCAAGACCGAGCGCACAGTGCTGAGACTGCCGCAATCTCAGTCTAGAGACTGGTGCAGCATCTGTTTGCAAACGAGCTCTCACTTGCTTGAGAAAGGCTTTGACCAGCGCGCGTCACATCCGTTTCAAATGACCGCGTTGGGCGATGGTACGGGCATCAATGGGCCGCAAGCGTGACGGGGTTCGCGATATCGGCCGTCGCAAACCCTCGAGAACCGGGTTTCGGACCAAAGGCACCAGGGCCAGCTGAACTGACTCAGGCCATCGAAGCAGGACGTGAATCAGGCCGCAAGTCCGCGCGCGTCCAGTCTCGCGTTCAAGCCCGCCTAGCCACATTGATTGGGATTGGGGAGATTGAGATTCGGGGAATGAACCGATAGGCTCAGCGCTCGCGCAGTCCGCCCAGGCTTTCCGATCCAAAGGTGCAAACCATCTCCGCCACCCGCCCCCGCTGGCTCCCGCAGCTCGCTGTCGTCGTCCTGCTCGCCGTCGTCGGGACATTGCCTTTCTGGCTGTCCGATTTAGACATCCAAGCGGCCGCGGCCTTTTACCACCCCAATTCCGAAGATGCCTGGCCCGAGTCGCGCCAGCCGCTGTGGCTGTTCTTCTACCAGGCCGCGCCGCTGCTGATTGGGCTCTTGGCCATCGGCAGCCTGGCGGTCCTCGGCGCCGGCAGTCTCTGGCCGCGGTTCAGGCGGGTACGGATCCACGCCGTCTTTCTGCTGGCAACCGCCGTGCTGGGGCCAGGGCTGATCGTCAATGCGGTTCTGAAAGACCATTGGGGACGTCCACGTCCGCATCAAACGCTGGAGTTCGGCGGGACTCAGGCCTACCTGCCCCCGCTGATGGTTGGCGAATCGGGCAAGGGCAAATCCTTTCCCTGCGGCCACAGCTCGGCGGGATTCATGCTTGGCGCCTTCTTCCTCATCTGGCTGCGGCGGCGCCCGGTTCTCGCCTACCTCGCGCTCCTGGGCTCGATTGCCCTGGGAATCCTGCTCGGCATCGGGCGCATGACAGCCGGAGATCACTTCTTGTCGGATGTCATCTGGTCGGCCGTCATCGTCTACGGACTCGCCTTGACGCTCTATTACCTGGTCCTGCGCATTCCGCAGCGCGAGGATGCCTTGGCTCATTTGCCGCCTCCGGAGCCTCGGCCGCTCAAGCATCCGGTGGCGCTGGCGTCCGGATACGGCATCGCGGCGGCGGCGCTGCTCTTCGGCATGCTGCTCGCCACACCCGTTCATCAGAGCCTGTCACTGGATGTCATTCAAGCCAAGTACGACCCGGCACCGCATACTCTGAGACTGGTCGCGGATACGGCCCAGGTCACGATCGCCTGGCACCAGTATCCCGAGCGATCCGCGCTGATCTTGCTGAAGGGACGCGGCTTCGGTCTGCCGGGGACCCGCGTCGAGCATCGCCTCGAGGCGGCGGACGGCGTGCTCACCTTTGCTGTCGCCCATGCTGGGATCTTCACGGAGAAGGACACCTCGCTGGTGGTCGGCGTGACCCCTGAGGATTGGGATCGCGTGGAGGTCCATACCGGGAGCGGCGATATTCGTGTCTATCCCAAGCCGCCAGGCTCGCCCGAGGTCATGCTGCAGACGGACGACGGTGCGGTCCTGCGCGACCTTCAGTGAGATCAGCGGCTTAGCGCCCCGCGCCTGACCACTGACCACTGACCACTGACCACTGATCACTGACCAGCGAGTTCATCATGTGCGGCATCGCCGGATTCATCATGCGCCCAGAGCTGCGTCCCGAGCCCGAGCTGCTGCGGCGCATGTCCACACAGCTCGCGCACAGGGGGCCGGACGACGCGGGCATCCACTGCTCGGGGCCGGTTGGCCTGGCACAGACGCGCCTCTCGATCATCGGCCTTACGACCGGCCATCAGCCCATGGTCTCCGAGGACGGTCAACTTGCCTTGGCCGCCAACGGCGAGGTCTATAACTACGTCGAGCTGAACGCCGAGCTGCGCCAGCGGGGACGCCAGGCGCGAACGCACTCGGACTCCGAGACCATCCTCAACGCCTACGCCCTCCATGGGCTGGACAGCTTGCGGCTGCTGCGCGGCATGTACGCCTTCGCGCTGCATGACGCGCGGCGTGGGGCGCTGATCCTCGGGCGGGATCGGTTGGGCATCAAACCGCTCTTCTACGTCAGACTCGCCGACCGGATCGCCTTCGCCTCGGAGATCAAGGCGCTCTTGGCCATCCTGCCCCAGCAGCCAGAAATCGTGCCTGGCGCCTTGCGGCAGTTTCTCCAGAATCAGTTCGCGAGCGGTGAGGACACCCTGATCGCCGGCATCAAGCGTGTGCTTCCAGGCGAGGCGCTGGTGATCGACGCGGATCTGAGGATTCAGCGACATGCCTATTGGTCCGCGCTAGCGGTCGCACCCCGGGACATCAGTGCGGACGAGGCACAGGCCGAGCTGGACGGCCTCATGGATGCCGCCATGCGCGAGCACATGCGAGCCGATGTGCCTTTCGGACTCTTCCTCTCCGGCGGCGTCGACTCGGCGGTGCTGGCGGCCATGCTCCACGCGCATGGCGCCGGGCGCATCAAGAGCTTCTCGGTCGGCTACAAGGGCACGACCATGGCGCACGAGCTGGACGAGGCCGCGCGCGTCGCACAGCACTTCGGCCTGGATCACACCGCGCTCGAGTTGGGGATCGATCAGGTCTTCGGGCGCATCCCGCATAGCATCTGGTGCGCCGACGAGCTGATGCGCGACTACGCCTGCCTGCCGACCTCACTGCTCGCGGAGACCGCCGGCGCCGCGCTGAAGGTGGTCTTCTCCGGCGAAGGCGGCGATGAGGTCTTCGCCGGCTATGGGCGCTATCATCCGCGTCCCGCCGAGCGTTGGGTGAAGGCGCTCATTCACCCTGGAAGCGGCGGCTTCCGCACCCGTGGTCAATGGGGCGGAGCCTGGTTGAAGCGGCTGCTGGGTGCGGATCTCCTGGCCGCGGCCGAGCAGGATCGCCAGCCCGTGCTGCGCGCCTGGGGCGCGACGCCCGCGAGCTGGTCGGATATGCAGCGCCGTCAATACACCGACTTGGTGACCGCGCTGCCGGACAATCTGCTCGTCAAGACGGACCGTATGTTGATGGGCTTTGGTCTCGAAGGCAGGGTGCCCTTCCTGGACCACAGGATCGTCGAATTCGGCCTCTCCTTACCCGATGGCCTCAAGGTCCGGCGCCACCGAGGTAAATGGTTGCTCAAGCGCTGGGCCGAGCCGCGCCTTCCGCCTGGACACCTCGATCGGCCCAAGCGGGGCTTCCACGTGCCCGTCGGCGATTGGCTGCGCGGCGGGATCGCGGAGCAGGTGGGGCGGCGCCTCATGCGCAACCGTGGCATTGGAGACTGGTTTCGCGCCGAGGCCATTCCCGACCTCGTCGCCGCTCGGCAGCGCGGACGAGGCAGCGGTCGAGAACTCTTCGGGCTCATGCAGTTCGCGATCTGGCATCGGCTCTTCATCGAGCAGCCGGGCCTCAGGCCCGCGCCGAACGAGAACCCGCTAGACTGGATCGAGTAGACTAGCCAGACCTCAATCGATAACAAGATCGACCATGGAAAACTTTCGCGGCACCACAATCCTCTCGGTCCGACGCGGCGACAAGGTCGTGATCGGCGGCGACGGCCAGGTCTCATTGGGCCCCACGGTGATGAAAGGCAATGCGCGCAAAGTGCGGCGTCTCTATAAAGGGCAGGTTCTGGCTGGCTTTGCCGGTGCGACCGCGGATGCCTTCACGCTCTTCGAGCGCTTCGAGGGCAAGCTGGAAAAGCACCAGGGACACCTGACGCGCTCGGCCGTGGAGTTGGCCAAGGACTGGCGCACCGACCGCATGCTGCGGCGGCTCGAGGCGCTCCTGTGCATCGCCGACACCAAGACCTCGCTGATCATCTCCGGTACCGGAGACGTCGTTGAGCCGGAGCAGGACATCATGGCAATCGGCTCTGGCGGTTCTTTCGCGCTATCGGCTGCCCGCGCCTTGTTCGAAAACACCGAGCTGAGCGCACGCGACCTCGTCGAGAAGAGTCTGCACATCGCCGCCGACATTTGCGTGTATACGAATCACAATCTGGTGATCGAGGAGCTGGACGCAGAGGTCTGACGCCATTCGGCGCGACCTCATCTTGCGACCGCCGCCCATCACCCGCAGCTACACCCTTACGAGCACTCAGCGCCGCGCTCGCACCGCGGCCCATTCGACGGACTCTTCAGATGTCTGAAATCACACCCCAACGCATTGTCGCAGAGCTCGACAAGCACATCGTGGGCCAAGACGACGCCAAGCGCGCGGTCGCCATCGCGCTGCGCAACCGCTGGCGCCGAGCGCAGATCGAGGAGCCGATGCGCTCCGAGATCACGCCCAAGAACATCCTCATGATCGGCCCGACCGGTGTGGGCAAGACCGAGATCGCGCGACGCCTGGCGCGTCTCGCCAACGCCCCCTTCCTCAAGGTGGAGGCGACCAAGTTCACCGAGGTCGGCTACGTTGGGCGTGACGTCGAGTCGATCGTTCGCGATCTCGCCGACATCGGGGTCAAGATGGCTCGCGAGCAGGAGATGGCCAAGCTGTCGGACCAGGCGGAGGCCGCTGCCGAGGATCGCATTCTCGAAGCCCTGCTCCCCTCAGCCTCGAGCTTCGAGGAGGACAGCCACGCGAGCACAAGTAGCGGCACCCGCGAGAAGTTTCGCAAAAAACTGAGAGCTGGGGAGCTGGATGATCGGGAGATCGAGATCCAGGTTTCGGCCACACCGCTCGGCGTGGAGATCATGGCCCCGCCCGGTATGGAAGAAATGTCGAATCAGCTGCAGGGGCTCTTCCAAAACCTTGGCCAAGGCCGCCTGAAACGCCGCAAGCTGAAGATCTGCGATGCGCGCAAGCTGCTCCAGGACGAAGAGGCCGCGAAGCGTGTCAACGACGAGGAGATGAAGCTTCGGGCGATCGAAAACGTCGAGCAGAATGGCATCGTCTTCATCGACGAGCTGGACAAGGTCGCCAAGCGCGGCGAGGGCTCGAGCGGCGCCGATGTCTCGCGCGAGGGCGTCCAGCGCGACCTGCTACCGCTGGTGGAGGGCAGTACGGTCTCGACCAAGCACGGGGCGGTGCGCACCGATCACATCCTCTTCATTGCCTCGGGCGCCTTCCATCTCTCCAAACCCTCAGATCTCATCCCGGAGCTGCAGGGCCGTCTGCCCATCCGCGTCGAACTCAAGGCGCTGACCACGGAGGATTTCGTGCGCATCCTCACCGAGCCCGACGCCTCGCTGACGGATCAATACAAGGCGCTGCTGGGCACCGAGGGCGTGAGCCTGGAGTTCACCGAAGACGGGATTCAGCGTATCGCCGAGATCGCCTGGCAGGTGAACGAGCGGACGGAGAACATCGGCGCCCGGCGCTTGCATACCGTCATGGAGCGCCTGCTCGAAGATGTCTCATACAACGCCTCGGACCTCGACCGCGTCACCGTGACCCTCAACGCGACCTATGTCGACCAGAACATGTCCGGGCTAGCTGCCGACGAGGATCTGTCGCGCTACATTCTATAGCCGGAGGAGTGCGTGGCGGCGAAGCCGCCACGCCTTTCCCCAAGCAGCGCGATGAGCCATCCTTCTGACAACTGACAACTGACAACTGACAACTGACAACTGACAACTGAACCCATGCCAGTACCCACAGAACTCAACCTTCACCGTCAATCGCGCGTGCTCGAAGTGGCCTACGATGACGGCACCCGTTTCACGTTGCCCTGCGAATATCTGCGCGTCTACTCGCCCTCCGCGGAGGTCCAGGGCCATGGTCCCGGCCAGCGCGTGCTGCAGCTCGGCAAAGAGGAGGTCGGAATCGACAAGATCGAGCCCGTCGGCAACTATGCCGTGTGCCTCCACTTCGACGACGAGCACAACACTGGCATCTATTCCTGGGACTACCTCCACAAGCTCGGCACCGAGCAGGAGCGGCTCTGGAAGGAGTACCTGGATGAGCTGGAGAAGGCCGGACAGAAGCGCAAGTCTCAGCCATCCTGAGACCGGGCGGCGCACTTCCGGCAAGCCCGTTGTGCCCGTCTGATGCCGAGTCTTCTCTTCCGCCCGAGGCTATTGAATCCGGGCTTTCTCGCCCCTCTCGGCTCCAGCCTCGCGCCACTGGGCCTTGGTCATCAGTTGGGCTGGTAGGGCGGACGAGCGAGAGCGAAGTCCACCGAATCAGGCGTCGGCGTTGGTGGACTGCGCTGCGCTTGTCCACCCTGCAGAAGACGACTGGCCGAAACGATGATCAACTCGCGTCCCTGCTCGGTAAGAGCGCTTGAGATGCCTTGGTGTAAGATAGCCGCCATTCGGCGGGGTGCCGCAGCCCGTCCACCCAAATTCGAGACCAGAGAAAGAGCATGTCCGACGAGAAAACGACCCACTTCGGGTATCAACAGGTCCCGATCGATGAAAAGGCCAAGCGCGTTCGCGAGGTCTTCGATTCGGTCGCGACGCGCTATGACCTGATGAACGATCTCATGTCAATGGGCATTCATCGGCTCTGGAAGCGACATGCCATCGAGCTGTCCGGTGTTCGCAGGGGTCATAAGGTGCTCGATCTCGCGTCGGGCACCGGCGACCTGGCAAGTCGCTTCGCCGGCATCGTGGGCCCGGACGGGGTGGTCGTGATGACGGATATCAACGCCGCCATGCTCGGGGAGGGACGCGAACGGATGCTCGACCAGGGGCGCGTGGGCAACGTGCAATACTCCCTGGTCAACGCGGAGAAAATCCCCTTCGAGAGCGATACCTTCGACTGCGTGACCATTGGCTTCGGCTTGCGCAATGTCACCGACAAGCAGGCCGCGCTGGACGAGATGTTCCGGATCCTCAAGCCCGGCGGCCGCGCACTGATCCTGGAATTCTCTCACCCCGTCAGCAAGTCGCTCAGCCGTGTCTACGACCTCTACTCCTTCTCGGTGCTGCCCGCGCTCGGTCGGATCGTGACCAAGGACCCCGGCAGCTACCGCTACCTGGCTGAGTCCATCCGCATGCACCCGGACCAGGAGACGCTGCGCTCCATGATGGAGACCTCCGGCTTCGAGCGCTGCGAGTACTTCAACCACACCGGCGGTATCGTCGCTATTCATCGGGGGTACAAGCTGTGAGCGAGGGCATTCAGATCCCGGACGCGCTGCTCGCGGTCGTCGAACAGGCGATCAATGGCTATGTTGCCCTCGACCCCGAGGGTGCAGCCGGCCTGGCGGCCTTGGAAGGCCGGCTCATCGCGATCGAACTCAAGGGCTTCGGGACACGTGTCACCGTCATCCCGGACGAGCAGGGACTGCAGCTGTTCGGACACTATGACGCGGACCCCGACTGCCTCATCGTCGGGACGCCGCTCGGATTGGCGCGCATGGCCATGGCCGAACGCAAGGAGAGCCAGCTGATCTCGGGCGAAGTCGAGGTCACGGGCGACTCGGGTCTTGCGCACGCCTTCAGCGCCGCGCTCGCCAAGCTGGATGTCGACTGGGAGGAGCAACTCGCGCGCGTCATCGGCGATCCCTTCGCCCATCAGGTCGGCAACCGTGTGCGCGACGCGGAGCGCTGGGGACAGCGCACCTCTGAATCCATGACGGCCAATCTACGCGAGTACCTGCAAGAGGAGCGTCGCCTGCTGCCGACGCGCTACGAGGTCGACGCCTTCCTCGCACAGGTCGATACCCTGCGTGACGACGTCGAGCGCATCACCGCCCGCGTCGAGCGGCTCAAGCAGCGCGCCGCGGGGCACGGCATCAAGCAATGATGGGTCCCCGCCAGGCGTTACGGCTCTTTCGCATCAATTGGATCCTGCTCCGCAACGGTCTCGACGAAGTCATCCTCGCCACCCACATCTTCCGCCCGCTGCGCTGGGTCAAGGTCCTCCTACCCTGGCACTGGGTGAAGCGCGACCTGCCCGCCTATCCGGTGCGCGTGCGCCTGGCGTTGGAGGATTTGGGGCCCATCTTCGTCAAGTTCGGCCAGATCCTCTCGACACGGCGGGATCTCCTCCCGGACGACCTCGCCGTCGAGCTCGCCAAGCTGCAAGACCGGGTGCCGCCCTTTGGCGGCGCCGCGGCCCGAGCCATGATCGAGAAGGCCTGGGGCTGCTCGGTCGACGAGGTTTTGGATCAGTTCAATCCGACCCCGCTGGCGTCGGCCTCCATCGCTCAGGTCCATACCGGGCGGCTCAAGGACGGCACCGAGGTGGTCGTCAAGGTGCTGCGTCCCGGCATCGAGCACACCATTCGTCAGGACCTCGGGCTGATGTACACTGTCGCTCACCTGGCCGAGCGCTATTGGAAGGACGGCAAGCGGCTGCGTCCCGTCGAGGTGGTTCGCGAGTACGAGAAGACCATCTACGACGAGCTGGACCTGCAGCGCGAGGCCGCCAATGCCTCGCAGATTCGCCGCAACTGGGTCAACAGCGAGATGCTCTACATCCCGGAGGTCTTCTGGGATTGGACCCGTCCGAACGTCATGGTGATGGAGCGCATCTACGGCACCCCAGTCAGCGACGTCGCCACGCTCAAGGCCCAGGGCGTGAGCATGAAGGTGCTGGGCGAGCGCGGTGTCGAGATCTTCTTCACCCAGGTCTTCCGCGACAACTTCTTTCATGCCGACATGCACCCGGGCAACATCTTCGTCGAGCCGTCCGGGCGCTACATTTCCATCGATTTCGGCATCGTGGGGACCCTGACGACAGAGGATCAACGCTACCTCGCCGAGAACCTGCTCGCCTTCTTCGAGCGAGACTACCGCCGCGTGGCGGAGCTGCACGTGGAATCCGGCTGGGTGCCGCCAGGCACTCGGGTGGATGAGTTCGAATCCGCCATCCGTACCGTCAGCGAGCCTATCTTCGAGAAGCCGCTCGCCGAAATCTCATTCGGACACTTCCTGGTACGGCTGTTCCAAACCGCCAGGCGCTTCAACATGGAGATCCAGCCGCAGCTCGTCCTGCTCGAGAAGACCCTGCTGAACATCGAAGGGCTTGGACGTCAGCTCTACCCGGAACTCGACCTCTGGACGACGGCAAAGCCCTACATGGAACGCTGGATGAAGGATCAGATCGGACTCAAGGGGCTGTTCGACCGCACCAAGCGCAACATCTACTCGGTCGCCGACCAGGCGCCGGAGCTGCCGCTCATTGCCTATCGCATGCTCATGGCCTACGACCGCCGGGTGCGCACGGAAGAGGCCATGCAGATGACGCACACCGCGTCGCGCGATGCGCGTCCACTCGTCGGGGGTAGCGCTATCCGCGCGATCGGCGGTGCAACCGTCATCGTCAGCGGCACCCTCGTCCTGCTGCTCGGCCCCGGCCACTGGCTGCCCGAGACCTTCGGCGTCGGCCTGGTCGTTTCCAGCTATCTGGCCGGCGCCTGGCTCTTCTTCACCGCTGCGCGCAGGACCGCCTGAGGGTCCAGCTTCCTCTCGGCACGGCGACGATCGCGCCAACCGCAAGTCGCAGCCTTCGCGACCCGCTTGCAACCTCCCTCCAAGCCACGGATGGCTTGGCCGACTGGGTGCGACTCTGGCATTCCCAGCCCCGTCCTCATCATCACGCTGATCTTCAGCATCCGAAGCTGAGCCTGTTTGGCCCTCTCCCGCCGAGCGGGATCTATACTGATCCTAGGGCCGAAGGCCAAGCTGGCGTGTCCCACTGAGATGTCATCTTGAGCCCTCTGCCTGGTCCATCACGGCGGCGAGCGACCTGCATGAGGGATCCAAATCCCGCGGCGCTCTATCCCGCCGTCAACTTGCCGGATTGGTCGAACCCGAGGAGAGCAATCATGGATATCTCGCTCGCTGATGTCTTGATCCATATCGACGAAAGCCTACCCCAGGAACGACGCGAGGTGGTCGAAGGGCTTCTCCGCAGCGTCGAGGGCGTTGTGAGTGTGCACAACCCCGACGATCGGCCACACTTGACCATCGTCGAGTATCGACCGGATCGGACCAATGCTCAGACGCTGCTCGAAGGCGTCCGCGGACAAGGAGTGCATGCTGAGCTGGTCGGTCTCTAGATCCGATGGGGAGAGCGTCGCGAAACCCATCCAACCTACGCCGAGGCATCAGCGCCGCGCAACAAGAAATGCCCCCGGTTTCGCGGGGGCGTTTTCATTGAGCGTCGGGGCAGTGGTCGATGGGTTTCACGGCCAAGCGGCGTCCGTGCCAAGCATCAGCGGCATACCTTGGCCCCTGCTACCCATCCTTGCTGACCTGCCGGTCCAGTGGTCTGACGGCCCGCGGAAGTGGCTTGCGCCGCACTTTCGGCTCGAAAACACAACTGGCATGGGATCATTGGGTGGCAACCGGATAGGCATGCTTGCTGAGATGTCTAGGAGCCTGTCCGACTTAGGATGAATCGGCTGCGGAATCGGGAGAACGGTCCCTTTCGCCCCGCTTTTTCGTTACATAGAACCACTATGCGCCTCAAAACCGGAACGAAATGGCCTCGCTCTCCCACTTCCTCGCTTCGATCCCCCCAAGTCGGACAGGCTCCTAGCATGGGCGATTCCCTTAGCCGCTGAATGCTGGTGGCTCTCTCGTGCTCCCCCTGCGCTGCGCCCCACAAGCAAGGGTCGCGGACGGCGGATCGTCCCATCGGGTATCAATCCCCAAAGGGGCCGCTCAAAAACCGCGCATCTCCCGATAGCGCTCCAGCACCTCGTCCGTCGGGCCGGCATGCACGATCTGACCATGCTCCATGAGGATCGCCTTCGAGCACATGCTGCGGACGAGGTCGTCCGAGTGTGAAGAGAGGACGATGATCGAGACCTTTTCGGTAAAGCGGGCCAGGCGCTCACGGGCCTTGTGCATGAAGGCGGCGTCGCCAGCGCCGATCCCCTCGTCGAGCAGCAGGATATCCGGCACCACTGAGGTCGAGACGGCGAAGGCGAGACGCATCTGCATCCCGGCCGAATAGGTCCGGATGGGCAGATCGAGGAAGTCGCCCAGCTCCGTGAAGTCGGCAATCTCTTCCATCCGCGCCTTGATCTCCCGACGCGTCAGGCCGAGAAAGAGCCCGCGCAGAATGATGTTCTCATAGCCCGTGCTTTCCTGGTCCATGCCAAGGCTGATATCGAACAGCGGCACGGTCAGCCCCTTGACACTGATGCGCCCAGAGTTCGGCTCGTAGATGCCGCCCAGAACCCGCAGCAGCGTCGTCTTGCCAGCGCCATTGTGGCCGATCAAGCCGAGCCGGTCGCCCTCTCCGAGCGTGAGAGTGATGTCCTGCAGCGCCTGCACCACGGAGATACGCTGCGAAGTCGTATCCGCTCGAATCTGGCCGCCAGTCGCGCTCTGGATGATGCGATTCTTGATCGAGCGCGTCGCAGCATTGTAGACAGGAAAGGAAACCGAGACGTTTTCCAGTTGAATCGAAGCCACAGTCGCGTCCTTCAAACCCAGTAGGCGATGCGCCAGCGATAGGCGGAGTAGAAGAAGAAAGTGACCGCCCAGCCGACAAGGAGAATGGAGAGTACCGAGAGCCAGTGCGTGAGCTGCGCGGGTTGTCCGAGCAGCGGCGCGCGCATGATCTCAACCAGGTGGTAGAAGGGATTCAGGTCGAGCAGCAGGGCGCGCCCCGGAAGCATTTCTGGCCTCCAGATCACAGGGGTGATAAAGAAGAGCACCTGCACGATACTGCCGACGATCAAGGGCACATCGCGAAAGCGCGCGCTCAGGAGCCCGAAGAGCAGTGAGATCCAGAGCCCATTGAGCAAGATGACGAAGAGCGCTAGCGGCACCCACAGCAGGTTCCAATTGAAATCCACACCGAACCAAAGCGCGACGGCGAAGAAGACCCAGATGTTGTGCGCGAAGGCGATCAAATTGGACCAGAGCACCCGGAAGGCGTAGATGGAGACCGGCGCGTTGAGCTGCCGAATCATGCCGTCTGACTGGATGAAGGCGAGGCAGCCCTCGTTGATCATGCTGGCAAGCAAGCCCCAGATGACGAAACCCGCCGCCAGGAAGGGGAGATACTCGTGGATGTCTTGGCGGAAGATTTGGCCGTAGAGGAGACCGAGCGCCAGCACCATGACGGCCATCGAGATGGTGATCCAAAAGGGCCCCAGCTTAGAGCGGCGATAACGCTGGCGGACGTCCTGCAAACCGAGGGTCATCCAGAGTTCACGTCGCTCCCAGCCCTCGGCGACGTCGCGCAGTGCACCGCGGATCTGCTCGGAACGCAGTCCATACCTGAACTGACTCAGTAGCGGCGATTCGCCGACTTGGGTCTCAGACGACATCGGGGAGATTCCAATCCAAGATTTGACGAAGAGGAGGCGTTGACGCCAGCGGAGGACGCTCGAGCCCAACCGAAAGAAGGCTCTTTCACCTATGCAGCTGATAATCGGGGTACTATACCACGCCGTTTCACCGGGAATCGGACCCGGCTCCTCATTTCCACTGCCTGGGCGGCTATCAACCGAGCTTTCCTGCCGCGTGGCCGGCTCGCTCGCAGCCGTGCCGCGCAGTCACCGGCATGGAATCATGGCCTTCAATCTCCTGCGTCCGATATGGCGCCTGCTCCCCCTCGACATCTCCACGCGGCAGCGCCTGCAGCGCGGATTGTTCCGAGTTCTGCCCTTCCTTTTCCGCAAGCACCCTGGCTTCAAGGCATTCGTGCAAGCGCGCCAGCGCGGCGAGCTGTGGCGGGGCAGGGGCGGCGCGCTCCCTGAGCAAGACGTCCAGGCCGTGCCGCTCATCGACGCGGAGCCGCTTGTCTCGCCCCCGGCGCGACTCATCGCCTTCTACCTGCCGCAGTTTCACCCGATCCCGGAGAATGACGCCTGGTGGGGGAGGGGCTTCACCGAGTGGACCAATGTCGTTCGCGGTCGACCGCAGTTTCCCGGTCACTACCAGCCGCACCTGCCCGGCGAGCTTGGCTTCTATGACTTGCGCGTCCCTGAAGTGATGGCACGCCAGGTCGAACTCGCCAAAGGCTATGGCATCGGCGGCTTCGCCTTCTACTGCTATTGGTTCGCCGGAAAAAGTCTCTTGGAGCGCCCGCTCGAGGCCTATCTGGACAGCAGCCTGGATCTGCCCTTCTGTCTCTGCTGGGCCAACGAGAACTGGAGTCGGCGCTGGGATGGGCGGGATCAAGAGATTCTCATCGCGCAGGCGCATTCTCCTGAGGACGATCTCGCCTTCATCGCAAGGATCTCGAAGTACCTGAGAGACCCGAGATACATCCGCGTCGGAGGGCGCCCCCTCCTCATGGTCTATCGGCCGGCCCTGCTGCCCAATCCATCGGAAACGGCCAAGCGGTGGCGCCTCTGGTGCCAGCAGCAAGGGATCGGCGACCTCTACCTCGCCTACACGCAATCCTTCGAGTCGGAGCCGCCTGCCGCTTACGGGTTCGACGCAGCGGTGGAATTTCCCCCGAACAACAGTCATCCAGTGGATATCACCAAGCACATCCAAGGGCGCGACTCCCGTTTTGCAGGCACCATCTACGACTGGAGCATCTATCCCGAGCGCAGCCGCCACTACGAGGGTTGCGACTACAGACGCTTCCGCTGCGTCAATCCGTCCTGGGACAATGAGGCAAGGCGCCCAGGCCGCGGCGCCATCTTTCTAGGCTCTACGCCAAGCGGCTATCGCGAGTGGCTCGAGAACGCGATCCGGGATTCGCAGGCACGCATAGCCGACCCGTCGGAGCGGCTCGTCTTCGTGAATGCCTGGAACGAGTGGGCGGAAGGGGCGCATCTGGAGCCCGACCAGAAATACGGATACGCCTATCTGCAGGCAACGCGCGATGCGCTCATGCGCACCCAGCTCGAGTCGCCGGAGACTCCGGTTGGAGCGGAAAATCCCGATGCCGCTGCTGACTGAAAGGCCTCAGATCAGATCGAGGGCGCGCAAGCGTGCCGCGTAACGCTGTCCGACAGCGGCGCTGCTGTTGAGCATGCGGATGGTCTCAGCGCCGCAGGCGCCGATGCGCGCTCCATAGTCGGGCTCGGCCACCAGCTTGCGCATATACCAGCTCGCTTGTTCGACATCCGCATCTGCCCAAATCTGACCATCGCCATGAGGATATTCGCCGTCCAAAACGGGCACGAGCCTGTAATCGACGACACAGGCGTTGAGTTCATTGCAGAAATCCAGATTCCCCGAGTACCCGGTCGCGATCACCGGTTTGCCGTAGTACATGGCCTCCGCGGGGCCGCGGCCAAAGCCCTCTGCGCGGTGCAGAGAGACGAAGGCGTCGCAACAGCCCATCAAGCCGCGGATCTCCGGATCGCTCAGCACTTCGTCAATGATCCAGATGCCTGGCCGACGGATCTCGTCGCGTGCGAGGAATTCCTGATAATCCTCGGGGCGGAGCTGCCCCCCATTGAGCTTGATCACAAGACCAACCTCATCGCCCGAGGTCTCTGGGAAAGCGCGCCTGAAGGCGTCGATGACGGCCCAGGGATTCTTCCGCGCGATGAAGGAGCTGAAATCGAAGAAGAACAAGAACAGAAAACAGCGCTCAGGAAGCCCGAAATACTGCCGCTCCATCTGGACGTCTTCTGGCTCCACGATCAGCGGCATGCGCACGACAGGTCGACTGGTCTTGGCCGCGACCGCCTGCTGGATGAACCGAGACGGCGCCCAGACCTCGTCGACCACATCTAAAGACGGCAGCCAAGCCTCGGGGAAGTTGCTGAGTTCCCAGGCCCAGTAACCGATATTGTATCCGCCGTCGAACAAGTCCGTCCCGAGGTGATTCCGCGCCGGGATCATTTCATCGGCATTGAGTACGCAGAGGTTCGCTCGATAACGCTGCTCGCGAGCGATACGGTCGAAATAGCGAAAGTTGGGGAATCTCGCCTGGTTCTCTTGCCCGGCGTCGAAGGTGTTGCGGATGTGAAAGGGCATCCCCTGTCCCGCGATCGCGGCGGCGGCGGTACGCACGTCTTCACCCCGCCCCGAGATCAGATAGGGATGACCGACAAGCAGGACGCCGGGCGCACGGCTCATCCACTGATCGGCGCTTCGGGGAGCGGCTTGCTCATGTGCGGTGCGGCTCGGAAGCCTGCTCACGGTCTCCGACGCCTGGGGCGCGGGAGGCCGGAATGGAGTGAAGCGACGCCAAGCCGCGCCTGCGCCCTGCTCCCGCGCAAACCGCCACACGGCGGCGAGGAGCGGTCGGAGGCCATGATGTCGTCGACGTGCATCGCCGAGGCGGCCGAGCCAGTGAGCCATAACCTTCGTCACTTCAACGCACTCCCTTCTGGACGATGACGGCATCCAAGGCGCGACGAGTCGCCTCGAGATAGCTGGAGCCGAATCGACTGTCGGGCTCCAAATGGTTCCCTTCCGCCCACTCGTTCCAAGCATTGACGAAGAGGATTCGCTCGTCCCCGAAATGCAGGTCTCGCGTCTCCTCGATCATGCGCTTCAACCACTGCTCGTAAAGGCTCGGGGACGCGTCGAGGAAGATATCGGCGGCGTCTTGCCGACGCGCGGTGTTGTCCCAAGAAGGCATGACCCCGCGAAACAGCTTTGGCGTTTCGTACTGGGCCGCCGCAAAGGCACGGGCCGTTGCCGGATAGTCGTAGAAACGCCCGCGAAAGCCAGGGTTAGACATGTTTTGAGGGGGCGAAGCCTCAACGGCATGGCCGTGAGGCGGGAACTCGACCGCCGCATCGAAGCCCCGCGCCTGTGCATGCCGCTCTTCGAAGCTCAAGACGCGCGCGAGATAGGGCTCGGGCAAACCGGCCCGGAGGCACTCCTCTCGCCAGCGGTCGGTTGTCGCCTGCGAATCGGGCAGCAGGCTGGCACGGTACAGCAGCACCAGGGGGCGGCCATTGATCCGGATATAGCGGGGATCCGCCAAGGCGGGGAAGAGCGCTCGAATGAAGGCAACATCATCCTCCGGCGAGTAGTGCTGCGTCATGAGGAGGTCCGCATCACGCCCATCCCAGCGCCTGGACCAATTCTCATTCGCCCAGCAGACGCAGAAGGGAAAGTCGGGTTCGCCGCTGGCCAGCACACCATCGAGCGGACGGTGCAGCAGACGGTGTCCGTTGAACCAGTAGTAGTAGTAGCAAAAGCCGTAGATCCCATGACGCCGCGCCAAGTCTGCCTGCCGCTGACGTATCTCGGCGAGTCTGAGATCATAAAAGCCCAGATCCGTCGGAAGGTGCGGTTGGTAATGCCCCTCAAAGGTCGGGCGTGCGCGGGTGACGTTGGTCCATTCGGTGAAGCCTTCGCCCCACCAAGCGTCGTTTTCGGGGATCGGGTGAAACTGTGGTAGATAAAAACTGATCAGTCGCACCTGATTGAGGGTTTCCAGCTCCGTGGCCCACTTCTGAACGAACTTATCGCGGTTCGCCTCGATTCTTATGAGCTTATCGCCGCTGGCTTCGGTCGTCACACTGAGGTGGTGCACGACCTCCGAGGCCGGCTGATAAAGCACCTTGCGGCCGCGACTGCGTACCTGGAAGGCAAGGTCCGCGTCTTCGAAATAGGCCGGAGCGAACCGGGTATCGAAGCCGCCGAGGCTCTCGAAGAGGGTGCGCTCGATCATGAAGCTCGCCCCCGAGCAATAGTCGACCTCGCGCAGGCGGTTATGGGCAGGCGAGGCGGGATCGCCATTGAGCCCGATCAAGTGAGCGACCCCATCGGCAGAGATGCTTACGCCCGCCTCCTGCAAATGGCCGCTCGGATACAACAGCTTGGAGCCGGTCATACCGACGGCTGCATCGGCAAAGGGTGCGACCAGATGATCGAGCCAACCCGCGCGCACCTGGGTGTCGTTGTTGAGGAACATGAGGTAGCGCCCGCGCGCGGTGGCCGCGGCCTTGTTGCATGAGCGCAAGAAGCCCAGGTTTTCGGCATTCTCGATGAGACGGATCCCGCGCACCGCGCGCAGCAGCCTCTTGGTGTCCTGGCTCGAGGCGTCATCGATGAGAATGAGCTCGAATTCCGTCTGAGGCGGATGCTGGACCAAGGACGCGAGGCATTCCAAGGTGTACTTGGGGTGATTGAAGACCGGCATGACGATGCTCACCTCGGGATCCTCCGAGGTCGGTATCACCAACGTCGATGCGCAGCGCGCCAGGTGCTCCTTGGGAATCTTGAGGATCTGCAGAGGCTGGGCAGGAAAGGGCGCTGATTGCCAGCCGTCATCGGTGCTGCGCTCGATCAGCTGCGGCAGAGACGCAGTCAGGCGCGCGACGGCAGGTGCGGCCTGCTGACGCAGGCGTTGGGGCAGCAACCGACGATAGGCCCACCTAAGGCTGTGAGGGAGCGCCATTGATGCTGCACGCGCTCCGGCGCGGACAGCGCTTACAGCGCTGCGGGCTCCGCGCAGCGGCCGCGTCACCCGCCATGAGGTCGAGCCATAGACGTCATCCAAGGTGGCAAGGGCGACATCGCGCGCGATGCTCACCTCGCCGATGACTTGCTCGTAGTGCCTTTGCCGCTCGCCAAGAAGACGCTTGAGTTCGTCGCTGACCCGCTCGCGTTCCGACAGGTGCTCGACGAGCAAGCGCCCCTCCAGCGTCTTCGCCTCGATTTGTGCCTGATGCCGCTGTCTCTCCGCCTCCTTGGCCCTTGTCCGCCAGACTTGAGCGTGTTCGCTGAACTGATCGCGCTGCGCTTCCAGCAGACGCACCTGACGCTGCATCACTTGGATACCCTGGGCGGCGCGCGCGCGCTCGATGATCGTCATGATTTCGAGAGGCGTCCAATGCCCGCGCCATTTCGCAAGAAAGCGCTCCAGCGCCTCCGCGACTTCGCTGCCCTCGGCATCGACACCGAACCCCGCGCCACTGGCGAGACGATAGATGGCGGTAATCTCGGCATGGTGTCGCATGCCGGTCAAGCGACTCACCTGGACCCAGAAGTCCCAGTCTTCGTAGACATCCAGTGCGGGGTCGAAGCGACACCCCTCCTCATAGAGCGAGCGGTGGAAGAGGACCGAGTGAATGGGGATGAAGTTCTCGACGAGGAGGCGATCCGGCTCGAAGGCCGCGTTGAAGCCGTGCGCCTCAACCCAGTCGCCCTCCGCCTCGCGCACGCAGCGCACCCCGCTGTAGACCGCCCGCTCCGGACCAGCCGACATCAAAGGCACCAGGGCCGCGAGATGCTCCGGAAGCCACCAGTCATCATCATCCAGGAAGGCGAGGTATTCGCCACGCGCGTGCTCCAAGCCCAGGTTTGCCGCATGGCTTCTGGGCAATGCGCCGTCGCCGCGAAGGAGCCGCACCGGCACATGCCCGACCCGCTCTGGACAAGACATCGGTGGCCCGGCGCTGGCTTGTACCACGATGGTCTCGATGTTGGGGTAGGTCTGAAGGGCGATCGAATTGAGCGCGTCGGCGAGTTCAGGTCGTGCCATTGAGCGAACGATGACTGACACGAGGGGGGCAGGGACCCGCAGCGACTCTGCTGCATCACTCGCTCGGGCCGCAGTCAGGAGCAGGCTCGCAGGACCGCCAGGACGCGATCGCCTCAGCGCGTCGGCCTCGAGCAGAAAGAAGGCCTCGACGGAAGGGTCGCGCGCCTCTTCACCAGAGGATGCCAGGATCGCGCGCGCTCTCGCGGCGCGGCCAAGCGTCGCTTCAGGCCCGTCCGCAGCCATTCGGCTGAGCGCTTGCGCCTTCCGCCCTTTGTGGCGGGTGATATCCAGGAGCATATTGGGCTGCAAAAGTGCATCCATTTCGAAGAAGGCCAACCGGCACGAGCGACCCGACCGCCGAAGCGCCTCTGCAACCGACAGCCCGATCCAGCGGTTCGCCGCAAGCGGTTCGGTTGGCGCGCAGCTATAGATGAGGTCGGGACCAAAGCCGTCGATTTGGTCGCCAAGCGTGGCGATCAGCGTTTCAGAGTAGCGGATCTCGCCCGGAGCCAGCCCTAGGCCAGTGGGTCGGCCATAGCCCAGCATGTCAGCGGAGACGCAAGCTTCATCTGGCGAATCAGGCATTCGGGCAGGCGTGAGCGGGGCCTCGAGAAAGATCACCGAGACCGGATCCTGTCGGCTCAGGTGCGCGAGGAGCGCACCACCGCAGCCGACCAACTCGTCACCGCACTGCCGTGCGATCACCAAGACCCGTCCCGGTCCGATGCAATCATCCAAGATTTGGGGCGCCATCGCTTTCTCGCTCGCTTATTTTTGGTTCTTCCTAGCTCATCCCGGCAGAAACGGCGGGCCAACTGCAGTCGGCTTAGAGCCTTGTCTCTGCGCCTATTCTCGCCTTTCCCCTGATCGACCTCGGGTGAGCGCACAAGGGTCTCGCCAGCACCCGCATTCCCAGTGCTGAAGGCCGGCGGGCGGCGCCTGGCTGCATCCTTGGACCTGCAAGGGATCGTCGCACGACAAGCACATCTGCGGAAGGGTCGACGCCCCATTGTACTTGGCTTGTCGACGTCCGAGGGCGCGGGATGAGACTGCGACAGGATTTCGCCTCACACCCAAGGGCGCAGCATCGCGAACAGCTCAGACTCGATTGCACGATTGCATGGCGAGACGCTGAAAACAGGACGCGACGCGCTCGGAGCCGGCGTTTCATGCCAAAGGTTCATGCGGGCTTATCGGGAAACACAGACCGCTCTAGACCCTGTCCCGCGCCGAGGCTGAACTTGGCGAAGGCGGCGTGAATGACGTAATATCCATGACAATTATCAATAACGAAGCGCGTCAGCTTGGCGGGTTGAGCCCGTCACAAGACCGCCGCGGCGAGCGCATGCGATGGGTGCCGCCACAGAGGAGGATGTCTCAATGTCGAAGCCCTCGGCTTCTTCTGGCCATATTTCACTTGCCTTGACAGCGGCCCTTCTCGTCGTCGGCGTGCTGCTCGTCTTTGGCGTCGACTTTGCCATCAAGACCACCAACACCCTCGAGTTCTGCACCTCCTGTCACACGATGCAGACCAATTACGAGGAATATCAGGACTCGCTCCACTACAAGAATACCTCCGGGGTCCAGGCAACCTGCGCGGATTGCCATGTGCCCAAACCGCTTGGCCCCAAGCTGCTGACCAAGATCATCGCGGCCAAGGACGTCTACCACGAGATCGCGGGCACCATCGACACACCCGAGAAGTTCGAGGCGCGTCGCTGGTATCTGGCGAACATGGTCTGGGATCGGATGCGCGCCAACGATTCGCGAGAGTGCCGCAGCTGCCATGAATTCGACAACATGGACCTGTCCGAGCAGAGTCGTTCGGCGCGCAGTCGCCACTCTACGGCCCGCGACAAGGACAAGACCTGCATCGATTGTCACCGCGGTGTCGTGCACTACGAGCCGGATCCGCCCGAGGACAGCGACAGCGAGGTTGCGGATGCCAACTGAGACCCCACTCCGAGCCGGCGTTGGAGAGAGGACGCTGCAAAGGCTCCATGCGCGCTCGATCGTCGCCGCACTGCTCCTGAGCGGCGCTCTGTTTCATGCGCTGGCCGCGGCCGAGGAGGACTTGGCGCGCGAGCTGAGGCTGTCCGCCATGATCGGCGATACCGAGACCATCAGCAGCCTGCTCGACCAGGGGGCGCCCATCAATGAGGGCAACCAGTTCGGCAAGACAGCGCTCATGATGGCGGTCGAGGCCGATGATCTGCCGACCGTCTCGCTGCTGCTCGATCGAGGGGCCGCTGTCAACGCCCGGACCGCCGCGGGCTGTACTGCCCTGACCTTCGCCGCCGAGGGGGGGCACACCGGCATCAGTGCCCTGTTGCTCGAACACAAGGCCTATGTGCACGATCGCACGCGCTCCGGCTGGGATGCGCTCATGATCGCCTCACGCTACGGCATCGCCGAGATGGTCCAGCAGCTCCTCGCCAGCGGGGCGGACCCCAAGGCCGCCGACCGGGACGGCCGGACCGCACTCATGCAGGCGGCCGAGAAGGGAGAGGCCGGCGTTATTGCCTTGCTCGTCGCGGGCGGGGCCGAGCTGGAGTCGCGTGATAAGGAGGGTGACACCGCGCTGCTCATCGCCGCCGATCAGGGGCATCTCGACGTCGCACAGGCGCTGGTCCATGCGGGCGCGGATCTCCACGCACGTGACCTGACGGGCGCGACGGCGCTCATCCTTGCGGCCGGTCGCGGCCACGCAGACATGGTCTCGCGCCTGCTCGCCTGGGGTGGGGATGCGAACGCACAAGACGCCCAGGGCACGACGGCGCTGATGGAGGCCGTCGCGACTGAGCACAATGCCGTGCTCCGGCCCTTGCTCGAAGGGGGAGCCTCGGCACAACTGCGCGACGGCGACAATCGGACGGCGGCGGAGATCGCGCGCGCCAAGGGCAATGCCGAGGCCGCGGACATCCTCGCGGCAACAGCCTCCGAGTAACACAGCCAGGGCTTGAGCCCCTCTCTGTTTGAGACCGAATTCCAACAGTCTTGGCAAGGTATTTGTCTGGCTGTCCATGAGGCCCCGCCAAATCGCCGCCCGTCCGCGGCGATGCCCCACGGCGACCCTGCTCTCGAGCTGACCACAGAAGCCCGAGCTGCGATGTGATCGAGATCGTCCGAGCGCGAGGCGCTGCGGGCGGGATTCGTAGAGGTGGAGCAGGTCCCACCTGATTAAGCCACTAGAGCAAGTGAAGAGGAGAGGATAAGAACGATGGCAACAAGTAGAACGACATTCACCTTCGCGATCGGGGCCCTTGCGCTCTGCCTGTCGTCGACGGTTGGCGCCGAGCCGACCGGCGAGATGCTTGCGGGTGCCTGCGCCGGTTGTCACGGTTATGGCGGAAACAGCCAGGGGCCGGCGGCCCCTTCGATCGCCGAGATGGACCCGGTCGTCTTCGTCGATGCCATGGAGGCCTTCAAGAGCGGCGATACCTATTCGACCATCATGGGTCGCATCGCTCGCGGCTATTCGACGAAAGACTTCGAGAAGATGGCGGAGGTTTTCCACAAGCAGGAGTACAAGCCTGCGGTCCAATCCTATGACAAGGCGCTCGTCGACAAGGGCGCGACGCTTCACGACAAGTACTGCGAGAAGTGCCACGCCGAAGGCGGCAAGCCGCTGAAGGATGAAGAGGACTACAACATCCTGGCCGGGCAGTGGATCCCCTATCTGCAATACGCCATGGCCGACTTCCGCGCAGATCGCAGAGAGATGGAAAAGAAGATGCGCAGAAAGCTCGAGGAGATGCTTGAACGGGAAGGCGAGGCCGGTCTCGACGCCCTCAATGCCTACTACGCCAGCCAACAATAACGAGAGTCTAGACGGAGGAGCAGAGATGGCACTGACCAGACGGCAATTCATCCAAGTTTCCGGTATCGCGGGCGCGGCCACAGCGCTCGGTTTGCCCCAGATCGCCCTCGGCGCGAACCAACGCGTCGTCATCGTCGGCGGCGGCACCGGCGGCGCCACGGCGGCGCGCTACATCAAGAAGGCGGCTCCGGACATCGACGTCACCATCATCGAGCCCAACAAGAGCTACTACACCTGCTATATGAGCAACGAGGTGTTGAGCGGTGAGCGCAAGCTCGATTCCATCAAGCACGGCTATGAGGGCCTCAAGGCGCTCGGCATCAACGTGGTGCACGACAGCGCGACCGGCATCGATGCGGACAAGAAGGTGGTCAAGACCGCCGGGGGCAAGGACTTCGGCTACGATCGCTGCGTCGTCGCGCCGGGAATCGAGCTGCTCTACGACAAGATCGAGGGGTATAGCGAAGCCGCCGCCGAGCGCCTGCCCCACGCCTGGAAGGCGGGCGAGCAGACCGCCCTGCTGCGTAAGCAGCTCGAGGCCATGAAAGACGGTGGCACCGTCGTCATCGCCGCGCCGCCGAACCCCTTCCGCTGCCCGCCCGGACCCTATGAGCGTACCAGCCAGATCGCGCATTACCTGAAGACCCACAAGCCCAAGTCGAAGGTGATCATCCTCGACAGCAAGCAGAAGTTCTCTAAGCAAGGCCTCTTCACCCAGGGCTGGGAGCGGCGCTACGGCTTCGGTACGGACAACGCCATAATCGAGTGGCATCCAGGTCCGGATGCCGCCGTGGTCAAGGTGGATGCCGACAAGACCGTCGCCGAGACGAGCTTCGGGGACAAGATCGAGGCGGATGTGCTCAATGTCATCCCGCCCCAGCGCGCTGGAAAGATCGCTCAGGTCGCCGGGCTGGCGGACGATTCCGGCTGGTGCCCTGTCGACAAGAAGACCTTCGAGTCGAGCATCCACAAAGGCATCCATGTCATCGGCGACGCCTGCATCGCGACCACGATGCCCAAGTCAGGTTACTCCGCCAACAGCCAAGGCAAGGTGGTGGCCGCTGCCATCATCGCCATGCTCAACGGTGAGGAGCCGGGAACGCCCTCCTATATCAACACCTGCTACTCCATCATCGCGCCGGATTACGGGATCTCCGTCGCCGCCGTCTATCGGCTGAGCGAAGATGGCTCCGAGATCGCATCGGTGCCGGACTCGGGTGGTCTGACGCCCATGGATGCGCCGGATTGGGCACTCGCCCGTGAAGTCGCCTATGCGTACAGCTGGTATAACAACATCGTGCATGACATCTTCGGATAAGCGCGAGAGCCTTGACCCCTGCCGGGGGTAACTGACCGAGGGGCCACGCTGTGGCCCCTTTTTCATTTGGTCTCCATTTGCGTAGCAGGCACGCGCACGAGCGCGGTCCGCCGATTCCCGGATAGGCAGCGGCGGGCGTCTACCGCGGCGTTGCCGTCATCTCGACGATGCGTGCCGCGATGGCATCGAGCGATGCCTCGGCGTAATCGCGCCAATGGGCGCGCACGAAGGCGTGGAAGTAGAGATAGCGGAGATACTGCTGGGTGAGTTCGGTATCAGGCGGGCCGCTGAGTGCGGCGCGAAGCCGCTCGACCAGCTCGCTCCGGTCGCGGACCGGATGGACCAGTCCCTCGCGGACGTAGAAATTGTCGCCCAGGGTGACGACCGGCTTGCCATAGATCATGCCCTCGATGCCGACGGTCGAATTGATGGTGACCACGCAGGCGGCGCGCTCCAGGATGGTCCGCACATCGCCGCCGCCAATCCAAAGGATGTCCGGAAGGCGTCGAACAACGGGGTCATAGTCGGACTTGCCGAGGTCCGCCGGGTGCAGCTTGACGACCAGCTTGAGCTGGGGGTCGATCTCCTGCACGGCCGCATAGAGATCCGCGATGGCCTCGTCCAGCCGATTGCCGTAGAGGGGTGAGTGGATGGTGAGCTGGCTGTCGCTGCGGACCTGGAGCGGGAAAAAGACGAAGCGCTCCGGGAGCGGCGGGATCTCGCGCGGGATGAGCCGGTTGCCGTCCAGCGATGGCTCGCGCTCATGCAAGTCCTCCCAAGCCTGGACGAGATAGGCGAGCGGCGAGGGGCGGACTCGGCCGCCGCGCGGCGGCATGCGCTTGGGCGCCTTGCCCGCTCGGTAGTCGTCCAGCAGGCGATCCAGCGCTTGGCTTTGGGCATCGTTGTACGAGCGTGCGCGGATTTCGTCGAGGCTGACGTCACGCCCGATGCCCGAGAAGGCGTTGACCCCTCGGGGATCGAGCTGGAGCGTGCCCGGCAGATAGCCGTTCTCGCCGAAGATCAGTGGGATGTTCCGCGCCCGCGCGAGCTGCTCCGTGATGACCGCGGCTAGACCCGAGCCGTTCCACAGAAAGACGCCGGCAGGCTCGATCTCATTCAGGAAGGCGTCCAGGGCGCCGACCAGCCAGCAGAACTCGGCTGCCGTCTGGGCGACCAGTGTCTTGTCGGACGCCTTGCGTAGCCTGGCGATGAGCCCGTCCTGATCGAGTTCGATGTGGCTCGGCCAGTGCGTCGCCTTGCCGGTCCGGTGTTGCGGATGCATCGGCCGGCCGAGCCGCCGCAAGAGGCTGCGGCTCTTCACCCGCAGCGCGAAATAGGCCGGTCTGTAGCCCGCCGGCAGTCGGGCGCCGACGGCGGCGAGATATTGCGTCAGGTTCGGGCCTGGGTCGATGAAGGCGATGACCTTTGTGCTCATAGGGATTCCGCCCTGGAGCCGGCCAGGCTCATGGCCAGCAGCCAGCAGGTGAGTAGAACGAAGTAGCCGGCGGTGATGCGCATGAGCAGGATGGAGTCCGTGAGAGAGAACTGCATGTAGGCCAAGATGGTGAGGATGCCCGCGTAGCCGATTCCCCGAAGCTCTGGGTCGTGCCGGGCGAGCGCGGTGCGGGCGAAGACGCCGAGCGGCACCAGATAGAGGAGCAGCAGTGATCCCAATCCGACCAGCCCGCGTGTGGCCAGGGTATGGATGTAGTCGTTGTGGGCGTGGGTATGACCTTCGCCCTGGTTGAAGGCGACGATCGCCTGCGAGATCAGCCCCCGATCGGCGACCTCCTTGAAATGGCTATTGAGCTGACCGACGCCGATGCCGAGCCAGGGGTGCGCCTGGTAGGCCATCCAGGCGCCGCGCCACATCTCGAAACGTTCGCCGAGCGAGTTGCCCGGTTGAACGCCGTCGCCATTGGCGTAGTCCGCCAGCTCTGAGACGGCCATGGCGAAGCGGTCGCGAATCTGATCGGACTGCACCAGCGCAATTCCGGCGACCAAGAAGAGTGCCGCGAGCCCCGCGAACAATTGACGCCGTTGCGCGGGATATTGCTGCATCAGGTAGAGGGCGATGACCAGGATGCCCGTCGGGAAGAAGAGCCAGGCGCTGCGCGTTCCAGAGGCGAAGCTGGCGTAGCTCCCGCCGAGCGCCGCGAGCAGAAAGAGGACGGAGAGTATGCGGCGCCTTGGGTAGTAGACGCAGGCCGCGAGCCCGCTGAGGACCGCCGCGAGTGTGGCAATGTCGCCAAAGGGGATCTGCTTCCTCTTGCTCCCGCCGGCGCGGTAGCTCATGCCTGTGGTCTGCTCGAAGGCCGGCCCCAGGGTTTGGACCTCCCAAAAGGCATAGAGCCCCGAGAGCAGTGCAGCGGCCGCGACCGCGCTCCAAAGCCAAAGCGGTCGGATTCGAGCGGCGACGAGGAAGGGGATCAGCAAAGCCCCAGCCAGGAAGTAGCTGAAGTGCTCCAGCCGGTTCAAGGCGTCGGTATTGAAGCCAGCCATGCCCGCCGCGAGGACCGCAATCAGGGCGTACGCCAGAAAGATCGCACTCAGCAGCGAGCCGGTGCGACCCCTTTCCAGCGGCTGCCCGCGGCGCCAACGCAGATAGAGCCAGATCAGACTCAGCAGCATCAGTGCATGCAGGGTTGGGCCATGCACCTCGTAGTAGGCGACATTGATGGTCGCCGTGCTGACGGCCAGGAATGCTGGGGCGAGCGTCAGTATGATCCGCTCGGCGTCGAGTCGGGACAGCAGCTTGCGGAGTGGCGCCAGGATATTCACGGCAAAGTCTGTGAGAGGTCTCATCGAGTCAAGCCGATTGGGCAGGGTTCGGGCCGACAGGCCCGGCCGAGCATGGTCCTCGAAGGGATGCGGAGCCGGATGCTACCATGCTGGGCTTCTGGAATTCCCAGGGGCAGGGGCTCCTCGGGCGCTGGCGCGCGGCTCGAACTGGCTGCGCGGCGCCGAGAAGCTCGGTGATCCTGGGCGCCGACCCTGCCTAGGACCGCTCAGCAGCGATCACCATGAAATCCATCCTACTGGTCAGACTGAGCGCCATCGGCGACATCGTCTTTGCCTCGCCGCTGGTCTCCGCCCTGCGTCGCCAATGGCCGGATGCCCATATCGCCTGGCTGGTGCAGCCGGAGTGCACGGCACTGCTGGATCAGCATCCGGACCTCGACGAGGTCATCGTCTGTCCGCTCCGACACTGGCAGCGCCTGTGGCGTGAGCGGCGTTTGCGTGAGCTTGCGCGCTGCATCCGCGCGCTGCGGGACAACCTGCGCGCGCGCGACTTCGATCTGGCGATCGACCTTCAAGGCTTGCTGAAGAGCGGTGCCTTGACGCGGCTCTCCGGCGCGCGCGAGCGCATTGGGCTGGGTTCGCGCGAGGGTAGTCAATGGCTGATGACGCGCAGGCTGCCGCGCGGCGGGGAGTCCAAGCGGATCGGCTCGGAGTACCTCTTCCTCGCGGAGTCCTTGGGCCTGCCGGTGGACGGGTTCGCTATGGTGGTGCATTACGGTGAGCCCGAGGCGGCCTTCGTCGAAGACATCATCCGGCGCGAGGCGCTGGGCAACGGCTACGCGGTGCTCTGTCCCTTCACGACGCGACCGCAGAAGCACTGGATCGAGGCGCACTGGTCGCGCCTGGCGCGCCGGATAGGCGACGAGCTGGGACTGGTGCCGGTGCTGCTCGGCGGGCCGGGCGATGGCGAGGCCGCGATGCGCATCGCCGACGCCACGGACGATCTCGTCGTCGATCTCGCGGGTAAGACGAGCCTGACCGAGGCGGCTGCGATGATCGATCGGGCGGCGCTGCTGGTCGCCGTGGATACGGGTTTAGGCCATATGGGGATTGCGCTGGATACGCCGAGCCTGCTGCTGTTCGGCTCGACCTGTCCCTACCTCGACACCACGCGCCCCAATGCCCAGGTGCTTTATCACCAGCTCCCCTGTTCGCCCTGCAAGCGGCGGCCGACCTGCGGTCCTCGGGCGACGCCCGAGCAGCGGCCTTGGCTCGACTGCATGCAGCGCATTGAGGTCTCAGAGGTGATCGCCGCCGCCAAGCAGGTGTTGAAGGCGTGAAGATTCTCCACGTCGAGGGCGGTCGTCATCTCTACGGCGGGGCCTTTCAGGTGCTGCATCTGCTGCGCGGGCTCCATGCGCGCGGGCATCAGAGCCTGCTCGCCTGTCCGCGCGGCTGTGCCTTGGCCGCGGCGGCGGCGTCCGTCGCCGAGGTCCACGGCATGCCGATGCACGGCGATGCCGATGTGCTCATGGCCGATCGGTTGCGGCGTCTGATCCGGCAAGCGCGCCCCGACCTGGTGCACCTGCACAGCCGCATCGGGGCGGACGTCATGGGTGGGATTGCCGCAAGACTCGCTGGCGTGCCCGTCATCCACACCCGTCGGGTCGACAATCCAGAGCCGAGGTGGCTGGTCGCGCTCAAGTACCGGCTGCATGATCGGGTCGTCGCCATCTCCGAGGGCATCGGTCGGGTGCTGATCGAGGAAGGGCTGCCGTCGGCCAAGCTCCGTATCGTCCGCAGCGCCGTGGATTTCGAGCACTATGCCGGCGGCTGTGCGGGGGCGGCGGTTCGAGCGCGCCTTGGTGTGTCAGAGGACGCCCAGCTGATCGGCGTCATCGCCCAGCTCATTCCACGCAAGGGTCACCGCTTTCTCATTGAGGCGGCGCGCGACTTGATGGTGGAGCACCCGAGCCTGGAGATGCGTTTCTTCGGCCAGGGGCCGCTCGCCGATGAGCTGACGCGGCAGATCGCCGAGACCGGTCTGAGCGCGCGCATCCGGCTCGCCGGTTTCCGTGACGACCTCGCCGAGATCCTGCCCTGCCTCGACCTGGTCGTGCACCCGGCCCTGATGGAGGGGCTGGGCGTCTCCCTGCTCCAAGCCGCCAGCGCCGGTGTGCCCATCGTCGCGAGTCGCGCCGGCGGCATCCCCGAGGCCGTACGCGATGGCGAGAACGGCTTGCTGGTGCCGCCTGGCGATGTCCGCGCCCTGCGCGATGCCATCTCCGCCTTGCTCAAGGATGCCGAGCGCAGAGCGGCCCTGGGCGCGGGCGGCCGAGCGCTCATGGCGCGCGCGTTCTCGATCGACGCCATGGTGGAGGGGAATCTCGCCGTTTACCGAGAGCTGATGGAATCCGTCGGCTGAAGTGCGGATGTGTATAATATCTGAATCTGGTACACATTGGTGCAAAGGTCATGCGAACGAACATCGTCATCGATGACGAGCTGATGGAGCGCGCCCTTGCGCTCTCGGGTCTCAAGACCAAACGCGAGGCTGTTGAGGAAGGACTCCGAATGCTCGTCCGTCTGAAAGAGCAGGAACGCATCCGTGCTGCGCGCGGCAAGCTGCACTGGGAAGGTGACCTGGACGCCATGCGGCGCGACGATGCCTGATGGTACTGGTCGATTCTTCGGTCTGGATCGGCTACTTCAATGGGGTCGTCTCTCGTCAGACGGACGCGCTCGATTCCGTGCTTGCGAGCGAGCCGGTACTGATCGGCGACCTGATCCTGACGGAGGTCCTCCAGGGGTTCCGATCCGAAGCAGGCTATCTGCAGGCGCGCCAGCTGCTTTGCTCGCTACCTTTCCGTCAGCTTGGCGGCTACCAGGTCGCCTTGGCTGCAGCGGACAACTACCGGCGGTTGCGCGCTCGAGGCATCACGGTTCGCAAGACCATCGACGTCATCATCGCGAGCTATTGCATCCTGGAAGGAGTGACGTTTTTGCACGCTGATCGTGATTTTGAGCCCATCGAGCGGATCTTGGGCCTTCAGGTCCATCCCGCCGCCTCGGTCAGGTCGGTTTCATGAGCGACCCAAGCACCCTGCAAATGGTCGCGAGCAAGGCCCTCGGCGGCGCTGAGCGCTGGTTCATCCGTTTCTCGCAGGCGCTGGCGGATTGCGGTGCTGCTGCTCAGCTCGCCATCCGCGACGGCAGCGCGCTGGACGGCATGGATCTGGGCGGGCTTCCGGTCCACACACTGCCTTATCGCACGACTTGGGATCCCTGGTCGCGGCGGGCGACGACGCGGCTCATCCAGCAGCTCAGGCCGGATATCGTCCAGACCTACATGGGGCGCGCCACGCGGCTGACCCATCTGCCGCTGGGGGAGCGTCCGGTGCATGTCTCGCGGCTCGGCGGCTATTACGCCTTGGGGCCCTACCGACACGCGCACGCCTGGATCGGCAATACCAAGGGGCTCTGCGACTGGATGGTGCGCCAGGGGCTGCCGGCGGAGCGCATCTATCACATCTACAACTTCGCCGATGCTGCGCGTCCGGTCGCGCCCGAGGCCGTCGCCGAGCGGCGCCAGGCGCATGGCATCCCGGAGGACGCCTGGGTGCTGCTGACGCTTGGGCGTTTCGTAGCGGTCAAGGGTCAAGCCTATCTGATCGAGGCGCTGAGCCGACTGCCCGAGCGCATCGCCGACCGGCCGCTGCGCCTGGTGATGGTCGGTGACGGTCCCCTGGGTCCCAAGCTCCAGGCGCAGGCCGAGCAGCTCGGTCAATCCCACCGCATCCTCTGGGCCGGCTGGCAGCCTGATCCGGCACCCTACCTGCAAATGGCGGATCTGGTCGTCTTCCCGTCTCTGGATGCGGAGACCCTGGGCAACGTCATCCTGGAGGCCTGGGCCTGGGGCAAGCCATTGGTGACCGCGCGCTTTCGCGGGGCGCGCGAGTTGGCGCGGCACGGCGAGGATGCCTTCTGCGTGTCCTGTGAGGACGCCATCGGGTTGGCGAGCGGGATCCGGCAGACCCTATCCGATCCGGCGCTCATGGTGTCGATGGTCAGCCGTGGCCGCGAGCGCGTCGAGCGCGAATTCGGCCGCCAAGCGATCATGGACCGCTATCTCGAACTCTATCGCTGCCTGGCCGGCTGAGCCCGGAGTCGGATGCGCCTTGATCGGTGGGAGCTGCGCCCTCGCCGCGACGGGCGTCCGATCATAGCGGGGGGCGCTGCCGGTGCATGTTCAGCCCGGGTGATGAAGACTGCGGCTGAGATTGTGGAGATTGAACTGCCCCTCACCCACTGTCTCGCGGCAGAGTTCAACCAGATGTGCGTGATGCGTAAAGAGGAATATCTGAGTCCGCCTGGCGAGATGCGCAAGCTGCGGAAGAATCGCCCTAGTTCGTTCATTATCGAAAGTAATCAGCAAGTCATCCAGAATGAGCGGCATCGGCTCATAATCCTCCAGATAACGATCCATCGCCGCGAGACGAAGGGCGAGATAGAGCTGATCACGGGTTCCATCACTCATGCCTTCCACAGGCACAGGGGTTACCCCATTCACCCTGCGGCCAACCATCACCGGGACATCCTCGTTGTTGAATTGCGCCGCGAGACCATCAAAGGCGCCTTGAGTCATCTGCTTGAACACCTGCCCTGATTTTTCCAGCAGCGGCCCCTGGTTTTCCTCTCGAAACCGTTCGATTTGGTTCCGCAGGAAATGGGCGGCCAATCGCAGGCGGATGAATCTGGCAGCGTCCTGCTTCAAAGTCGCCGCCACGGATTCCGCCTGCTGGCGCAAATCCGCGGCCTCATCCCCGGCGCTTTCTAATTTGCTTTTTTCATGGTTCAAATTGATCAACTTGGCCTGCACGTCCTGCAGGCTCTGGGTTTTTTCTGTCTTTCGGCCTTCCAGACTGGCTTTGCGCTGCGGCAAGTCATCCGCGTTCTCGGCTTGAACCCGAGCAACAAACTCATCCACCCCCTGCCCCTTAGCGAGTAGGCTGAGGGTGTCTCTCAGACCATCGATCCGGTCTTGGATGGCCTTGCGCTTCTCTAGGTTAGCGAGCAGCGGCTCCAGTGCTTCCGGCATCTCCAGGTTGGTCAATCGCATCAGCTCTGCCTGGTCTTGCAATGCCTGTGTTGCCGTCTGTCTCGCGGTCGTCAGCTCAGCGTCCGCGTCGGTCATCTGAGTCATGAGCTGATCATGCTCTGTCTGCGCCTTCCGAGCCTGCGAAAGCGCCTTCCACAGAGCGGCCTCCTGTGCTTCCGTCAGGCCCGCCTCGATCTCCAGCGCGACCGCCTTCTCGGCAACACTGCGTTCATACTGACGGATCCTGTCCGCGATGATCTCAGCTTCGCCGGACAATTTGCCCCAAGTGTCGAACTTGGCGAGAAGCTCTTGGCGTTCCTGAAGTAATCTCAGACCTGATTCCGGCGTCGTGTCTTGCGCCAGCCCCGCTGACCGACTGCGCGACGTCCAGTTTGCCTTCGCCGTGTCGAGCGCACCCAGCAGATCGACAGACTTTCGATCAAGGCCCGCCAGGGTCTTTTTCTGCTTTTCAAGGCGCTTCCCGATGGCATTGCGCTGGCCTGTTGATTCCTCCCCTTGCTGAACACGGTCTCTGGCCGCTTCGAACAGCACGGAAAACGACTTGTTGGGAGACTCCGCCAAAGCCGCCGCCAGCGTGTTTCTGGCGTTCTGAACCTTTGTGTGCCTGGCACTGAAAGCGGCCTCGGCTTCGCGCAGCCTGATGACGGTGTCTCTGAACCGAACCCAGTTCTCGCGCCAGTCGTCCATCTCGTCGGGCGAACGGGGGGTGATTCCGCTTGGCGCCCACTCCGCCTCCCACGCCGCCTGGCATGTCGCGGCCGCATCCCGGTGTGCAACGAGTGCCTCTTTTGCCTCCATGATGGTTTTCTGGCTGGTTCGGATCTGGAGACGCTTTTCTTCGGCCTGGGCAACGGCTTCGGCATCCCGTCGCAATTGATCGGCGATGCTGTCCGCCTTGGCTATCGCTTGCGGGAAGGCGTCTTCCAGCGGGACTTCGGGGTCGAAGGGTTCCTGCGCGCCATCCCCCTTCCATTCCGCAAGGACCAATTGCCAGCCGTGGTCGCGATGTTCCCTGGCTTGCCCGAGGGACTCCTCGGATGGCAAGGCGCCGCGACGCTCAAGACGGCGCAATTCGTCCTCCAATGCGTTGATCTTTCGCTCCTCGTCTCGGACCAGCTTGCCGGCCTGATCGATTTCGCGCTCCAGCCGGTCGAACTCTTCACGGAATTTGCGAATGGTGGCGGGTGCGGGAACGGCAAGGCGCGCGGCGGCATCCACGTCCTCGGGAACACCAGGCACCAGCGCCTGCTCGGTGGCAACCGCGCGGATCAGGTTCTCGACCTCCGCCTGGCTTGCGGCTAGGGTCTTGTTGGCTTCCGTCGCCTCCGCGGCCTCCGCGAGGGCCTCTCGTAGCGGCGTCAAGTCGGTTTCCGGGAGCAGGGCCAGCTCGGTTCCATCATTCTCGATCTCGGCCCGCAAGGCATCCACCGTGGCCGCATTCTCGGCATGCTGTTTCATCGCGTCCCGCAGGGCGTTTGCAGCCTCTTCATAACTCAGTCGCACGGCACTGCTCAGGCGCAGGGTCTCCAGTGATGTCAGTTCCCCATGGACACCCAGGTTTTTCATGCCCGCCCGCAAGACCGGTTCAATGCCGGCCAGTTCCTCTTTCAGCTTGGCGAGCATTTTCTTGTGCTCGCGATAGGCCCCCAGTTCCTGATGCAGGACGTCGAGTGCCTCCGCCTCAGCCAGGACCTTCGGGGAAGTCGCACAGTCGGCCACTTGGCTGTTGAGCTGGTTGATCCGGGTGGTGAGCGCCTGGACACCATCACTGGAACTGGTCACGGCGGCGCGAACCAATCGCGCCCGTTCGACGAAATCACTGGCGACATCCGGCAAGGGGGGAAGCTCGCTGAGTGATCGCATTTCATCGCTCAAACGTCCGACGCTCGGCAAGGCATCCTCACAGCGCTCAACCCAGGCGAGCTCGCGCGCGATGTCGTTGATCTCGTCCTCCAGCGTCTGTCGGGCCGAAGCCTGTTCCGTCAAGTCCTTTTTCAACTGATCCCAGGTCTCGGCGTTGACCGTGGCGTCGCGGCTTTGCTTCAACAGATCCTTATGTCGGTGCGCCGCCGGTCTGATCGACACGTTGGCCGACGCCCGGCCTTTGAAGAGCTGCTCGGAATCCGCAACCAGCGCCTCCAGGACACGCTGAATGGGCGTGCCGCCCAGGCTTGCGGAAAACAGTGCGGTGCCGATTTCGCCCTCTCCCTTGAGCAATTGCATGGCACCCTCGCGGAGTTCTCTGCTGCCCAGGCCAAACATGGCTGAAAAATGGGCCTGATCAACACCACCCAGGAACGGCTGTAGGGCATTATCCGGCAGGGGATTGCCATCCCGGTCCAAAAGCGTGTTCTTGTTGCCCTTGCGGCGCTGGAACACCAGTTGTTCACCCGCTCGATTCTCAATCTCGCCCCGAACCAGCAAATGCTTGTAGTCGTGCAGGAAGTTGTCAGGGGACTTGCCGTGAATGCCGAATAACAAATCGCGGATGGTTCTCAGCAGAGAACTCTTGCCGGCCTCGTTCTCGCCATAGATCAGATGCAGATCGCAATCCTCCGCGGGAAACGAAAGATCCAGGTTGGTAAAGGGTCCAAACGCGGGGATGCTGAGTCGCTGGAATCTCATGCGGACGTTCCTCCTTCCGTTTGGAGCGAATCCAGAATGATTGCACGGACATCCGCCATCAGCGCGGAACGCTGCTCCGTCGCCCATTCCCTTTCCACCTCGGCCCGCACGTCCAGAGGCAGCACATTGAGCATCTCGAGGATGTCGTCCGGCAAGTCATCCGGGCTGTGGGTCGCCTGCTCCAGCGTTTCCAGCACGATCTTCGTCAGCGCATCACGCTCCGCCAACTGGCCGAGGTCATAGACCGGTGAGGTTGCCACTTTGATCTGCTCGATCCAGACAGCGTCCTCACCAAAGTCCTGTGCGATCCCCAGAATCTCGGCCCTCCAGCGCTGGGCCTCACGGTGTAGGCAGCCGTGCAGCGGGCTGGCTCCGGTCAAGGTGATTCGGGCGGCCAACAAGCGGTCCTCGGCCATCTTCACGGCATCGGCGAGGGCGGTGCGAATACGCTGAGTGGCTTCGATTTCCTTTTCCACTTGGTCCAAGACCACTGGCACATCCTGCCAGCGCACCACATCCAGCGTGCGCCGTTCGACGCCTTCGACTTCGAGGGCATCATTCACACTGACCAGGCAGCAGCCGCGTGGCCCGGTTTCGCGGGCATGCCGCCCCTGGCAGTTGCCGGCGAAGACAATCCAGGGGTCTTTGCTAATCACCTCGGGCTGATGAACGTGCCCCAGCGCCCAGTAGCCGTAGCCCTTACTGCGCAGATCCTGCTCGGAACAGGGCGCGTAGGTCGCGTGGCCGGGGCGCCCCGTCAAACTGGTGTGCAGCAGACCCAGATTGAACTTGCCCGCTATGGCGGATGGATAGTCCAGGGCCAGGTTCTCAGGAACGGCGCGATTGGGAAATCCGCGGCCATGAATGATCACCGGCAGCCCAGGCACCTCGAACGATTCCGTGGTGCGCGTGGAAAACACCCGCACATTGTCGGGAAGGCCGAGCTTCTTCGTGATCACCGAGGCGGCATCATGATTCCCGGCAATCAGGTAGACCGGAATGCCACTGGCATTGAGCTGGGCCATCTGGCTTCGAAAGAACAAACCCGTGCTGTAGTCTTTCCAATCACCATCGTAGAGGTCGCCGGCAATGACCACGAAATCAACGCGCTCGTCGATCGCAAGCTGAACCAGGTTCTCGAATGCCCGCCGGGTCGCGCCGCGAAGCACATCCAGCGGCGCGCCATCATGCGCTTGCAGTCCCTGGAGTGGGCTGTCCAAATGAAGATCGGCGGCGTGGATGAAGCGAAACATGGGTGCGTAAACCTCAGGTATTGGTTTGGTTGACCTTCTCTTGAGCCCGCGAGAGATGCACGTCGTTCAGCCGGTGTTGGGCGAGCGTCTTACTCATGATGAAAAATGACCCTCACTGAAATGATGCATCATTGGCCTCGGGCTCCAACAGCTGACCGGCCGGAACGCTGATTCCCTGTCATCCAAACAATCAAACCAAAGCGTCGATGCTCAGATTCTTGAGATCGAGAACGGCGCCCGCCCGAAGCAAAGCATCCAATCCCAAGATGCCATTCATCTTGAAGCCATCGTCCAATCCGCCGAATTCGATGTCCAGCAATGAGGCTTGGTGTTCGCCGATAGCGATCGCATCGACTGGTCTGGAAAAGACATACTCCACCCACCCACTCCTCGTATCCTGCGAAGGCTGTCAGTGGTTTCGGGGTAAATGCCGAGAGAGGCGACCGCATCAATGGACAGCAGCGTGGTGGCCGAGTCGGTATCGACCAAGACATCGTCAATCTCCAGCCTGACGCCGTGATAGACCAAGGCCACCGGCACAAACAGCAAGGAATCGCGGAGTATCAGCTTCATGCGTCGGTCCTGATATCCATCCAGCGCCGTTCCTCGACGCGCAACTCTTGGCGGCTGGTATGCACGAACACAAATTCGCGAGCTGGATAGACCTGATGAAGACGCCGGTAGGCAGCAAATGCGGCGGCGCCATCGGGACATTTTTCCACGGCGGTCATGTCATCGCCGACGAAAACGTCTCCCTCCTCATGGAATTGGATCGCCTCGACAACCAGCCATGCGTTTGGATGCTCGGCTCGAACCTCTGCCCACTTCATTCGTACCTCCTGGCGCTACCCTAAAGTGATCACGCTCTTTGACTTCACTCCGCGGATGTCTGCGCCGCCTGTTTGACCGCGTTGCTGCAGTGGCAGTCATTCCTGCGATTGCCGTCCGGCTCTTTGCCGACGCCGATGAAGTCTCGCGGCTCCCCGTTCCAGCCCCAAGACCTGGATATTTTGGCCCCGTTACGCAGGGGCTCCTTGCCGCGATCCTTCTCCCGCTTGATGTTGAGCTTGGTGCGCAGGATGCCGGTGCCCTTCGAGGTTTGTCTTGCGGAAATTGGTCGAGAGCCAGAAGAAAGCCGAGTGCTGGGCTGGGCGTTTTCGCATCTCTAGTTCCATGAGAGCGCTGATTTTGCGCGACTTTCTATTCGTTTCGCGACTTTTTTCTGACGAAAAACGGAGAGTAGCTCCGTACTTGCTTTCTAATCGTTGGGCTATCTAAGATAGCATTCATGCCATTACTCCTGATGTCTCAGACATGATCACAGCTGTTCAGATGCGGGCTGCGCGGGCCTTGCTCGGCATGGACCAGCGCCGGCTCGCCGAGGCGGCCGGCTTGTCGCTGCCGACCATCCAGCGCATGGAGGCGAGCGACGGTCAGGTGCGCGGCAATGTCGAGTCTCTGGTCAAGGTCGTCGATGCCTTCGATCGTGCCGGCGTCGAGTTGATCGGGGATGGCGCGGCCAGCATGGACGGCGGTCGCGGCGTGCGCTTCAAGACGCAGCCCCCTTCGGATCCTTCAGAAGCATGAGCGCCAGTCCGGCCCTGCTGCTGGCCTTTCTGGCTGTGATGCTGGGGTTGGCATCCTCAGCGGTGTCGCTGTTCGCGGACCGTCAGCCACGCGTCCTGCGCCTGATGGCCATGCCCTTGGTGGGTCTCTCAGGCTTGGCGGCACTGACCGCGGGGCTGCTCGTGCTCATCCAGGGCGGCAGCTTCGCGCTGACCTTACCGCTCGGTCTGCCCTGGCTGCCCTGGCACCTGCGGCTGGATGCCCTGTCCGGCGTCTTCCTCGCGGTGATCGGCCTGGTCACCATGGCCGTCGGGCTCTATGGTCCCGCCTACCTGCGTGGCTTCGAGCAAGGGCGGGACTCGCTCGTGGCACTGGGCGGCTTCACTGGGCTCTTCCTGGTCGGGATGCTGCTGGTGGTTTTGGCGGACGATGCCTTCCTTTTCATGGTGGCCTGGGAGCTGATGTCGCTGGCGTCTTACTTCCTGGTGGCCTTTCAGCACGAGCAGCCGGCCAACCGTCGCGCGGCCTTTCTCTATCTGCTCATGGCCCATATCGGTGGGCTGGCGATCCTGCTCGGCTTCGGCGTGCTGGCGGCCTTCGGCGGCGGCTTCGATTTCGATGCCATGCGGGCGGCGACGCTCTCGCCGGGCTGGGCGAGCGTCGCCTTTGCGCTGGCATTCCTTGGTTTCGGGATGAAGGCCGGTCTGGTGCCCATGCATGCCTGGCTGCCGGAGGCCCATCCGGTCGCGCCGTCGCACATCTCGGCCTTGATGTCAGGCGTCATGCTCAAGGTCGCGGTCTACGGCTTCATCCGCGTGGTGCTGGACCTCAACGGCGAGGTGCAGTGGTTCTGGGGCCTGGTGCTGCTCGCCGTCGGCAGCGTCTCCGCGCTCATGGGCGTGCTCTTCGCCCTGATGCAGACGGATCTCAAACGCTTGCTGGCCTATTCGTCGGTGGAGAATCTGGGGATCATCTTCATCGCGCTCGGGCTGGCGCTGCTGTTCCAGGCCAAGGATCACGTCATGCTGGCCGCGCTCGCCCTGGTCGCGGCCCTCTACCATGTCATCAATCACGCGCTCTTCAAGGGCCTGCTCTTCCTCGGTGCCGGCGCCATCCTGCACAGCGCCCACGAGCGCGACCTGGAGCAGATGGGCGGGCTGCTGCGGCGCATGCCCTGGACGGGCTATTTCTTCCTCATCGGCTGTCTGTCGATCTCGGCCTTGCCGCCCTTCAATGGCTTCGTCTCGGAGTGGCTGACCTTTCAGGCCGCGCTCCAGGCCTGGCAGCTCGACAGCGGCGTGCTGCGCAGCCTCATTCCCATCGCCTCCGCCGTGCTGGCGCTGACCGGCGCGCTGGTCGCGGCGACCTTCGTCAAGGTCTACGGGGTTGCCTTTCTCGGTCAGGCCCGCAGCCGCCATGTGCGCCGCGCGCGGGCGGTCCCCTTCGGGATGCGCCTCGGGCAGGGGTTTCTGGCGGTGCTCTGCGTTCTCCTGGGCGTTCTGCCCACCCAGGTCGTCCATCTCATCGAGCCGGTCTCCGCCCAGCTGCTGGGCACCGGCATTCCGCAGGCGAGCGCCAATGGTTGGTTGTGGCTGACACCCATCTCCTCGGATACCGCCAGCTATAGCGCGCCGCTCAGCGTCTTCGCGCTGACCTTGATCGCTGGCGTGGCCATCTGGTGGTTCAAGCGCCGGACCGCGCGGCGCGCTAAGCGCTGCGATCCCTGGGACTGCGGCTTTGCCGCCCCGACGCCGCGGATGCAGTACACGGCGACCGCCTTCGCCCAGCCGGTGCGGCGGGTCTTCGGACTGCTCTTCGAGATCGAGGAGGCGCGAACGACGGGCGAGGACGGCCTGCAGCGCTATCGGCTGCGGATCGCGGATCGGCTGTGGGGGTGGCTCTATACGCCGGTCGCGCGCGGGGTCGAGTCCGCCGCGCGGCGGGTGGTGCGGCTGCAGTCGGGCAATGTCCGGGTCTATCTGGGCTGGACCTTGGCGACGCTCCTGGTGCTGTTGTGGATCATCTCGGGGGCGTGATGGGGATGGGCTGGCTGATGCGGGCGATTTCATGCCGACCTGGGCTGGCGCTCTACGGCGTAGGGTGGACGAGCGCGAGCGAAGTCCACCGGGTCTTGCGCCGGCGCTGGTGGACTGCGCTGGGCTTGTCCACCCTACGGGCACTGCTGGTGGGAGCGGCGCCTCGCCGCGATCAGGAGCGTTGGGCTCGTCGCGGCGGGGCGCCGCTCCCACGATGCGCCCGGTCTCTGGCGTCAGGGAGCCAGGTGAGGGGCGGCATCCATGCTTAGCGCTTGGCTCATCGCCCTGCTGCAGGCGCTGCTCTGCGCCGCACTTGCACCGCTGCTGGTCGGCTGGGTACGCAAGGTGAAGGCACGGCTGCAGAACCGGCGCGGCGCGCCTGTCCTCCAGCCCTATTCTGATCTGCGCAAGCTGCTCTACAAGGAGACGCGGGTGGCGCACACGGCCTCGCCGCTGTTTCGCATCGCGCCCTATATCGTCTTCGTCGCGACCTGGCTGGCCGCCGCCACCGTGCCCCTGATCGCGCTGGATCTGCCGACGGCGCAGATCGCCGACATCATCGTGCTGGTCGGGCTGCTGGCCCTGGCGCGCTTCTTTCTCGCCTTGGCGGGGATGGACGTGGGCACCGCCTTCGGCGGCATGGGCGCCTCGCGCGAGATGATGGTCTCCGCGCTCGCCGAGCCGGCGCTGCTGCTGGCCGTCTTCACGCTGGCGATGACGGCGCACAGCACCAGCCTGGCGAGTGTCATGCAGCATCATCTGACCGATGGCTTCCTGCTGCGCCCCTCCTATCTCTTCGCCTTCGGCGCGCTCATCTTGGTTGCCCTGGCGGAGTGCGGACGCATCCCGGTCGACAATCCAGCGACGCACCTGGAGCTGACCATGATCCACGAGGCCATGATCCTGGAGTACACCGGTCGCCACTTGGCGCTCATGGAATGGGCGTCGCAGCTCAAACTGCTGCTCTATGGGGTATTGGTCGTCAATGCCTTCTTCCCCTGGGGAGTCGCCCAAGATTTCGGTCCCTTGGCGCTCGGTCTGGGGCTGGTCTCGGTCGCCTTGAAGCTGGGTGTCCTCGCCGTCGTCTTGGCCGTGGGAGAGACGGTGTTGGCGAAGATGCGTCTCTTCCGGGTGCCGGCCTTCCTGAACCTGGCGCTGCTGCTTGGGCTGCTGGGGCTCTTGAGCCATGTGATTCTGGAGGTCGGTACATGAGTCTGACGCTCATGACGCTGCTCCAGCAGTTCGTGCTCATGCTCGCGGCGCTGGCCCTCTTCCTGTCCTTCGTGCTGCTGGCGCAGCCGCGGCTGGTTGCGGCCATCCACGTCTTCGCCTGGCAGGGGGCACTGGTCGCGGCGGTGACCCTGACTGTCGCCCTGGCGGGGGATGCCTCGCACCTCTATTTTTCGGCCCTGCTGACCCTCGGGCTCAAGGCGCTACTCATTCCCTGGATGCTCCACCGGCTGGCGCGGCGGCTGGGCCTGGAGCGACATACCGAGACCCTGGCGCGCCCGACGCTGGTCATCATGGCGGCCGTGATCCTGGTCATTTTCAGTTACTGGGTGGTGGTGCCCATGGTCGCCCAGGGCTTGGCCTTCACCCGCAACATCATCGCCGCGAGCCTGGCCGTGGTGCTGATCGGACTCCTGATGATGGTCTTCCGCCAGCAGGCGGTGGCGCAGGTGCTGGGCTTCATGTCGATGGAGAACGGGCTCTTCCTCGCCGCTGTCTCCGCGACCGCTGGCATGCCGCTGGTCGTGGAGCTGGGTGTGGCCTTCGATGTGCTGGTCGCCATGGTGCTCTTCGGCGTCTTCTTCTTTCAGATCCGCGAGAGCATCGACTCGCTGGACGTGGATCGGCTGAATCGACTCACCGAGACGGTCGAGGCTGAGGAGGGCCGGCGTGATGCGTCCTAGGCGCGGGGTGTTCCCCGGATGAGCGCGCTCATGCTGACGCTGCTTGCGCCCCTGATCGGGGGCATCGCGCTCATCATGATGCGCAACCTCGGCCCGGCCGGGTGGGTGAATCTGGGCGTGTCGGCGTTGACGCTGGGTGGCGCGCTGTGGCTCGCGTTCTTGGTTGCCGCTCATGGGACGGTCGAGGGCGCGGGCTTCCGGGTCGATGCCTTCAACGTCTACTTGGTCGTGCTGACGGCCTTCGTGGGCCTGACGACCTCCATCTTCTCACGGCCCTACATGCGCCACGTCTGCGCCCAGGGACGCATCAGCGCCGCTAGCCTGCGCATCTATCACGGCATGTACCAGGCCTTCATGCTGACCATGCTGGTGGCGCTGACGACCGATAACCTCGGCGTACTCTGGGTCGCAGTGGAGGGGGCGACCCTGGCGACCGTGCTGCTGGTGTCGCTCTACCGCACGCCGGAGGCCGTCGAGGCGGCCTGGAAGTATTTCATCCTCTGCGGCGTCGGGATCGCGCTGGCGCTGTTCGGCACCGTGCTGACCTATTTCGCCTCCCAGCACGTCGTTCAAGAGGCCGATGCGGGCCTGACCTGGAGCGTGCTCTACGCGCACGCCCATGCGCTGGATCCTACGGTGATGCGCATAGCCTTCGTCTTCCTGCTGGTTGGGTATGGCACCAAGGTCGGGCTGGTGCCCATGCACCAGTGGCTGCCGGATGCCCACTCGGAGGGGCCGACGCCGATGTCGGCGGTGCTGTCCGGTCTCTTGCTCAACGTGGCGCTTTACGCCGTGATTCGGCTCAAGATGCTGGTCGACGGATCGCTGGCGGAGACCGCTACGCCGCATCTGGCGGGCGGCTTGCTCATGGGCTTCGGGCTGGTCTCTTTCGTGGTTGCCGGACTCTTTCTGCATCGCCAACGCGATATCAAGCGGATGTTCAGCTATTCGTCGATCGAGCACATGGGGCTCATGACCTTCGCCTTCGGGCTGGGCGGGCCCTTGGCCACCTTCGGCGGGCTGCTGCACATGCTGGTCCACTCGCTCACCAAGTCGGCCATCTTCGTCACTGTCGGTCATGCGACCCACATCGCCGGGACCCAGTCGATCGAGCGCATTCGCGGTCTGATCCGCACCCAGCCAGCGGTGGGCTGGTCACTGCTGATCGGCGTTGCGGCCATCGCGGGCTTTCCGCCCTTCGGCGTCTTTACCAGCGAGTTTCTGCTGCTGACCGCAACCATGGAGTCGTATCCTTGGTTTAGCGTCGTGCTGCTCGGCGGGCTGGTGATCGCCTTCGCCGGGCTGTTCAGGCACTTGCATCCCATGGTCTACGGCACCGCGCCGGAAGGGCAGCAGCCGGTCCAGGCCAACATGCTGCCCGTGCTGGTGCACCTGGGGCTGGTGCTCTGGCTGGGGCTGGCCATCCCTGGCTTTCTCGCCGCCTGGCTGGATAGCGCGACCCAGCTCATCACTGGGAGTCATTTGCTGTGACCCATTCCGATCAGATCAGCGATTCCGATCAGATGCCCCGTTCCGCCTGGCTGTGCGAATATCTCGCCAGGCTGGAGGATGAGCAGGTCATGGCGCAGCATGGCGATGCGCGGATCCTGGCGCCCGCCCACCGACTGGAGCTGGACCCGGAGGGCTGGGCGACCGCCGCCAAGGTCGCGGCCGCCATGGGGCTGAGGCACGCCGGGCTCTGGGCGGACTGCCTTGATGACAGCGCTCTGGCCGCTGAGGACAGGGCCATCCGTATGCAGGCTTGTCTGGAGCACGCGGGCGACTATCTGGTGCTCGAGACCCAGGTCCCCATGCTGCGCCCGGTCTTGGCCTCCCAGGCGTCCATCTATCCTGGCGTCGATCGGCTGGAGCGACATGCACACGACCTCACCGGACTCGAGCTGACCAGCCAGCCGGACGGCCGCCGGTGGACCCGGCACCAGGCTTGGCCGGAGGATCGTTTTCCGCTGCGCGGTGACTTTCCGCTCGCCGGTGAGCCCGTCGGGCGCGCCCCGGCGGACGCGGACTATCCCTTTGGGCGCGTACAGGGGACGGGTGTCTATGAGATCCCGGTCGGCCCGGTGCATGCCGGCATCATCGAGCCCGGTCACTTCCGCTTTCATGCCATGGGGGAGGACGTGCTGCAGCTCGAGGAGCGGCTGGGCTATGTCCACAAGGGCATCGAGAAGCTGGCGGTGGGGCGCGATCCCGCTGGCTTGGCGCGGCTGGCGGGACGGGTGTCCGGCGATTCGACGGTCGCCCATGCCTGGGCAGCCTGTCAGGCGATGGAGCGGGCGACTGACTGCATCGTGCCGGCTCGCGCGCAGGCGCTGCGCGGGCTCATGGCCGAGCGTGAGCGTGTCGCCAATCACCTCGGTGATATCGGCGCCGTCTGCAACGACGTCGGCTTCGCCTTCGCGCACCTTCAGTGCGGGCGCTTGCGCGAACGCTGGCAGCGGCGCAGCCAGGCGCTCTTCGGCCATCGGCTGATGATGGATGCCGTGATTCCAGGCGGTGTCGCGGTGGATCTCTGCGACAAGGTCGTCGAGGAACTGCGGGAGGACCACGCCCAGCTCAAGTCTGAGATCGTCCCCATCTTCGACGTGGTTGCGGATCATCCCTCGCTGGACGACCGTCTCATGACGACCGGAGTCCTCTCCGAGGCCGACGCCCGCCAGCTTGGCTGCACCGGTTATGTCGGCAAGGCGAGCGGGCTTGCATTCGACGTGCGGCGGGACAGTCCCTATGCGCCCTATGATGGCTTGGCGATGGATGGCGCCATCCTGGCCGAGGGTGACGTCGCCGCCCGAGTGCGGGTGCGCATGGCGGAGATCGGCAACGCTCTGCGCTGGATGGATCGTCTACTCAAGTCGCTGCCGGACGGGCCGATCTGCGCACAACTGCCCGAGGCCGAAGCGGGCGCCATGGGGCTGGGGATCATCGAGGGCTGGCGCGGGGAGATCCTCAGCTTCATCCGCTTCGGCCCTGACGGGCGGATCGCGCGCTACTTCCCGCGCGACCCGAGCTGGTTCACCTGGCCCGCCCTGGAGCGGCTCATCCACGGCAACATCGTCCCGGACTTTCCCGTCTGCAACAAGTCCGTGAATGGCTCCTATTCAGGGCAGGATCTGTAGGCCTGTGGTGGATGAGCGCAGCGAAATCCACCAGCTCGCGTGAGACACCGGAGCGGTGAGGGTGGACTGCGCTGCGCTTGTCCACCCTACGGACTGATTCCAAAAAGCTGGCCGCTGGAGGCTGGGAGCTGATAGCTCTCTTTAAAGACCACGACTGATGTTCCGAATCCTCAAGAAATCATTCCAAACGGGCGTCGTTACCGAGACGCCGCCGGATGTAGCGGACGCGGAGTTCGAGCGCATCGGCATCGAGCTGCGTCGGCGCATCGACGTCCGCTTCAGCCGCAGTCTCGCCATTCGGCAGGTCGATGCCGGCTCTTGCAATGCCTGCGAGCTGGAGATCCAGGCGCTCAACAATGCTTACCATGACGTCGCGCGCTTCGGGGTCCACTTCGTGGCCTCGCCCCGCCACGCCGACGCGCTGCTGGTGACCGGGCCGGTGTCAAGGCACATGGAGGCAGCACTGCGCCGGACCTGGCGCGCGACACCCTCGCCCAAGTTCGTCATCGCCGCAGGAGACTGCGCCTGCACGGGTGGCGAGTTCGGTGCCTCCTACGCGAGCTGCGGGGCGGTCGAGAAGGTGATTCCGGTCGATGCCAAGATTCCAGGTTGTCCACCATCGCCGCTTGAACTGCTGCAGGGGCTTCTGCATGTCTTGCGCGGCTAAGGCGGTTTCCGTGCTCGCAGTCCTGGGGGACTTCTGAGCATGTCGCCGTCTGGCATCTCCATCCTCATGTACCACCAGGTCGGCGACTTCGCGCCCATGAAGGCGCACCGCGCGAACTATTGCGACCGCCGGCGCTTCGCGGCGCAGATGGGTTTGCTCGCGCGACTCGGCTACTCGGTGCTGACGCTGGATGAGGTTCTCGCCTGCCTGCGCGGCGAGCCTGTCATGCCGCCAAGGGCAGTGGCTCTGACCTTCGACGACGCCTATGAAAACTTTGCCGACTATGCCTTGCCGGTGCTGGAGAAACATGGTTTTCCGGCGACCGTCTATGCCATCAGCGGCTGGCTTGGGCGTCGCGCCGAGTGGTTCAGCAAGGACCCCGGCCGGCCCATCCCAAACTTGATGAGCGGCGCGCGGCTGCGCGAAATGCGTGCGGCGGGGATCACCGTTGGCTCGCATACGGCCAACCATGTGAAGCTCGGCGAGGTCGACTTGGCGACCAAGCGCCGCGAGATCCGGGATAGCAAGGCGGCGCTCGAGGACGTCTTGGGCGAAGCGGTCGATCACCTCTGCTACCCCTTCGGCAGCTTCGACCGCGAGACCCTGCACCTGGCCGCTGAAGCCGGCTATCGGAGTGCGACCACCTGTCTACGGGGTGCGGCAACGCCGGCGGACCATCCCCTGATTCTGCCGCGCAAGGCGATTTCTTACGGCGACAATCTGCTCGGCGTCTGGTGGAAGCTGGCGATGAAGCATGCCCCCAAGCCCGCACTCGCCGAGTGGCGGCGATGGGCGCTCCATGACGCAAAGGAGGCGTGGCAGCGACGCCCCGATCATGCCGACGGACAAGAACAACAAGAAGATCGGTGCTGATCGACGCGAGCCTTCCCGGGCTCGAGGTCGCGCTCAGTGCCGCCGACACTGCTTGCTATGCGGCGTTGGAGGCTGGCGCGGAAGCGCATCCAGATCGATGATGCTCAGGACTCGGGGATCGGGCGCCCGCGTCTCATCGACGAACTCATGGCCGCCAAGGCCAAGGGGGCGACAATCCAGTAGAATCTGTGCCCGCCGGACGCACCGGCGCCTGGACCACCGGAGCCGATCTTGAGCCGCACCCCTCTGCCTAGCTTCCCCGACCTCAGCCGTGCCCGCATCTTGGTGGCCGGCGATGTCATGCTCGACCGCTATTGGACGGGCGCGACGCGGCGCATCTCGCCGGAGGCGCCGGTGCCCGTGGTCCATGTCGAGCAGGTCGAGGATCGTCCGGGTGGTGCCGCCAATGTCGCGCTCAATTTGGCTGCGCTGGGCGCGAGCACGGCCGTGGTCGGCGTCACCGGCGCCGATGAGGCGGCCGATCTGCTTGCCGCGAGACTCCAGGCTCGCGGTATTCAGGTGTACCTTCATCGCCGCGACGACATTCCGACCATCACCAAACTGCGTGTGCTGAGCCACCACCAACAGCTCATCCGACTCGACTTCGAGCAGTCCCTCATCCCCGCGGACGTCGATCCCTTGCCGAAACTGGTCGAGGATGCCCTGGCCGACGCCGATCTGCTGCTGCTTTCCGACTATGCCAAGGGCACCCTGGCCGACCCGCAGGCTTTGATCGCGGTCGCAAAGGCCCTGGGCAAGCCCGTGCTCGTCGATCCGAAGGGGCGGGATTTCACGCGCTATCGCGGCGCGACCTTGCTGACCCCCAATCGGGGGGAACTCGAGGAGATCGTCGGCGCCTGCGTGGATGACGCCATGCTCATTGAGAAGGGCCAGCGGTTGCGGGCGGAGCTGCGGCTCGACGCCTTGCTGGTGACCCTGGGTGAGCGCGGCATGCTGCTGCTGCGGTCCGACGCGGAGGCCCTGCATTTGCCGACCCAGGCACGCGAGGTCTTCGACGTCACCGGCGCGGGCGATACTGTGATTGCGACCCTGGCGGCGGCGCTGAGCGCCGATGTCGCGCTGGCCGAGGCTTGCGCCTTGGCCAACTGCGCGGCAGGGCTAGCCGTCGCCAAACTGGGCACGGCTACCGTAACGGCCGCCGAGCTGCAGCGGGCCTATCAGGGGCACGCCTGGCAGCCTGTCCTCGACAGCGCCGCGCTGACTGCGGCGGTTGCTGCGGCACGCGCGGCGGGCGAGCGCGTGGTCATGACCAACGGGTGTTTCGACATCCTGCACGAGGGCCATGTCGCCTATCTCCAGCAGGCAAAAGGGCTCGGCGATCGGCTCGTGGTCGCGGTCAACGACGACGCCTCGGTGCAACGTCTCAAGGGCGAGGGTCGACCCGTCAATGGCGTCGAGCAGCGCATGGCGGTGCTCGCGGGGCTCGCCTCGGTCGATTGGGTCTGTCCCTTCGGCGAGGACACGCCAGCGTCCCTGATCTGCCAGGTCAAGCCGGATATCCTGGTCAAGGGCGGGGACTATCGGCCGGATCAGATTGCCGGGGCCGATTGTGTGCGCGCGACTGGCGGTGAGGTCCGCGTCCTCGACTTTCTCCCAGGTCGTTCGACGAGCCGCATCATCGGCGCGATCCGGGACCATTGAGATCGGTGCTGGCCTCACGCATGACCCTCGGACTCTATTCGCTCCTCTTGCGCTTGATCTTGCCGATCGCGCTGCTCCGGCTCTATGTGCGCAGCTTCAGGGCGCCTGAGTACCGACGGCGCATTGGCGAGCGGCTGGCATTGGGGCATCCGGCGCCGCGGGCCGACCTCTGGATTCATGCCGTCTCGGTTGGTGAAGTGCAGGCTGCGGAGCTGCTGATCCGGCGCCTGCGCGGCCGTGATCCGGCCTTGCGCATCCTGGTGACCACGACGACGCCCACGGGCGCGGCGCGTCTGCAAGATCTCTGCGGTGACAGGGTCGAGCATCGCTATACGCCTTACGACTTGCCGGGCGTCATGCGGCGGTTCTTGGTTCAGGTGCGCCCGTCTCTCGTGGTCGTGGTCGAGACCGAGATCTGGCCCAACATGCTGGCGGCCTGCGAGCCCCGCGGCATCCCGGTCATGCTGGCCAATGCGCGGCTGTCGGCGCGCTCGGCACGCGGCTATGCGCGGCTGGCGCGGCTCACCGGAGAGACGCTGCGGCGGTTTTCCCGCATCGCGGCGCAGACCGAGGCGGACGCGCAGCGATTCGTGGGGCTTGGCGCGGAGCCTAAACGTGTGCAAGTCACGGGCAGCATCAAGTTCGACCTGCACCAGCCCGCGAGCCGGCGCGAGCTGGCCGAGACATTGCGTCGAGCCTGGGGGATCCAGCGTCCAGTTTGGGTCGCGGCGAGCACGCACGAGGGCGAGGAGGGGCCTCTACTAGAGGCGCATCGCCGGGTGCTGGAGCGTTTGCCGAACGCCCTCTTGGTCCTGGTGCCGCGCCACCCGGAGCGCTTCGGCCGCGTCGCCGTCTTGGTCGAGCGGTACGGGTTCGCCATGGTGAGACGCAGTCACCATGAGCCTTGCCGCGAGGATACTGCAGTCTTGCTCGGCGATACCATGGGGGAACTCGCGGCCTTTCTCGCGGCGGGCGATGCCGCCTTCATTGGCGGCAGTCTGGTCCCGACCGGTGGGCACAATCTCTTAGAGGCCGCAGCCGCGGGTGTCCCCATGGTGGTGGGGCCTCACACCTTCAACTTCGCCCAGATTACGGCAATGATGGTAGAGGAGGGGGCGGCAGCGCGTGTCGCCGATGCCGCCGAACTCGCCGAGGTCATGAGTAGCTGGCTGAGCGACGCGGCCTTGCGCGCCCAGGTGGGCGAGCAAGGCCGTGTCGTGGTGGAGCGCAATCGCGGCGCCCTGGACCGCCTGATGGCGGTGCTGGACGCAGGCGTCGAGGCTGGCGAGCCAGGTCCTTCGGCTATTTGAACAGCGACCAGACGTCGCGGAACTGGTCGTCACTGGAGTCGCCGATCCATTCGAAGCCGACGGACTCGGTGCAGACGACTTGGACTCCGCCATGGCGCATCCGGTCGAGCACATTCTGCTTGCAGGCTGGCTTGCGGGAGATGACGCCGTCGGACGGCACGAAGACCTGATAGCCCCAGCGCTGCAGACCGGACACCGTCTGCGAGATGCAGATGTGTGCCTCCATGCCTACGACGACGAGCTGGCGCCGGTCGGGGTGCAGCGAGATGTTGCGCTCGAAGCCGGTCGCCGTGCAGCAGGAGAAGGCCGTCTTCTCGGTCGGCTCATGGTCGTCCGGCATATTGCTGCGGATGGTCTCGATGATGGGGCCGAGCCCCTTCGAGTTGTGCTGGGTCGCGATGACCGGAATGCCCAGGATCTTCGCTGCAGTGATCAGCCGATTGATGTTCTCCACGACGAGTTCGACCTCGTCCATGGGCATGGCGGCGGCGAGCCGCTCCTGAGCGTCGATGATTAGGAGCTGCGAAGATGCGCGTTGGCACAGGGGCATGTGGGCCGGATGGGTACTCATTGGCCTGTCCTCCGAAATCGTTATACGTCTGTGCTGCCGACGATACGGGAGCCGAAGGAGTGTGCGCTATTAGCCTCATCAAAATCAAGGATTGATAGGGCTAATAGCGCGAGGTGATTTGCGCCAATGTTTTCCGCTTGATAAAGACACTGGCGTCCGCGCCAATGGCAAGTCGCTGGCCCTGCTAAAGCTCGAAGGTTTCTGGCTCGACGACATTGCGCAGGGGCGGCACGCTGGTCTCGATCAATGCGTCGCGACGGAGAACGCTCGCGCTCTCGCGGGTGATGCGCAAGCACTGCATGACAGGCTCGGTGCCGAGAATGCAGAAGAGCCGGCCGCCGATCGCGAGCTGGTCCTGGAAGAGCGACAGCGAGTCTTCGGTTGGCATGGAGCCGGTGATGGCAATGACGTTGTAAGGCCCGCCCGGGATGCGGCCCGCGAGTCCGTCAGCTTCCTGGACGTCGACTTGTTTCACCTTGAGCGCGGACAAACGCGCGTGCGCGGCGGCGGCAAGCGCGGGGTCGATCTCGACGCTGATGACGCGGGCACCCAGCTTGCTGAGACAGGTCGTCACATAGCCCGTGCCGGTCCCAATCTCCAGGGCCTTGTCTCCCGGCGCGACGTTAACGGACTGAAGCAGATGGCCGACGAGCTTCGGGGGCAGCATGCAGCTGCCCTCGCCGATCGGGATCTCGATGTCCGCGTAGGCCAGACCACGGTAGGCATCCGGCACGAAGTCTTCGCGCTGGAGCTGCCCCATGACGTCCAAGACGCGATCGTCCAGGACGCTCCACGGTCGGACTTGCTGCTGAATCATGTTGAACCGCGCATGCTCGGCGGCGCTATCCGTCGTTGGGTTTTCCATCGTCGAAGTGTCCTCGAATCAGTCGTTTATGTTATGCGGCGCAAAAGCCTACTGAGTTTGGCGAGCCACGGCAACCTGGGCCTTGGGTCGGATGCGGTGCTCTTGGCATCCCGGCTGCTTTCAATGGCCTGGGCGCGGCAATCCCGCGCGGGCGCTGAAAGCCCTGTTTAGGTTCAGTCCACAACCTGCGCGTAGTTTTGACTGCGCACGCCCTGCAGCAGCGAATCCACGTCCTCGGTGGATGCACCAAGCATCTGCAGCGCCTCGGCGCCCAGTCGCAGACTGCTCTCGATCGCCTCCGGATAGGCCCGAGTCGCCCCCGCGCGGATCAGGCTGCCGCAGGCCTCCAGATCCCTTGCGCGCGCGATGACGGGCACTTGGGGATGGGCGTTACGGATGTGCGAGACGGCTCGCAACGCCGTCGGCCCGTGATCGATGGTCAGGATGACGAGCGAGGCACTGCCGACCTGGGCAGCGTCGAGCAGTTCCATGTCGCCAATGTCGCCATAGTAGACGGCGCGGCCGTCGCGCACGCCGCGCTCGACATTGGCCGGGTTGGTGTCGAAGGCGATGAAGGGGATCTGATTCACCTCCAGCAGGGTCGCGATGGTATGGCCGACGCGCCCGTAGCCGGCGACGACCACGCGCCCCCTGGGCGTGACGCCGGTTGCCTCGAGGTCGAAGGATCCCGGTGCGACCCTGCGCCGCTCGGCGCGGCGGGCCAGGTTGTCGCCGATGCGCACCAGCAGCGGTGTGAGCAGCATGCTCACCGAGATGACGCTGACGGCGATGACGAAGGTCGACTCGCCGATCACGCCCATGGCCTTGGCGAAGCCGAAGAGCACGAAGCCGAACTCGCCGTTTTGCGCGAGCAGGAAGGCCACCCGGGTCGCCACCCCGCGCGGCAGTCCGAAGAGCAGGGCGATCAGGAACAGCACCACCAGCTTGATGGCGACGATGACGATCACATGCTGTGCGAGCAACAGCGGCTGGGCGGCGATCGCCGGCAGGTCGATCGACATGCCTACGGCGACGAAGAAGAGGCTCATCAGCAGCCCCTTGAAGGGCTCGATATGGGCCTGGATCTGGAAGCTGAAGCGCGACGTGGATAGCAGCATGCCCATCATGAAGGCCCCGAGCGCCATGGAAAGGCCGGCCTCGTGCATGGCCCAGGCCGAGAGGAAGACCGCCAGCATGACGACCAGGGCGAAGGCCTCGCGATTGTTCTGACGCAATAGGCGATCCAGCGCGAATGGGACGACGTAGCGGCCGCAGACGATCACCAGTGCGAACATCCCGACCAGCGTCAGCGCCTGCTGGGCGAAGGGTAGCTCGGACGAGGCGGACCCGAGGTCGGAGAGCAAGGGTACGATGGCGAGCATGGGCACCACCGCCAGGTCCTGCATCAGCAGGATGGCGAAGGCGCTGGTCCCGTGCCGGGTGGCCAGGTCACCGCGCTCGTGCAGCAACTGCATGACCAGCGCGGTCGAGGATAGCGCCATGGTCAGCCCGATGATGAGCGCGGCCTGCCAGGACGCCTCGTAGAGGGAGATATAGGCCGCGATGCCGATGCCGCAAAGCAGGATCTGCACCGTGCCGAGACCAAAGACCTCGCGTCTGAGCGCCCAGAGACGCTTGGGCTGCATCTCCAGACCGATCATGAAGAGCAGCAGCACCACGCCCAGCTCGGTGAAGCTGCGCACATCGTCGACGTGCGCGGTCACATAGGGGCCGGGCGAGTAGGGACCCACGATGATGCCCGCGACCAGCAGGCCCAGGATGGAGCCCAGCCCGAGGTGCTTGAAAAGGGCGACAGAGAGCGCCGCCGCGGTCAGCAGCACAATGGCGGAGACGACAAAACTCTGTAATTCCATGTGGGAACTTTACCAAGTTCCGAGCCAGTGCGTCTTCGGGCCGCGAAGGTTACCGGAAGCGACTTGGGGGCAGGTGATCGCCTGGCCTTGATCGGGTTCGATCAGGATGCTTGCAACTGTCAGCCATCTCGGCGGGCGGTCCGGCGACTGACAAGACTGCCATGCGGCTCAAAGCCCCGTCTGCCGCCGCCAATACCCGGTCATCTCCAGATAGCCACGTCCGATCTCTTGCCCGTCTTCGAGCAGAGGTGTCGCACCTTCCCAATAGACGGCGCCGGTGGAACGGCGACCGTCGAACTCTTGGTCTTCGGCCTTGGTCATCAGTTGGGTCGGTAGGGTGGACGAGCGAGAGCGAAGTCCACCGAATCCCGCGTCGGCGTTGGCGGACTGCGCTGCGCTTGTCCACCCGGAAGAGGACTGGCCGAAACGATGATCGACGCCTGGTCGTCCATCAAGGGGCTCAGGGTGAGTTGTCTGCCGTCGATCTCGATGACCCACTCGACCGGATAGACGGCTCCGGGCTGACTGCGAGAGCCCCATAATGGCCAAAGTCGAGCTTATGTGCGTAAATGATTCTCAGATACCAGAGGTATCGAAAATAAATCTGTCCCCTTTTTGGCGCTGAGGTAGCGTGTAATGAGTCCGTCAGAACCCGGAGATGCCGACCATGCAAGCCATCGAGATCGAAGTGACACCCGAACAGCGCCAGATCCGGCTGCCCGACGTAGTTCCGAGCGGCGTGACCCTGCGCGTAGTCATGATGTGGGAGCCGCTCGAGGATGACGACGAAGGGCTGAAGACGCTCATCGTCAACACCACGGAGGGGCTCTCAGAGGACGATCTCGCACGCTCGCGAGATTTGGGACGCGGAGAAGCGGGATGGGATATCTGATCGATACGAACATCTGGTCCGAGCTGCAGAAGGGTGATCGGACCAATCCGGGAGTGAGGCGCTGGTATGAGACCGTGCATGCGCGGGAGCTGTATTTCTCGGTGCTGGTGATCGGTGAAGTTCGCTGCGGGATTGAGCGCCTGCGCCGTCGTGATGCCCCGCAAGCCGAGCGTCTGGAGCCGCGCTTGGCCGAGCTGTCCGCCAAGGTGTCCGCGCGTATCCTGCCGATCTCAACCCCCATTGCTGAGCGGTGGGGACGGATCAACGTCCCCGATCCGCTCCCCGTTGTGGATGGGCTGCTGGCAGCCACCGCCCTGGAGCACGATCTGGTGCTGGTCACGCGCAACGTCCGGGATGTCGAGCGAACCGAGGTGCGCCTTCTCAATCCCTTCGAGGAAGCCACCGGATGAGCTTCCCGCGCTATCCAGCTTACAAGGACTCGGGGGTGGAGTGGTTGGGGGAGGTGCCGGAGCACTGGAAGGTTGGGCCATTGCGGCGGTTCGCAGAGGTAATCGACTGCAAGCATCCGTGAGCTAAGAAAGCGTCCACCAACAACTTCCCCCCTTTCGCAAAGGGGGGCCAGGGGGGATTTCGGGCGGGATCGCTCGCATCGGTAAACAATTGATGAGCATTTTCTAAGCGACGACAAGATCGAACTCAGCAACGCGAAGCTCACCTCGCGCGGCGAGTGGGAGTTCTTGGGGGAGGGGCGAGCGCCGAAGCAGGGAGACCTAAGGTGATTTCCGAATAACAGTTTACCCGGTTAAGATGGGATTTACTCAACAGACTGACCCTATCGAGTCCGACCATGT